>JBJXHB010000201.1:0-10838 GCA_046160725.1 Aquabacterium sp.
GCTCGACATTGCGCTCAATGGCTTCGGTGTTGCAGGATGCGCCCGCCCGGGCCGGCTCCTTGCTGGACAGCATCCAGTCCCGCCAGCCCTTGGCGGCGTCCTTGGCGCACCAAAGGTCGCGTGACAGGCGCGTCGACTCAGGCCCGAGGATCGGATATACGAAGGTATAGATCGACACGTCCTTGAGCTTGGCCAGATCGGCTTCCAGCCGTTTGCAGTAGCCGCAGTTCGGGTCACCAAAGACGGCGATGCGCCGCGACCCGTTGCCTTGCTTGATCAGCACCGCGTCTTTCAGCGGCAGGCTGGCGAAGTCGATGGCCATCAGCTTGTCGATGCGGGCCTCGGTCAAATTGCTGCGGGTGCGGGTGTCGATCAGGCTGCCCTGGACCACGATAGCGGCCGCGGCGTCGGTGTAGATGATGTCCGTACCCATGCGCACCTCCCACAGCCCGGGCAGCGGTGACTTGGTGACTTCGTCGATCTTGGGCAAGTTGGGAATCCGCTCGGCCAGTACCTTGCGGATCACCACTTCGTCGGCCAGGACGCCAAGCGCAGACAACGCCAAGGTCAGGCCCAGAAGACCTCTCAAGGTACGGTAGGTGGTGATCAACATGGGCATCGGTCTTGTCATGATGGCAAGGTAGGCGGTTCGGTGTCGGCAGCCGGCACCCGGTCCCGCCGTGGCGGGGCCAGGTGTCAGCCTGCCGCCCGCCCTGTCAGCCAGCGCTTCAGGGGCGGCAGGTGTTCTACCAGAGTCAGGCCTCGGTTTCGAAGTTCCCGCAACGGCGCCGCTGGCGCCGCAAAGAGGTGCAGCATGCCGTCGGTCAGGCGCGACATGGCCCAGGTCGGTATGCGGCGTTGGCGCGCATAACGTGCCAGCAAACGTTCGTCGCCCAGTGCGCGCCAGGACTCCCGCTCGGCCAAGGTCTTGGCCAATGCGGCCACGTCGGCCAGCCCCAGATTGAGGCCCTGGCCGGCCAACGGGTGGACCACATGCGCCGCATCGCCGACCGCGACGAATCCCGCTCCGTAGGTGGGATGGGCCTGCTGCAGCGCCAGCGGCCACAGGGCACGCTCACTGGAAAGCCGCAACACACCGCAGGAACCGTTCGTGGTGGTGTTCAGTTCACGCTCGAAATCCGCTGCCTCCAACGCCAACAAGCGCTCCGTGTGGTCGGCAGGCAGCGACCAGACCAGACCGAAGCAACAACCGGGCGCGGGCCGGTCGAAAGGCAACAGGGCCAGCACGCCCGAGTTGCCGAACCACTGCCAGGCGCAACCGGCATGCGGGCGATCCGACACCAGGCGCGCCGCCATGGCGCTGTGTCCGTAGGGTTGGCGGTCAATGTGTATGCCGAACTCGGCCCGGGATTGCAAGGCACGGCCTTCGGCCAGGACCTGCAGTGGCGCCGCAACGGGTGCACCGAGCCATTGCACCCCAGGCGCGAACTGCAGAGCCTGGCGCAAGACGCCCATCAAGGCCTGGGCGTCCACGATCCAGGCCAACGCCGGCTGGGCCTGGTCCGGCGCTGAAAAGGACAGCTTGGCGTCCAGGGCATCGCCGTGCACGCGCATGTCGCGCACTGGCGTGATGGCATCTATCGGCAACGCCGGCCAGACCTTCAATTCCGACAGCAGCCCCCTTGAGGCCGCGTTCAACGCATAGGTGCGCAGGTCGTCGGCCGCGTCTGCCGCATCCTTGTCCGGTCCAGCACCCACCAAACCGATGGCGAGCCCCTGGCGCGACAGCGCCAGCGCCAGGCTCATCCCGACGATGCCGGCACCGCGGATGCAGACATCGATGGCTTGCATGGGCGGGATTGTAGGGATCCCCACCTCGTAGAATCGGCCAACTGTCCGGCAGATGGCCGCCTGCTTTCATTCCCGGCCGCGCTTTCGGCGCGCTGTTGCTGGCCGCGACGGCAACCCATCCCCAAGGATCCTCCCGTGAGCCTGCAATGCGGCATCGTGGGCCTGCCCAACGTCGGCAAGTCCACCCTCTTCAACGCGCTGACCAAAGCCGGCATCGCGGCCGAGAACTACCCCTTCTGCACCATCGAGCCCAACGTGGGCATCGTCGAGCTGCCAGACCCCCGTTTGCAGCAGCTGGCCGGCATCGCCCGTCCGGAACGGGTGGTGCCGGCGATCGTGGAGTTCGTCGATATCGCGGGCCTGGTGGCCGGGGCCAGCCGTGGCGAGGGCCTGGGTAACCAGTTCCTCAGCCATATCCGGGAGACCGACGCCACCATCAACGTGGTGCGTTGTTTCGACGACGAGAACGTGATCCATGTGGCCGGCAAGGTCGACCCGATCGCCGACATCGAGGTCATCCTGACCGAGTTGTGCCTGGCCGACCTGGCGACAGTGGAAAAGACGTTGCAGCGCAGCATCAAGCTGGCCAAGGCCGGTGGCGACAAGGAGGCGCAACGCCTGGTCGACGTTCTGAACAAATGCCAGGCCACGCTCGACCAGGGCCGCCCGGTGCGCAGCATCGACTTCAGCCGCGAGGAGCGCGTGGTGCTCAAGCCGCTGTGCCTGATCACCGCCAAGCCGGCGATGTTTGTGGCCAACGTCGCGGAGGATGGTTTCGAGGGCAATGCCTACCTGGACCGGCTGCGCGAATACGCCCATTCCCAGAACGCACCGGTGGTGGCCATCTGTGCCAAGACCGAGGCCGAGCTGGCCGACATGGCCGACGAGGACCGCCAGCTCTTCCTGGCCGAGATGGGGCAGAGCGAGCCTGGCCTGAACCGGCTGATCCGCGCCGCCTTCACGCTGCTCGGCCTGCAGACCTACTTCACCGTTGGGCCCAAGGAAGTGCGGGCCTGGACCATCCACGTCGGCGACACGGCTCCGCAGGCGGCGGGCGTGATCCACACCGATTTCGAGCACGGCTTCATCAGGGCCCAGACCATCGCCTTCGACGACTTCATGCGGTGCGGTGGCGAACAGGGTGCCAAGGACGTCGGCAAGATGCGCGCGGAAGGCAAGGACTATGTCGTCAAGGATGGTGACGTGATGAACTTCCTGTTCAACGTTTGAGGCCGCGCACCCACACGCCGCCGGCCCAGTGGGCCGACAATCCACCGATGAAGACACCGCCGCGGCTGCTGCCGCTGATCGAGGAGGGCCTCATCGACGCCGTGCTGCGGCAGTTGATGAGCGGCAAGGAGGCGCAGGTCTACGTCGTGCGCTGTGGCACCGAGACCCGCTGCGCCAAGGTCTACAAGGAAGCCAACCAGCGCAGCTTCCGGCAGGCAGTGGACTACACCGAGAACCGCCGCGTGAAGAACTCACGCCAGGCACGGGCCATGGCCAAGGGCACTCGCTTTGGCAAGCAGGCCATGGAGGCGGCATGGCAGAGCGCGGAGGTGGATGCGCTGTACCGCCTGGCGGCCGCGGGTGTTCGTGTGCCCCATCCACACATGTTCCTGGACGGCGTGCTGCTCATGGACCTGGTGGTGGACGCCGAAGGTGCCGCCGCACCACGCCTGAACGATGTCGCCTTGACGCCGGAGCAGGCGCGCCTGCACCACGGCACTCTGCTGGCCGAGGTGGTGCGCATGCTGTTGGCTGGCGTGGTGCACGGCGACCTGTCCGAGTTCAACATCCTGCTGGCCGCGGACGGGCCGGTGATCATCGACCTGCCGCAGGCGGTGGATGCCGCCGGCAACAACCATGCGCAGCGCATGCTGCTGCGCGACGTCGGCAACCTGCGCGACTTCTTCGGTCGCTTTGAGCCGACCTTGCGCCAGTCCGAGTACGGCGCCGAGATCTGGTCGCACTACCAGCGCGGCGTGCTGCGCCAGGACACACCGCTGACCGGCCGTTTCCAGAGGCCGCGCGGGCCGGTTGACCTGGGCGGGGTCATGCGCGAAATCGACGATGTCCGGGCTGAGGAGTCGGCTCGGCGGCTCCGGCTGGGCGGCGGCGGTCGGACATAGCCTGGGCATGCACCTAGGGTCTCGCGTGAAGTGAATGCGCGCCCACTGATACAAAGTAGAAGCATGCGCTCACATGTCTCCGTGTCCATTGACTCTGCTAGGCAAGTCGTTGAGGTTGGTGAAAGTCGGTGCCTTGGCACTCCATTGACGAGAGTGCTAATATTCGTGGAACCCCTAGGGTCTCAAGGCATCTGATTCCGACATGACCACATCGACCTCTGCTGTATTGGCCGTCCGCGACCCGTTCGCCGTGGTGCCCTCGCTGGGCAACCTGGACGCCTACATCTCGGCCGTCAATCGCCTGCCGATGCTCACCGCTGAAGAGGAGTCTGGGCTGGCGCGCCAGCTCCGCGACGCCAGCGACCTGGGCGCCGCGCGGCGTCTGGTGCTGTCACACCTGCGGCTGGTGGTCTCCGTGGCGCGCCAGTACCTGGGTTATGGCCTGCCCCACGGCGACCTGATCCAGGAAGGCAACGTCGGCCTGATGAAGGCCGTCAAGCGGTTCGATCCGGAGCAGGGTGTGAGGCTGGTCAGCTATGCGCTGCACTGGATCAAGGCCGAAATCCACGAATACATCCTGCGCAACTGGCGGCTGGTCAAGCTGGCCACGACAAAGGCCCAGCGCAAGCTGTTCTTCAATCTGCGGTCCATGAAGGCCAGCCTGAAGGGCGACGCCACCGACGACCGCACCCATCGCGGCTCCCTCTCGGCCGATGAGATCGCCCGGGTGGCGCGGGACCTCAACGTCAAGCCTGAGGAAGTGGTTGAGATGGAGACCCGGATGGCCGGCGGCGACGTGGCCTTGGAGCCCCAGGACGACGATGGCGAGGACAGCTATGCGCCCATTGCGTACCTGGCCGACGATGCCTCCGAGCCGACCCGCGTGATCGAGGCGCGCCACCGCGACGCCCTGTCGGGTGAGGGGATCCGCCGCGCCCTGGAGGTGTTGGACCAACGAAGCCGCCGCATCGTCGAAGAGCGTTGGCTGAAGGTCAATGACGATGCCTCAGGCGGCATGACCCTGCATCAGCTGGCGGCGGAATACGGCGTCAGCGCCGAGCGCATCCGCCAGATCGAGGTGGCCGCGATGAAGAAGATGCGCAAGGCTCTCGAGGCCGTGGCGGCCTGACCGGACCGCCGCTGTCTGCAGCGGCACGCCACGACCAGACCAGCGTCGCCGCGGCTCGTGAGGCGCTGGTCAGGACGGCAGCGCCAGCAGGGCCTTCAGGTCGTCGGCCAGCGCCTGGACGCCGCTGCCGTGGCGCGTGAACACCCGGACTCGCCCCTGTGCGTCAAACAGGTATATGCCAGCGGTATGGTCGACGGTGTACTGACCGGCACGCACAGGGCCCTTGGCGAAGAACACCTTGAACTCGCGCGCCGCCGCCTGGGTCTGCTCCATCGACCCGTGCAGCGCGACGAATCCCGGGCCGAAATTGCCGACATATTCCTTGAGCAACGCCGGCTGGTCGCGTTCCGGATCGACCGTGACGAAGATGCCGACGATGCGCTCGCCGTCGGCGCCGAGACTCTTGCGGACCTGGGAGAGCTCGGCCATGGTGGTCGGGCAGACATCCGGGCACTGGGTATAGCCGAAGAAGACCGCGACCACCTTGCCCTTGAACTCGGCCAGGCTGCGCGTTTGCCCGTCCGGGTCGAGCAGCGTCAGCGTCCGGGCGTAGTCCGCGCCGGTGATGTCGATGCCCTTGAACTTGGGCGCGCCGGGCTCCCGGCCGCAGCCCGCGGCCGCCAGACTGAGGGCGAGCATCGCCGTCAGCCAATACCGCCGCGCCTCCTGCGACGTAGGGCGTCGAGCCGGTGCTTCGGGCATGGTCATCCAATCCAGGGCATGGTGTAGTGGTCGACCAGCAGCGCCGCAAAAAGTGCCGCCAGGTACCAGATGGAAAACCAGAACATTGACCGGGCACGCGCATCGGTGTAGCCACGCCACAGGCGCCAGGCATGGCCGATGAACCAACCGCCCAGCACCAGGGCCGCTGCCAGATAAAGCCAGCCACTCATGCGGATCACAAAGGGCAGCAGCGTCGCCGCCAGCAGGACCCAGGTGTACAGCAGCACATGCAAGCGGGTGAAGTGCGCCCCATGCGTCACCGGCAGCATGGGCAGGCCCGAACGTCGGTAGTCCTCGGTGCGGTACAGCGCCAGCGCCCAGAAGTGCGGCGGCGTCCACAGAAAGATGATCAGGCACAGCACCATCGCCTCCGGCCCGACATCGTTGGTCATGGCGGCCCATCCCAACACCGGCGGCATGGCGCCTGACGCGCCGCCGATCACGATGTTTTGTGGCGTGAGAGGCTTCAGGATGACGGTGTAGACCACGGCGTAGCCGACGAAGGTGGCCAGCGTCAGCCACATGGTCAACGCATTGACCCAGAGCAGCAGAACGGCGCAACCGGCGCCGCCCAGCACGGCCGAGAACAACAAGGCCTCGCCGTTGCCGAGTTCGCCGCGCGCGGTCGGGCGCCAGGCCGTGCGTGCCATCCGGCGGTCAATGGTCTGCTCGACCAGACAATTGAACGCCGCCGCCGCAGCCGCGACCAACCAGATGCCGACCACCGCCGGCACGACCAGCGACCACTGCGGCCAGCCGGGCACGGCCAGCAACATGCCGATCAGGGCGCAGAACACGATCAGCTGGACCACCCGCGGCTTGGTCAGCGCCATGAACTGCGACCATCGCGACAGTCCGGTGACGGTGGAGGCTTGAGGGCTGGTCATGGCAGGGCCCGTTGCTCAGGTGGCGGGCCGCATGGCGACCGAAGTCAGCAGGGCCACCAGCGCGGCCGCGCCGGCCGAGTGCATCAAGGCCGCGACCAGCGGCCAGTCCAGGACCACGTTCGACAGGCCGCTCAGCAGCTGAAGGCCCAGCAACGCCACCAGACCCAACGCCGCCCGACGCCCGGCCACCGTGCCGTGCCGCCACAACCGCAGGCACAGCCAGCCCACCACGAAAAGCGCCACCACGGCAAACAGGCGATGCACCATGTGGATGGCGACCAGCGCCTCGACCGGCACAAAGTGGCCGGCGGCGCCCTGGCCCAGCGGGCGCCACAGCTCAAACCCGGCCTCGAAGGCCATTGGCGGCCACCACTGGTCATTGCACTGCGGAAACCCGCGGCAGGCCAGCACCGCGTAGTTCGTGCTGACCCAGCCGCCAAGGGCGGCCTGGATGCCCACGACACCCAATGTCCAGGCAGCGGCCGACCGCAAGCCCGCCGCCGCGGCGCCGTAGGGCGGTGCGACAGTTGCCCGAAGGCGCTCGAGCTGGGCCACCAGCATGGCCAGCAACAGCAGACCACCCAGCAGATGGGCGGTGACGACGGCCGGAAACAGCTTCATCGTCACCGTGAACTTGCCGAACAGGCCTTGGACGATCACCCAGACCAAGGTCAGCATCGGCCAAACCACCGACACCGTGGGGCGGGCCCGCCAGGCCACAACCGCCATCGCGAGGATCAACGCGCCAACAGTCATGGCCAGGTAACGGTGGATCATCTCTATCCAGGCCTTGGTCCAGGTCACCGGGCCGTCTGGCAGCGCGGTCTGGGCGGCCGTGATCGCGCCGGTTGCCCCGGCCGGGGAAGCGGAACCGTAGCAGCCCGGCCAGTCCGGACAGCCCAGCCCCGAGTCAGTGAGCCGAGTAAAGGCGCCAAACACGATCAGATCGAAGGTCAGAAACAGCACCAGCGCGGTCAGCGCGGCCATGCTCACGGTGATGTCCTTTGCGCGATGCCGCAACCACCACCAAGCCAGCGGCAGTGCAGCAATCGTGGCCGCCACCAGCAGCAGCTGGCCGACCGGTGCAAGATCGACGGCCATCGCTCAGCGTCCCGCGTTGTCCCAGCTGGCTGAGGCCCGCAGCAGCCGGTCCAGGTCACGCTTGACGCGCGCGGGCTGGGCATCCGTTGGCATGCGCATCATCAACCGCCCCATCGGATCGACGATGTACAAGTGATCGTCGATGCGCTGCCCGGGCGCCGGTATCAACCAGGCATCGGCCTGAGTGGCAGGCAGCCGCAACAGGTGCATGGCGGGGGTGGCCTCCAAGGCCCGCCGCAGCGGCTGCGCCATGACCGCGTCGTCGGTGATCAACCAGACTTTGTCCACGCGCTCACGCTCACGCCCCAGCATCTCGCGCACCTGACGCTGCAGGTACAGGCGTCGCTCGCAGGCCTCGTCGCAGCGCGACGGCCCGACCGCCACAACCAACCACTGGCGTCGCAGGCTGGCCAGTGCGACGGGCTTGCCAGCTAGATCGAACGCATCGGCCAACGGCAGATCGCGCGGCGGGTCGATGATGGCGCCGTAGGCCGCGCCGGCACCGTCTGGCCGCACCACGAAGTACATGAAGTAGCTGGCCAACACCGGCGCGGCGCACACCAGCAGCAACAGCAGCATACGCAGCCGCCCACCGCGTCGCTGACCGACCGAAGCCAGATCCGGCAAGGCATGCACCGTCATGCCCAGCGGCTGCTCAGGTCGAGGCGGCGGCGGGTTGGCGGAACTGGAACCAGGCATAGAGGCCGATCACGAGCGCGCTGAGCGAAAACCATTGAAAGGCATAGCCGTGGTTTTTGGAAACATCGACCGCAGGCCTGGGCCAGTCGCGCGCAAGACCATCACCATCGGCAGCGCCCGGCAGCTGCAACAACGTCACGGGCAACAGCGGCTCACTGATCTCGGCCGCGAAGGTATCAAGGTCGAGATTCTGCCGGATCAAGCCCTGGCCGGCGTCGCCGAAGTCCAGCAGCCGCGACGGCGGCGGGGCGATGCGCCCGGACACGATCACTTCACCTACAGGCAGCAGGGGCGGCTCGACGCGGACACGGTCGATCGGATCGCGCGGCAACCAGCCACGCTGCACCATCAGCACGCCGCCATCGGTCAGGCGCAGCGGTGTCAGGACGAAGAACCCGGGCCGACCGCCCATCTGGCGGTTGTCCAACAGCACCGTGCGCTGCGGCCACCAGCGCCCCGTCACCGTGGCTGGGCGATGCCATTGGCCCGCCGCCGTTGTCGCGTCCTGTGCCAGTTGCCGCGACGGCAGCGCTGGCATGTCAGCGCGCGCCTGCATAGAAGCCTGCAGGTCCAGCTTCTGCCGCGCCCGGTCCAGCTGCCATACGCCCAGCCGCGCACCCAAAGCCGCGACGACCAATGTGGCCAGCATCCAGCGCCAGTCGAGGGGTCTCCTCATGACAGATCTGGCCCCGGGGTCGGCCACGGATAATCCTGGCCGATGAAGACCTTGATCGTGGTTGCGTTGGCATTGGTACTGGCCGCCTTGGCCGGCGCCGGCTGGTTCATGCTGCGCCGTCCCGACCGCCCTGTCGATCCCAAGGTGCCGGACAAGCGCATGGCCCGTGCGCTCGCGCTCCGGGTCGCGGTGTCGGTTGGCCTGTTCCTCTTCATCATGCTGGGCTGGAAGCTCGGCTGGATTGCGCCGCACGGGCTGCCGGTAACACGCTGACCCGTCTTCTGCCTGCAGGCCTGACGCCTGCGGCGCCGGAAGAAAAAGCGCCGCCCGAAGGCGGCGCGTTCGTTGGGCATCAGGATCAGAGCCAGTAGACCACCACATACAGGCCGATCCAAACCACATCCACGAAGTGCCAGTACCAGGCGGCGCCTTCGAATCCAAAGTGGCGCTGCGGCGTGAAGTGCCCCTTCATCAGGCGCAGCGTGATGAACAGCAGCATCAGCATGCCGACAAACACGTGGAAGCCGTGGAAGCCGGTCAGCATGAAGAAGGTCGATCCGAAAATGCCGGAGCTGAGTTTCAGGTTCAGGTCGCGATAGGCATGGACGTACTCGTACGCCTGGAACCCGAGGAACGTCGCACCCAGGATGACGGTGATCCACATCCAGACGATGGTCTTGCTGCGTTGGTTGGCGATCAGCGCATGGTGCGCAATGGTCAGCGTGACACCCGATGTCAGCAGCAGCGCAGTGTTGATGGTCGGAATCGGCCAAGGTCCAATGAGCTGGAACGGCTCCACCACGCCTGCGGGCGCGGCGGTCACCAGGCCGGGCATCTGGCTCGGCCAGATGGCCTTGAAATCCGGCCACAGCAGCTGGTGCTCCAGATTGCCCAGCATCGGCAAGGCATGTACGCGAGCCCAATACAGCGCCCCGAAGAAGGCCGCAAAGAACATCACCTCCGAGAAGATGAACCAGCTCATGCTCCAGCGGAAAGACACATCCACCCGGTCCGAATACTGCCCGCCCTCACTCTCGCTGATGGCTTGCCCAAACCAGCGGAACAATGTGCCCAGCCAGATCGCCATGCCCAGCAGCAGACTCCAAGGTCCCCAGTCGGCACCATTGATCCACTGGCCTGCGCCCAGGATCACGAAGAACAGGCCCAGTGCTGCCATGGCCGGAAAGCCGGACGGCGATGGGATGAAGTAGTACGGGGTGGTTCCGTGTGGCGCAGCGGCGGACATGGGGCGACGTTCTCCTGACAGATCGATCATTCAGTGGGTGTGGGCGCGGTCCAAAGGCTGGTCAACGCATGACGCCGGAGCCGACGATCCAATTGACCAATACGATGAGCCCGACGACAAACGCAGCGGCAGCGGCCACACCCGCCACCGCCACGTGGATCGGGTTGAGCTCGCTGACATCGCGCTCATAGCCCGCTCCTCGGCGGATACCCAGGAAACTCCAGGCCACGGCCCGAAACGTGCCGACGAACGAGCCCTTGCGGGCCACCGCCTGCCTGAGATCCTGGCCGGGTTGGTCGTTCATGACTCAGACCTTCGGCTCGGCACGAACGACGCCGGCCGACGGCGCAGCCGGCACCTTGCCACCGACCTCGAAGAAGGTGTACGACAGGGTAATGGTGGTGACATCGCGCGACAGCTTGGGGTCGATGTA
>JBJXHB010000202.1:0-13911 GCA_046160725.1 Aquabacterium sp.
ACCCCCCCCCCGCGACGGCGCAACGGCACGACGGGCGGGTCTTAGACCCGCCCCTACAGGCGATGGTCATCCTCGCACCGCGCCGCTGGAAAGCCCCTGGATGAAGTATCGTTGCAGGAAGAAGAACAACAGCAAAGTCGGCACGCTGAGCACGGTGACGCCGGCCATGCCCAGCGCGAAGCCTTCGAGCTGGGTTCGCGTGCCGATCACCGGCGCGAAGGCGGCGATGCCGACCGGTAGCGTCTTCATCTCCTCGGAAGAGACGGCCAGCAGCGGCCACAGGAAATTGTTCCAGTTGAGGGTGAAGACGATCACCGTGGCGGCGATCAGCGGCGCCCGCGCCATCGGCAGGGCGATGCGCCAGAAGACGAGGAAGTGGCCGGCGCCGTCCATCTTGGCGGCGTCCTCGAGGTCGCGCGGGAAGTTGAGATAGAATTGGCGGAAGATGTAGACACTGTAGACCAGAGTCAGCGGCTGGACGATCAGCGCCTGATAGCTGTTCCACCAGCCGATCTTGATGATGCCGAGCAGCAGCGGCACGACCGTGATCTCCGTCGGGATCATCATCGAGGCGATGAACAGGAAGAAGAGGGCATCGCGGCCGGGAAACCTGAGGCGCGCCAGCGCATAGCCCGCCATGGCGCCGAACAGGATGTTGAGGCCGGTACTCACCGCGGAAACGAAGACGCTGTTGAAGAACCAGCGGGCGACCGGATACTCGCTGAACATCTTCAGATAGTTGTCGAAGGTGACGCGCCGCGGCAGCCACTCGATGTCGACCGTCATGACGTCGCCCGGAAACTTCAGCGAGGTCGAGATCATCCACACGAACGGCATCGCCCAGAGGACGGCGACGGCAAGACCGATCAGCCAGACCGGGACCGTGCCGATGCGCAGCCCGTAGGCGCGAAGGGGCCGGTTGATGGTCCTTGCAAGCGACGTCCGCATGGCTCAACGCTCGCGGACGACGAGGCGAAGGATGATCGTCATCGCGATGATCATCAGGAACAGCAGCATCGCCACGGCCGAGGCGTAGCCGAACAGCTGGCGCTGAATCGCGGTGGTGTACATGTAGTAGATGACTGATGACGAGGTAGACGCCGGGCCGCCGTTGGTCATGACGTAAATCTGGCTGAAGATGCGCAAGGACGAGATCATCTGCAGCGTCACGACCAGGCTGATGACCGGCCGCAGCTGCGGCAGGATCACCAGCCACAGGCGTTGCCAGTGGTTGGCGCCGTCGACGGACGCCGCCTCGTGGAGGTCGCGCGGCACGTCCTGGAGCGCGGCCAGCAACAGCACAAAGGCCAGTCCCAGATCCCACCACACCGAGGCGATGCTGACGCCGAACAGCGACCAGCGCGTGCTCGTCAGCCACGGCACGTCGTCGATGCCGAGATAGCCGAGATAGTGGTTGATCAGGCCGAACTGGGTGTCGAGCATCCACACCCAGACGAGGCCGATCACGGTCGCCGACACGACATAGGGCGAGAAGAACAAGGCGCGCGCCAGCCCCGACAGCGGCCAGCGCTGATGGACATAGATCGCGAAGGCGAGCCCGATGACGACCACGCAGGGAACGATGATCAGTCCGTAAAGGACCGTGTTCTTGAAGGCGATGGCGACGAACTCGTCGCCGAAGGCATCCCTGAAATTCTGCAGCCCGACCCATTTGGGCTTGCCGAAGATACCCCACTTCGTGAACGCCACATAGGCGCCGAAGAAGATCGGCGCGATGTTGAAGAGCAGGAACGGGATCGTGAAGAACGCGACGAAGACGTAACCGACCCAATCGGTGCGCTCCTCGTCGCGACGGCGCCGCGCAATGGTCGTGGCCATCGCCGCCATGGGAGCCTGCTGCACCATTGTGGGGGCGGGTCTAAGACCCGCCCCTACATGAGGTCAACCCGCGTCCAGGTCCTTTTGCCATTGCTCCTGGATCTCGGCCATGGCCTGGTCGATTTTCTTCTGGCCGGCCCAGACGCCCTCGAGCGTCTTGGCCAGGAAGTTGCCGCCGGAATAGATGGTGAAGTTCGGCCCGGCGAGCACGGGAATCTCGCCTGCGGTCGCGAACGCCATACCCTCGACGAAGGCGCCGCGCACGTCCCAGGATGCGCCCGAGGACTTGTAGTCGGGGTTGTCGAGGATCGACTTGCGCGGGCTGGCGCCGCGGCCCTTGGTCGTCCACAGGAAGCTGTTGTCCGACAGCCACTTCACCGCCTGCATGCTGGCCTCGTAGCGGGCCGTGTCCGGCTGCACGTAGAATTCCATGCCGCCCATCTCGAAATAGGTCAGCTGCTTCTCGCCGATCTTGGGGAAGAGATAGGTGCGGAACGGCAGCTTCTGCTCGAGATAGCCGTTGAGCGTCCACGGTCCCGTCCAGAACACAGAGCCCTGGCCGGTGCCGAAGGCCTTGTAGCGGTCGGTGACGTCGCGCGTCGACACCTTGTGCGTGTCGAAGAGATCGAGCACCCACTGCATCGCCGCCTTGCCGGCCTCGGGATTGACGGCCGCGGTCTTGAGGTCGTCGCTGGCGCGCTGGAAGCCCATCTGCTCGGCGACGATGCCCCAGGTCACCGTCGGCTGCACGCCCGACGCCGTCATCATGATGCCGGAGCGCGTGACCTTGTCGCCCTCCGATTTCGTCATCGCCTTGGCCCATTCGATCAGCGTGGCGCCGTCCTGAGGGAACTTCTCGGGGTCGAGCCCGGCTTCCTTGACGTGGTCAACATTGACCTCCGGCTGCAGGCTCATCAGGTCCATGGGGATCATGAAGAGCTTGTTGTCGTACTTCGGATAGCGGGACATCTTCAGCGAGAATTCGGAGAAATCGGCGAGATCGAGCCCGGCGCTCGCGGCGACGTCGTCGAGCGGCACGATGACGCCGTCCTGGGCCCATTGCGCGCGCACGCCGGCCGTGCCCCAGCCGAAGTCCGGGGCCTGGCCGCTGGCGGCGGCGGCCAGCACCTTGGTGTTGTATTGCTCCTCCGGCACCACTTCCATCTTGATCTCGATGCCCTTGTCCTTGTGGGCGTCGTTGAAGTTGGCGATCATCTGCGCCCAGACCTCGCCGTCGGACGCGGCGAGCCAGCTCCAGTGATTGATGACCACCGGGTCCGCACTCCTAACGAACGGCGCCGGGAACGCGCTCGCCGCCGTTGCCAGCAGCGCCGCCTTGCCGAAGTGACGGCGGGTGATGCCATTCATTCTTGCCATCTGTGCTCCTCCCATTGTTTTGGACTCCGGCCCTTGTCCGGAGCGACTCCGACGCCGCCGCGGCGCTCGGAATCCGCAGCGGCGCTGCCGCTGATCTTCGGTGCCGGGGCCCGGTATCGATTGACTTGGCGGGACAGATACTTGACGTTTCGCGCCCGATGCCGGCAGCCTGTTGACCGTCGGCGGCAAATCGTCGTTGATGCAGACGGGAGGTTCATCCGCATGGCCACAATCGAAGTCCGCAATGTCGCGAAGTCGTTCGGACACGTGCAGGTTCTGCACGATATCCAGCTCGACATTGCCGACGGCGAGTTTCTGGTCCTGGTCGGGCCGTCGGGATGCGGCAAGTCGACGCTGCTGCGCATCGTCGCCGGGCTGGAGCAGGTGTCGGGCGGCAGCATCGCCATTGACGCGCGCGACGTGACCGACTTGCCGGCCAAGGCGCGCGACATCGCCATGGTGTTCCAGAGCTACGCGCTCTATCCGCACATGACGGTCGAGGAGAACATGGCCTTCTCCTTGCGCGTGCGAAAGGCCGACAAGAAGCTGATACAGGAGCGGGTGCAGGCCGCGGCCAGGATCCTCAACCTCACCGAATTCCTGAAGCGGCGGCCGGCCGAGCTGTCGGGCGGCCAGCGCCAGCGCGTGGCCATGGGCCGCGCCATCGTGCGCGACCCCAAGGTGTTCCTGTTCGACGAGCCACTGTCCAACCTGGATGCCAAGCTGCGCGTGGCCATGCGGGCCGAGATCAAGGCCCTGCACCAGCGGCTGAAGACCACCACCGTCTACGTCACCCACGACCAGATCGAGGCCATGACCATGGCCGACCGCATCGTCGTGATGCACGACGGCCGGATCGAGCAGATCGGCACGCCGCTGGAGTTGTTCGACCGACCCGGCAACCTGTTCGTCGCCCAGTTCATCGGCTCGCCGTCCATGAACATACTGGAAGCAACGGTTGGCGGCGGCGCGGCCCAGGCCCTGGGCGCGGCCTGGCCGCTGCCGCCCGGCGCCGCTTGTGCCGACGGCGCGCGGGTGCACTACGGCATCCGCCCCACCGACATCGCGCTGGCCGCCAGCGGCATACCCGCAAGCGTGGTGGTGACCGAGCCCACCGGTGCCGAGACCGAACTGGTGGTGGAGGTCGGTGGCCGCCAATTGGTCATGGTGATGCATGGCCGCACCGCCGCCCAACCCGGCGAGACCGTGCACCTTGAGGTCCAGGCGGCGCATGCCCATGTCTTCGATGGCGCCAGCGGCCAGCGCCTCTGACCACCGCAGCAGCGCCGGGCCTTGCGTCGTGGTGATGGGGGTCAGCGGCTGCGGCAAGAGCACGCTCGGTCGCCAATTGGCTGTGGCCTTGGCCGTGCCCTTTCTCGAAGGTGACGAGCTGCACCCGCCGGCCAACGTGCTGCGCATGGCCGCCGGTATCGCCCTGACCGACGCCGACCGGGTGGACTGGCTGGCCGCCATCGCGCGCCGGCTGGCAGATGGCCATGCCACGGGCCAGGGGCTGGTGGTGGCCTGCTCGGCCCTGCGGCGGCCCTACCGCGACCGGCTGCGGTCCGCCGCGCCCGACCTGCGGCTGGTGCACCTGCGCGGCGAGCCGGCCCTGATCGCCCAGCGGCTGGCCTCGCGCCAGGGCCACTACATGCCCCCCACGCTGCTGCAAAGCCAACTGCAGACCCTGGAGCCACCGGGCCCGGACGAGCGGGCCGTCGCGCTTGACGTGGCCGACCCGCCCACACAGCTGCTGCGGGCCGCGCTGGTCCACCTGGCCGCCATGCCGCCCGGGGCCGCGACACCGAGCCGCTGATGGCCAGCCGCACAGGCATCAAGAACGTCCTGGGCCATGCCTTGGACCAGCTGGGTGAGGCCATCGTCGCTGGCCGCCATCCGCCTGGCGCCGCGTTGCCGCCCGAGCCGCAGCTGGGCGAGTTGCTGGGCGTCAGCCGCACCGTCGTGCGCGAGGCCGTGAAGTCGCTGGTGGCCAAGGGCCTGCTGTCCACCGGCCCCAAGGTCGGCACCCGGGTGCTGCCGGCCGAGAACTGGAACTGGTTCGACTCCGACGTGGTGGCCTGGCAGAGCAAGGCCGGCATGACGCGCGAGTTCCTGCGCGAGGTGCAGGAGCTGCGCCGCATCGTCGAGCCTGCTGCCGTCCGGCTGGCCGCACAACACGCCTCGGCGGCGGACATCGCCCGCATCGAGGCCGCCTATGCCGGCATGAAGGACGCCATCGAGTTCGGCGGCGACTACGTGGCCCATGACCTGGCCTTCCACCAGGGCCTGCTGCGCGCCGCGGGCAACCGCATGATGGTGCAGATGAGCAACGCCCTCAGCGCCCTGCTGCGCACGTCCTTCGAGGTGTCCACCGCGCGCCCGTTCGGCCCGGCGTCGTCGTTGCCCTTGCACCGGGCGGTGCTCGACGCGGTGATCGCACACAAACCCGCCGCGGCCGAGAAGGCAGCGCTGGTGCTGATCGACGGCGCCCGGGAGGACATCGACCTGGTGCTGGCATCGCGCCGCAACCTGCCGTCCGTGGCCGAGCCCGCGGCCCGCCTGCGCGGCCAGCGCCCACCGCGGCCGGCCCAATAGCCGTTTGCCCACAGAGCACCGTCCGGAGCCGCATTCCGGTTGGTGCTCACGGCGCTGTTCCAGTCGGGGTGCGCCGCCGCGCCGCTCAAGCCGCGTCAGGGGCCACCGGCTCGCCCAGGTTGTGCATCAGCCGGTTCGCCCAGCCAAAGATGGCTGCGGCCTGCAGCACGTCGAGGATCTGGTCATCGGCCAGCCCCTGCGCGCGCAGCGGGGCGATGTCCGCCTGGTGCAGCGCCGCCGGCCGCTGGGTGAGCGCGCGGGCAAATGTCACCACAGCCTGCTCGCGCGGCGTGCTGCCGGCGCTGGCGGTATCGCTGAAGACCTGCTCCACCGTGTCGTGCCGCCGCGCGAGTTGGGCATAGCGCTGCGCGTGCACCGAGGTGCAGTAGACGCAGCCGTTGGTGACCGATACCGCCATCGCGGCCAGTTCGCGTTCGTGCCGCGGCGCGCCGCCCGGGGCGTACATGATGGCGTTGTAGGCGGCGGAGCGGTGGCGCAGCATCCAGGGCTGGTGCACCAGCGTCCGGTAGTAGGCGGAGCTGCGCGCCTGGGCATGGCTTTCATCGAGCACGGCCAACTGCAACGGCGTCGCATCCTCGATCGCCAGGGGCTGGAGCCAGGACCGCCAGCCCAGGGTCTCATTGGTAAAGCCGTTATGGCGGATCAGCGGCGCGGGCGCTGCGGCCGGCGTTGTGCCCGCAGCCGCTTGATCGGACGCGGGCACGACGGGCAAGACAACCCCCGGCTCGGCCATCGCCCGCAGCCCCGCCACCACGCGCAACTGGTAGGCCACGAAGGCCACCAGCTGCGCCAGCGCGACGATGGCGGCATCGCTCAGCCCGGCGGCGTAGAGCGATGCGATGCCGGCGCGGTCGCCATGGCGCGGGTCGGTGGTCAGCGTACGGGCCCAGGCCTGCATGGCCGGCAGGGCCGCCGCCGGCCCCTGGTCCTGCGCCAGCAGCTGCTGGCGCTAGTGGCCTGCCAGCGCACCGGCCCGCGCCGCCTCGCAGCAGGCCAACGCGACACGCAGCCGGTCGGCCACGCTCAGGCCCTGCACCGGGTCGAACAGCAGCGCGTCATGGCTGGCCTGCGTGGCCTGCACGACGATGGGCCGCTGGCGTCGCACCGCCCACAGCGCCGACGCGGCGGCCAGGCCGGCGGCCTGGTCGATGACATCGGGAACGGGGGCGCTCGCGCTGTTGTCGTCGCTCACGGTTCAGGCTCCATGCGGTGGTGGTGGTTCTTCGGTGGGCAGCGGTGAGTCCACCCATTCGTCGCCCAGGACCTCGGGGTCGTCGTAGGCCCGCATGCGCTCGAACTGGTGCTCGATGTCCTCGACATGGAAGCGCCGCACCAGGGCGGTGGCCAACTGGATGGCGCCCTCGCTGATGGCCGGTATGTCGCCGGTGATGGTGCCGTGTGAAAGGGCGGCCGGGTAGCAGAAGCAGTGGACGCGGTCCAGCCCGGGCAGCGGCAGGTCCGCCCGGGCCTGGAACTCGAAGTCGGGGCCCAGGTCCGGCGAGGCGGCCAGCTCGGCGTCCTCCTGGCCCTGCGGCGGCGTGTAGCGCTGCCCCCAGAGCCGCACATGCGGAGCGATGCCGGCCAGCCATGGACGGCGGGCCAGATCAATCTCGAAGCCGGTCGCAAAGAACAGGAAGTCCAGCGTGATGGGGCCGGCCGATGTCTGCACCGCCAGCGCCTGACCGGTCCAGGACGCGCCCTGCACCGCGCAATTCAGGTGAAAGAAGGCGTTCGCTTGGCGCGACACCCGCAGCGTGCTGCCGCGCGGCGGTGGCACCTGCTGCTGGTGGATGTAGCGGCGCAGGCGCCACTTCCAGTCATCGGGCAGCCGCGCGTGGCCGTGCACGAAGCCGGGATTGCCCGCGCCCTTGCTCTTGTTGATGCGCGGGATGTCCGGCCGGCGCACCAGCAGGTGCACGCGCGCGGCGCCGGCCTCCAGCGCGGTGGCGGCGCTGTCCATGGCCGAGGCGCCTGCCCCCACCACGCCCACGCGCATGCCGGCCAGGTGGGCGTGGTCCAGCGCGTCGGCCGAATGGGCCCAGCGCTCGCGCGGCAGGGCCTGTGCCCAAACCGGCACCCAGGGCCCGCCCAGGCCGTCGCGTCCGCTGGCGATGACCACGCGACGGGCGAAACGCCGCTGCTGCTGGCCGGCGTGCGCCACGTCCAGCGCAACCAGCCCGTCGGCCCGCGGCTGCAGGTGCGTCACACGGTGCCCGTTGTGCACCTCGATCGCCAGCACGCCGCGGTACCAGCGCAGGTAGTCCATCCACATCGGCCGCGGGATCTTGTCCAGCGCCTCCCAGGCCAGGCTGCCGAACTGCGCCTCGTACCAGGCGCGAAAGGTCAGCGACGGCAGACCCAGCGCCGGCCCGGCGAGTTGCTTGGGCGAGCGCAGCGTCTCCATGCGCGCGGTGGTGACCCAGGGGCCCTCGAAGCCGGCGGGGGACTCGTCCAGCAGCAGCGTATCGATTCCGCGCAGCCGGCAGGCCGCCGCCAGCGCCAGGCCGGCCATGCCGGCACCGATGATGGCGACGTCGGCCACGGGCTGGCCCTCGTGCCCATGGGCCTTGGTCCAGCGCGCAGCGGGCAGCTGCAGGGCCTCCAGCTCCCAGGCCAGGCGCCGCTCCAACGCGGCCAGGCTCTGGGCATGGGGTGACGCACTCATCGGGACCGCATGGTCTTGCGTGGGCCAGCCGAGGGCAGGTTCACTGCACCGTGATCTTGGCCTCGCGCACGATGCGACCCCACTTGTCGATCTCGGACGTGAGGTGGTCGGCCAGCTGCCGGGCGGTGCCGCCCAGCGCCGAGGCGCCGATGTCGCCCAGCCGCTTGCGCACGGCGGCGTCGGCCAGCGCCTCGTTGGCTGCGGTGTTCATCCGCTCCAGCACCGGCGCCGGCGTGCCCTTGGGCGCCAGCAGCGCGAACCAGGTCGACGACATCAGCCTGGGGGCCCCGATCTCGGCCATGGTGGGCACGTCCGGCAGCGCAGGCGAGCGCTTGTCCGACATGACGCCGATCGCCCGCACCCGGCCGGACTTGACCTGGCCGGCGATGCCGGGAACGAGCTGGAACATGAGCTGGATCTCGCCCGAGATCAGGTTCGTCGTCGCGTTGCCGGGGTTGGAGAACGGCACATGCACCATCTGCGCGCCGTACTCGCGCTGGAAGAACTCGCCAGCCAGATGCATGGAGCTGCCGATGCCGGTGGAGCCGTAGCTCAGCTTGCCCGGGTTGGCCTTCACATGGCGCGTGAAGTCGTCGAAGGTCTTGATGGGCAGGTCGTTGTGGACGACCAGGATGTTGGGCACGTCGGCCACCAGCACGATGGGCACGAAGTCGCGCTGCGAGTCGTAGCCCATCTGCTTGTACCTGGCCTGGTTCACGGCCAGCGTGCCGGCCCAGGAGAACAGGAAGTGATAGCCGTCGGCAGGGTCCTTGGCCGCAGCGGTGGCGCCGATGTTGCCGTTGGCGCCCGGCTTGTTCAGGATGACGAAGTTGGCGTTCAAGCGCTTGCCGACCTCCTCGGCCAGGATGCGGGCGATGGTGTCGCCAGTGCCGCCGCCGCCGGGCGAGGGCACGGTGAGTTGGATGTTGCGGCCGGCGGCCGGCCAGTCCTGGGCCCATGCCGGCTGTGCCAGCGCGACAGCGGCCAGCATTGCGGCAACAGTGCTGCCCAGGCGTCGGGAGAAAACGGCACGATTCATGTCCATGGCTTCCTTGTCAGGGTCGTGAGGTCCCGCGTTCTTCGGCGGGACCATCGGGCTGGTCGGGTACGGTCAACGGGACTCCTGTCCCTAGGCAAACGGGCGTCCTTGTCGTTGAATGCCGGCACACCGCGCCCGCAGCGTACACCGACCACCGGTCGGCGCTGGCACCGGGCTTGAAAGGATCCACATGCCATCGCCCGCACTCACCATCAAGGTCTTTGGCGCCTATGCCATGGTGGCCGGCACGGGCCTGCTGCTGGCGCCGGCCCTGGCCCTGGCGCCACTGGGCATCGCAGCGCCCCAGGAGGTGTGGATCCGGGTGGTCGGCGCCCTGGCCATGGTGGTCGGCTACTACTACTGGGCCTGCGGCGCGGCCGGCGCCACCGCGTTCTTCCGGGCAAGCGTGCACGGGCGCCTGGCCTTCTGCCTGTTGTGCCTGGGTCTGGTGACGCTCGCCGGCGCGCCGATTCAGCTGATGGTCTTCGGCCTGGTGGACGTACTGGGGGCGGCGTGGACGGCCATGGCGCTGCGTGGTGCCCAGCGGGCAGCGGCTGGCGCGTGAAGCTCCTGCCGCGCCTAAGCTTCAAGCGAGACGACGGTGGACATCTCAATGGCCCGCAAGGAGAACGTCTCTGTCCCTCGGCTTCACGGGATGGGCGCGAATCCGCATCAGAACTTGCCGAACTTCAGGTAGGCGTCCACCGGGTCCATGCCGCCGCGGATGGCCTCGCGCACGGCGTTCTCGGTCACAGCCACCTCCTCGGTGCGGCTCACCACCTCGGCCGCGATTTCGCTCGGGATCAGCACGACGCCGTCGCGGTCGCCGATCAGGTAGTCGCCGCTGCGGATGGTGACGCGGCCGATGGTGATGGGCTCGCCGAAGCGGTCGATCTCCGGCACCCAGCGGCCGGCCACGTCGCTGGGGGTGAAGAACGAGTGGAACACCGGGAAGCCCTGCGCCAGGATGAAGTCGCAGTCGCGGCAACCACCATCCACGACATAGCCGAGCACGCCCTTGTTCTGCAGCGTCTCGGCCGACAGCTCGCCCATCAGGGCCACCTCGTGGTTGTTCGGCTGGCACACCACCACATGGCCGGCCGGCGCGCGTGACAGCACCGTGGTCCAGCCCAGCAGGGTGTCGTGCCGGCTCTTGGTGCGGTCCATGCGGCCACTGCAGGTCCAGACCGGTCCGGCCAGCTTGCGCGTCGCATCCAGCGGCCGGATCTCATGCGGCAGCACCACGTCGTCATGGCCCATCGCGCGCAGCACATCGTGCACGGCGCTGGCATACAGCTTGAGCAGGCGTTGGGTGAGGTCGTCCATGTCGAGGATCCGGCTGGGTGGGGCTTCAGAGGCAGGTCCGCAGGTCGCACGGGGGCATCAACGCGGCACCAGCTTGGCACCGGTCAGCTGTTCCTGCGCCTCGACCAGCGACGGCACGTACTTGCGGCCATGGCCCAACGCGCTGGCCAGGGCCAGGCTCTGGTGCACCGCCTCGCCGACGATGCTGGGCGCGCCCAGGCCCTCGGCCAGGTGGGTGTAGTAGCGCACGTCCTTGCGCGCGTTGTCGAGCTCGAACTTCAGCCCGTCCATCTGGCCGGTCAGGGTCTTGGCCATGGCCTGGAACAGGCCGTTGTTGACCGGCCCGGCGCTGATCAGGTCGACCAGCTTGCGCACGTCCACGCCGCTGCGCTGGCCGACGGCGAAGGCCTCGGCAGTGGCGGTGCAGATGGCCTGCGCGATGAAGTTGTTCAGCAGCTTGATGATGTGGCCGGCGCCGGGCGCGCCCATGTGGAACACGTTCTCGGCAAAGGCGCGCAGCACCGGCTCGACCGCGGCGAAGTCATCGGCCTCGGCGCCGACCATCACGTTGAGCCGCCCGGCCTCGGCCTCCACCGGCGTGCGCGACAGCGGCGCGTCGATGAAGCGCACGCCCTGGGCGGCGCAGTGCTCGCGCAGGCGCGCGCTGGAGTCCGGCTCGCTGGTCGAGCAATCGACGATGCGCAAGCCCGGCGCGGCGCCGGCCAGCAGGCCCGATGCGCCCAGCACCACCGCCTCGACCTGTGGCGAGCCGGTGACGCAGATGAAGACCAGGCCGCAGCGGCGCGCCAGGGTCGCGGCGTCGGCCACCTCGGTGGCGCCGGCAGCCAGCAGGTCGGCCACGCGCTCGCGGTTGCGGTGCACCGTCAGCGCCACGGCATGACCCTTGGCGATGAGGTTGCGCGCCATGCCGTGGCCCATGAGGCCGCTGGCACCGATGAATCCGATGGTCGTGTTCATGGAGTGCTCCTGGCCCGCGGCATCAGCCACGGCCGACGAAGGGCATCTTGGTCGCCATTACATTGACGAACAGCATGTTGGCCGACAGCGGCATGCGCGCCATCGTCATGAAGGCGTCGACGACGCACTGCAGGTCCATCCGCGGCTCGGGCCGCATGCTGCCGTCGGCCTGGGGCACGCCATTGACCATGCGCGCCGTCATCTCGCTGGCGGCATTGCCGATGTCGATCTGGCCGACCGCGATGTCGAACGGGCGGCCGTCCAGCGCGGCGGTGCGGGTCAGGCCCGACACCGCATGCTTGGTGGCGGTGTAGGCGATGCTGCCGGGCCGCGGCGCATAGGCGCTGATGCTGCCGTTGTTGATGATGCGCCCGCCCTGCGGCACCTGCGCCTTCATCAGCCGGAAGGCGTTGGACAGGCAATAGAACGCGCCGTTCAGGTTGACGTCCACGATCTGGCGCCACTCCTCCGGCGTCACCAGGTCCGGCGATTTGGAGGCCAGGCCGCCGCCGGCGTTGTTGAACAGCAGGTCCAGGCGGCCGAAGCGCGCCTGCACGGCGTCGAACGCGGCCGTGACCTGCCGGTCGTCGCCGACGTTGCACGGCAGGGCCAGCGCGCGACCGGCGGCGTCACCGGCGGCCGCGACGGTGGCCTGCAGCGCCTCGGCCCGGCGGCCCATCAGGGCCACGCTCCAGCCCTCCTTCAGCAAGGCCAGGGCGCTGGCCTGGCCGATGCCGGAGCCGGCGCCGGTGACGATGGCAACTTGAGACGAGGTGGTCATGAGCAAGGGCCCTCCTGGTGGCCGTGAATGGGTTTCGGAAGCGGGCGTCGGCCGCCGGCCGCACAACGGTCGGTGGCTACACTGGTTCGACAACCAGACTCATCCAGAAGCGACCCATGCCGATCCTGTCCTACCTGACGACCACCCACTTCGACTTCGGTGCCATCAAGATGCTGGCACCGGAACTGGCCCGCCTGGGAGTGAAGCGCCCCTTGGTCGTGACCGACAAGGGCGTGCGCGCCGCCGGCCTGCTGGAGCGGGTGCTGGCCGCGATGGCCAGCCCGGACGCAGCGGTGTTCGACGACACGCCGGGCAACCCGACCGAGGCCGCCACGCTGGCCGCGCTGGCGCAATATCAGGCGCAGGGCTGCGACGGCGTTGTCTGCCTGGGCGGCGGCTCGTCCATGGACCTGGGCAAGTCGGTGGCACTGTTGGCCGTCTCCGGCCTGCCGCTGGCGCAATACGACCCGCTGAAAGGCGGCGGAAAGCACATCAAGGGCGTGGCGCCGGTGATCTGCGTGCCGACCACGGCCGGCACCGGCAGCGAGGTGTCGGTGGGCGTGGTGATCATCCTGGAGCAGGGCCACAAGCTGACCGTGGCCAGCCCGCAGCTGATCCCGCGGGTGGCGATCTGCGACCCGGAACTGACGCTGGGCCTGCCGCCGCTGCTGACCGCGGCCACCGGCATGGACGCCATCACGCACTGCATAGAGGCCTTCCTCACGCCGCAGGTCAACCCGCCGGCCGAGGGCGTGGCGCTGGACGGCCTGTGGCGCGGCTGGCGCGCCATCGAGGCCGCGGTGCACCACGGCGCCACCGACCGCGACGCGCGCTGGCAGATGATGATGGCCTCCACCGAGGGCGCGATGGCCTTCGTCAAGGGGCTGGGCGCGGTTCATTCGATGAGCCATGTGGTCGGCGCGCGCCACGAGCTGCGGGCCCACCACGGCACGCTCAATGCCGTGATCCTGCCCAGCGTGCTGCGCTTCAATGCCGAGGTCTGCGCCGACAAATACGTGCGCCTGCGTCAGGCCATGGGTCTGGACGCCGGGACCGACATCGCGGCCGCCATCGAGGCGCGCAACGCCGCCATCGGCCTGCCGCGTGGGCTGGCCCAGATGGGTGTCACGCCGGCCATGATCCCGGAGCTGGTGCCGGTGGCCCTGGCCGACCTGGCCCACTTCGGCTGCCCGCGCAAACCGTCGGCCGACGACTACGCGCAGCTGTACGCGCAGGCGATGTAGGCGCCCCGTGAGGGCCTTCGAGGCGCCGGGTGGTGTCTTCGGCCGGCCCTGCGGGCCTTGACTTTGC
>JBJXHB010000203.1:0-4100 GCA_046160725.1 Aquabacterium sp.
CGGCCTGCCGCTGGCGATCGAGCTGGCGGCGGCGCGCACGACGGTGCTGGCGCCCGAGCAACTGCTCGCGCGCCTGAAGGACCGGTTCCAGGTCCTGGTCGGTGCCCGCGGCGCCAGGGCTCGGCACGCCACGCTGCGGGCGACGATCGACTGGTCGTGGGCGCTGCTCGCGCCGTGGGAGCAGGCCGCACTGGCGCAGGCCTCGGTCTTTGTCGGCGGCTTCACGCTGCCGGCGGCCGAGCAGGTGCTGGACCTCGCGGCCTGGCCCGAGGCGCCGCCCGTGCTGGATGTGGTGCAGGCGCTGGTCGACAAGAGCCTGCTGCGCACCTGGATGCCGGGTGGCGGCGCGCGCCTGGCGATCGACGAGCCGTACTTCGGCATGTACGTCAGCATCCACGAGTACGCGCAGGCAAAGCTGCGCGCCGACGAGGCCCTGCCCGCCGGCGCCGATGGCATGCCGAGGACCGGCGCCACCGCCGCGCGGCACGGCCGCTACTTCGCCGGCTTCGGCACCGAGGCGGCGGTGGATGCGCTGGACACGCACGGCGGGGTCGCCCGGCGCCGGGCCCTGGGGCTCGAGCTGGAGAATCTGGTCGCGGCATGCCGGCGGGCGCAGGGCCGCGGCGACGCGCTGACGGCGGTGGCGACATTCGCGGCGGCCAGCGGCGTGCTCGGCCTGAGGGGTCCGTTCGACCTGGCGGTGACCCTGGGCCGGCCGATCCTGGCGCTCGCGGCGCTGGCACCGGCCGACCGGGCGCGCGCCATGGTCCTGCTGGCGGATGCGCTGCGGCTGGCCGGCCAGATGGACGAGGCGCTGCGCGGCTACCAGGACGCCATCGGCCTGGCGCGTGCACACGGCCAGCGCCGCCTGGAGGGCATCGCGCTGGTCCACCTGGGCCTCGTGCACACGGACCAGGGTCGGATGGACGAGGCGATGCAGCATGTGCAGGACGCCCTGGCCATCCATCGCGAGGTCGGCAACCGGCGCTTCGAGTGCGTGGCCGAGATCAGCCTGGGCGGACTCTGCTGGTATCAGGGCCGCATGGAGGCGTCGTTGGCGCACAACCAGGCGGCGCTGGTCATCGCCCGCGAGGTCGGCGACCGCAGCTCGGAGGGCGTCGTGCTCAGCCACCTGGGCATGCTGCACAGCGTCCAGGGCCGGCTGCAGGAGGCGCTGCGCGACTATCGGGATGCCCTGGCGACCCTGCGCGAGGTCGGCGACCGCCGATCCGAATGCAGCGTCCTCAACAACCTGGGCTTTGCCGACCGGGGCCGGCTGCCCGGCGCCCGCCAGCACTACGAGGATGCCCTGGCCATCAGCCGAGAGGTGGGCTACCGCCGGATCGAGGCCATCGTCCTCGACAACCTGGGCGACCTGCACATGGCCCAGGGCCGGCCGGACGAAGCGATGCGGCACTACCAGGACGCCATTGCGATTGCCCGCGAGCTTGGCGACCGCCGCAGCGAGGGCCTGTTCACCGGCAGCCTGGGTCTGCTGCATGCCCGACAGGGGCGGTTCGAGCCGGCGCGCGAGGCGCTCGCCACGGGTGCGGCGCTGCTGCGTGCGGTGAACGACCGCTGGCAGCTCGGCATCCTGCTGTGCCGGCGTGGCGAATGCGAGCACCTGGCCGGCAACCCGGCCGGCGCGGGCGACGACCTCGCGGAAGCCGAAGGCCTGGCGCAGGACCTTGCAGCCGGCCCGGACGCCGAGATCAGCCAGGCGATCGGGAAGCTGCGCGCCCTGCTGGCCGGTGCGTCACCGGCACCCGGCATCTGAGGGGGATGTGCGGGGGGGCAGGCTGCGACCTGCCGGCGCCGTACGACAGCCGAGCGACGCCTGAAGCTCGCAGCCAGTGCCGATGGCCGTACCGCCACCCGCCGACTCAAACCATCCTGACCGTTGGCGACAAGCCAAGCGCGGTCGCCTTGCGAGCCAACCGCTTGTCGAAGGTCCTGAATTCTTTTTCAGCGGCGCTCAGGCCCAGATGCAGCGCATCGGCAAAGTCCATGCCCTTCCCGTAGGCCGCGAGCGCGGTCCTCAGCACCTGCCCGTTCGCGGGCTTGAAGTTTTGAAGCCCGAGCAGCCGTTCCAGCCCGGCTTTGATCTCTTGCGGCGTGCAGTCATGCGCCTCCAGCACCCAGACCAGCTCCAGGAACACCGTCGTCGGCGCCGTGAAAACGGCATCCGACGACAGCAACGCCACGACCTTGGCATGCTGAGCGGGCTCGTCCTGAAGCAGCAGCCGAGCCAACAGGTTGGTGTCCAGCGCCATCATGGCGCGTTGCGCGCCTTCAAGCGCTGCCGGATGGCGCGATCCAGTTGCGCCTCGCTCAGGCGGGGCCGTCCAGCCTTGGCCATGCATCCCGCCACGTCAGCCACGGTGGTGGTCTTGACAGGGGCGATGAGGCGCAGGTGAATCTCGCCGTCTCCATAGCGCACCTCCAGCACCGATCCGGCAGCCAATTGGGCACGCTCGCGAACCAGCTTCGGGATCACCAGTTGCCCCTTGCTAGAAAGTGTTGCGGTTTCCATGGTGATCGTCTCGCTTGCCAGAGTAAGACGAATGGTAAGCCAACGCTTCAACCAAGGTCAAGGCCGCCCACGGTCAATGGCCCGGAACCCGCTCAGCCCGATCCGTCCTATGCCGCTACCCGATGCCCCGACACCGCCGCGCCGGCATCCGGCGCCAGGCGCCACAGCCACGGCAGCGCCAGGCAACCGATCACGGCCACCGCGACGATGGCGCGGCCGAAGTCGGTGGCCAGCAGGGCCTGCCGGGCATCGAAGCTGCGCGACAGGTCCACCAGCAGCGCGGCCACCGCCACGCCCGCCGACAGCGACAGCTGCTGCACCACGCTGTTCAGCGCCGTCGCGCGCGGCATCAGCGCATGCGGTATCTCGGCAAAGCACAGGGCGTTCAGGCCGGTGAACTGCAGCGACCGGAAGAAGCCGCCCACCAGCAGCACCGCCACGATCACCGTGTGCGGCGTGTCCATGGTGAACAGCGCGATGGCCGCCATCTGCGCGCCGATCAGCCAGGTGTTGTGGGTGAGCACCTGCCGGAAGCCCCAGCGCCGCAGGATGGGCGCCGCTGCCAGCTTCATCGTCATCGCCCCGAGCGCGGAGACGAAGGTCAGCATGCCGGACTGGAAGGCGCTCAGGCCGAAGCCGATCTGCAGCATCAGCGGCAGCAGGAAGGGCAGCGCGCCGTTGGCCAGCCGGAACATGGCGCCGGCCCAGATCGCGGCGCGAAAGGCCGGGATGCGGAACAGCGCCAGGTCCAGCACCGGGTGCGCCACGCGCCGCGCATGGCGGCCGTACAGCAGCAGCAGCACGATGCCCACCGCCATCATCGACAGGCCCGGCACCAGCTCGTGCCAGTCGTTGCCGGCCAGCGTGAAGCCGAAGGTCGCCAGCGCCAGCCCGGTGCCCACCAGCAGCGCGCCCCGGCCGTCCAGTGGGTCGGGCTGCTCGGCACGCTGCTGCGGCACCCAGCGCAGCGCCGCCAGCGCACCCAGCAGGCCCACCGGCACGCCCAGCCAAAAGATGCCGCGCCAGTGGTGGAAGGTGGTGATGTAGCCGCCCAGCGGCGGGCCCAGCACCGGCGCCATCAGCGCCGGTATCGACAGCCAGGCCATGGCGGCCACCAGCTGGTCGCGCGGGATGGTGCGGATCAGCGCCAGGCGCCCCACCGGCATCATCAGGGCACCGCCCAGACCCTGCAGGAAGCGGCCGGCGATCAGGCTCGGGAAGTCCCAGGCCAGCGCGCACAGCACGCCGGCCAGCGTGAACACCACCATCGACACCACGAACACCGTGCGCGTGCCCAGCCGGTCGGCCAGCCAGCCGCACAGCGGCACCGCCACCGCGATGGCGACGTAGTAGGCGGTGAAGGCCAGCTTGAGCGTGACCGCCTCGACATGCAGGTCCTGCGCCATGGCCACCAGCGAGGTGGCGATGACGGTGGAGACCAGGCTCTCGACGAAGAAGGCGCTGGCGACGACCAGGGTCAGCGCGCGCGTGCCGGGTGGCGGCATGGGCGCCGATCAGGCCGCGGGCTTTCTCACCCAGGCCGGCGGGCGCTTCTCGCGGAACGACG
>JBJXHB010000204.1:0-3791 GCA_046160725.1 Aquabacterium sp.
GCTGAAGGCGCGTCACCTGCGCGGTGCCCCGCCGATCGCCAAGGTGGCCTTCGACCCGCGCCTGCAGCGCGCCCATCAGGCGCTGGGCACGCACAGCGCGGTGCCGCGCGTGCAGGGCCGCCAGCTCAAGGCCAAGCGCGAGATCCGCATCGACGCGGTGTTCAAGGACGCGCCAGCCGACTGCCTGCGCATGATCGTGGTGCACGAGCTGGCGCATCTCAGGGAGCGCGAGCACGACCGCGCCTTCTATGCGCTGTGCATGCACATGGCGCCGGACTACCACCAGCTGGAGCTGGACACGCGGCTGTGGCTGACGGCGCAGGCGCTGGCCGGGCAACAGGCCAGGCCCATGGCCCACCCGGAGGACGCCGGGCCGGCGGCGGACGGAGTCAGCCGGTAGCTCGACTCCGCTGCAAACGCCTTGGTGTGTTGCAACGCAAGCGAACGGCAAACGGCGCCCGCCAGTGCCCTGTTTCCATCAGATGCATCAGTTCGAGTGGCGCCATTGGGCACTTTGCGGTCGTTGCGAATGACTGCTTTGGAGGTCGGACGACGCCTGCCCCACATCCGCGCGAGGCCGAGGCCACCGGGTAGCCGGATGTCTACGTGTCCCCCGCCGCCGATCGGCCTAGCGGCCGACCGACGGCTCCTCCTTTTACCTCCGACATCCGGCTACCCGATGTCCTCGGCCCGGATGCCAAGGAAGTATTCGACCCAGCCCGCCCTGCCGCTCTCGCGCCCATCGTCAAGGTCGGCTTTGCGACTGCGCGTCAACGACCGCAACGAGCCCGAAGGCGCCACCCGAATCGATTTTCCTGAAGACACCCTGTGTTCAGGGCTTGTCCGGCGCCACCGGCGGCATGCCGGGCAGGGGCATGGCCTTGCCGTTGACCTTCAGGCTGCCGCCGCCCATCTCGATGTTGGCGCTCAGCACGTCGCCCGTGCGCACCAGCACACCCTGGGCCTGCGCCTGTTCGACGCCCTTGTCGATGACCTCCGGCGGCACCGGCTTGCCGGACAGCGCGGCCAGTTCCACCAGCATGGCCATGGGCACCTCGAAGCCCGCCTTGAGGTGGGTCTTCTTCAGCAGCACGGGCATCAGGCTGGGCGCCTTCAGGTCCTCGGCGTTGACGCCCTGGGTGCCCAGGCTGTAGCTCAGGCTCATGGTCTGGCCGCCCAACGTCAGCTTCAACGCGTCCAGGCTGATGCTGGGGTTGTGCGGCAGCAGGGCTTTCAAGGGTTCCAGCACGCGCTGCGCCTCCTGTTGCGGGTCGGCGCCTTCGGTTGGGCAGCTGGCGCTGATGGCCGAGCGGATGAAGCCGGCATAGCTGTCGGCATGCAGGTTCTTCATGCTGAAGCGCATGGAGACCGCCTCCAGCGCCTTGCCGGCAGCCGTGCCCTTGCCCTTCATGTCCACGCTGGCGCTGTACAGGCCATTGCTGAGGCTGCCGTCCTGGGTGTAGCTCAGGTCCTGCAGCGTGAACGCCGGGCGGGCCTGGCCCTCTGCCGACGCCAACTGCAGCTCCATGCCCTGCAGGCTGCCGCTGCCCTTGCCGGAGAAGGCCCACCACAGGGGGGCCAGACCCTCGCCCTTGAACTTGGCGCCGGTCAGGCGGATCAGGATGCCCGGTGCCGGCCCGCTGGGCGGCGTGCTGACGCTGTAGGCCGGCAGGCTGAGCTCATAGCGCGCGCCGCCGCCTGCATCGAGCGACAGCAGGCCGCTGAGTCCCTTGAAGTCGAGCCGGGACTGGTCCGGGCCCTGCAGGCTGAAGGCCGGCACTTCGACCCATGTCTTGCTGTCGCCGCGCAGACCCACCACGGTGCGCAGCGTGGCCTGGAACTGGTCCTGGCCGGTCAGCTTCTTCAGCTCGGCGCGCTGCGTGTCGGTCAGCACCAGTTCGCTGTCGATGCGGGCGGCGCCCAGGCCGGCAAAGCCGGGCAGCGGGCCGTGCTGAATGCGGTCGCGCCAGGTCAGCGTGGGGGCATCGCTGTCGCAGCCGAAGGCCAGCGTCAGCGTGCGTGTCGCGCTCATGAAGCCCTTTTCGTAGTCGGCCTTGACGATGCGGAACATGGGCTGTGGCGCGCCGGCCTTGGGTTGCCAGGCCGCCGCCTGGGCTTGCAGCGCGGACCGCACCCTGCCACCCGTCACCCAGGTGCCGCCGGCCCAGACGGTCGCGACGCCGACGACGGCGGCTATGGCCACTGGTCGCATGTTCATGGTTGTTCTCCCTGTATGGATGCCCGTGCCGGCCCCTGCCGGCGGCGCAGGATTGTCGCTGCGCGGCCGCAGCGCGGATGCCCTAGGTGACGGGCGCCGGGTTGAACAGCACCAGCGCGTTGTGCAGGCGGTGCCGCTCGGCCCAGGTGCGCTGGCCGCTGGCCACGGCCAGCAGCTGCTCGAACATCTGCAGGCCCAACTGCGCCACCGTGACCTCGCCGCTGGCGATGCGGCCGGCGTCGACATCCATCAGGTCGTGCCAGCGTCGGGCCAGCTCACTGCGGGTGGCGACCTTGAGCACCGGGCACTCGGCCAGGCCATAAGGCGTGCCGCGGCCGGTGGTGAAGACATGCAGGTTCATGCCGGCGGCCAGCTGCAGCGTGCCGCAGATGAAGTCGCTGGCCGGCGTCGCCGCGAAGACCAGGCCGCGCTGGTCGCGCCGCAGCTTCTCACCGGGGGCCAGCACATGGGCAATGGGCGCGCTGCCGCTCTTGACGATGGAACCCATGGCCTTCTCGACGATGTTGCTCAAGCCCCCGGCCTTGTTGCCCGGCGTGGTGTTGGCGCTGCGGTCGGCGCCGCCGCGGGCCAGGTAGCGGTCGTACCAGTCCAGCTCGCGCACGATGGCCTGCGCGACCTCGGGCGTGGCGGCGCGGGCGGTGAGCTGCTCCACCGCGTCGCGCACCTCGGTGTTCTCGCTGAACATCACGGTCGCGCCCGCGCGCACCAGGCAGTCGGCCATGGCGCCGACGGCCGGGTTGGCGGTCAGGCCCGAAAAGGCGTCGCTGCCGCCGCACTGCACGCCCACTACCAGCTCGCTGGCCGGCACGGGCACGCGCCGGCGGGCATCCAGCCGCTGCAGGCGCGGCCGCGCCGCCGCGACGATGGCGTCGATCATGCTGGCAAAGCCGACATGGTCGGCGTCCTGCAGGCACACCGCGCCCATGCCGGGGTCGCCGGTACCGATCGGGATACTGCCGGCCGGGAACAGCCGCTCGGGCTGCAGCTTCTCGCAGCCCAGGCTGACCAGCAGCACCTCGCCGCCGAAATTGGGGTTCAGGCTGATGTGGCGCAGCGTGCGGATGGGGATGGGCGCGTCCGGTGCGTCGATGGCCACGCCGCAGCCGTAGGCATGCTCCAGCGCCACCACGCCGTCGACGTTGGGGTATTGCGGCAGCAGCTCGCGGCGGATGCGCTCGGCGGCTACCGACACCACGCCGGCCACGCATTGCACGGTGGTGGAGATGGCCAGCAGGTTGCGCGTGCCCACCGAGCCGTCGGCATTGCGGTAGCCCTGGAAGCTGTAGCCGTCCAGCGCCGGCAGCGCCGGCGGCTGGGTCGTGGCCATCGGCAGCCCTTGCAGCGCCCGCGCGGGCGGGGTGTCCAGCAGCCGCTCGTGCACCCAGGCGCCGGCGGCGATGTCGGTCCGTGCGATGCCGATGGTCACGCCGTATCGCCGCACCGCGGCACCAGCCGGTATATCGCACCAGGCCAGCTTGTGGGCCTGGGGCACGCGCTCGCGCAGCGTCGGGCCACCGGGGATGGCGGTGCCGGCCGGCAGGCCGGCCTCGTT
>JBJXHB010000205.1:0-8638 GCA_046160725.1 Aquabacterium sp.
CGATCTCCATGGCCCGCCAGTTCGGCATGACCCACTTCCTGAACCCGAAGGAGCACGCCAGCATCGTCGACGCCATCGTGCAGCTGACCGATGGAGGCGCGGACTACAGCTTCGAGTGCATCGGCAACGTCACCACCATGCGCCAGGCACTGGAGTGCTGCCACAAGGGCTGGGGCCAGAGCGTGGTCATCGGCGTGGCAGGTGCGGGGCAGGAGATCGCGACGCGACCGTTCCAGCTCGTCACCGGCCGGGTCTGGAAGGGCACCGCCTTCGGCGGCGCGCGCGGCCGCAGCGACGTGCCCAGAATCGTCGACTGGTACATGGACGGCAAGATCGCCATCGACCCGCTGATCACCCACACGCTGAAGCTGGAGGACATCAACCACGGCTTCGAGCTGATGGAGCGTGGTGAGTCGATTCGTTCGGTGGTGGTGTACTGATCGCATGAGGACCGGCGCCCGCCATAGGCGAGGCGCTGCCCTCGGGGTGGGGAATCCGCTGGATTGGCTGGTCAGGGGCACCCTGTTCGAGGCATCGGCGGCCTGACATTTGTCCACGGCGCTGGTTGGAACCGTGACAATCCCAGCTTCGATCGGGAGCGCCGACATGTCCGAACCATCGACCCCAATGACCGAGTCCGAACGACTGCAGGCGCTGCGGCGGCTGCGGGTCCTGGACACCGCACCGCAGCGCGAGTTCGACGCGCTGGTGGCGGCTGCGGCCGCGGTCTGTGGCGTGCCGATCTCGCTGATCAGCCTGGTCGACGAGAACCGCCAGTGGTTCAAGGCCAACATCGGGTTGCCTGGCGTGCAGGAGACGCCGCGCGACATGGCCTTCTGTGACCATGCGATCCGTGACGACGGCATCCTGGAGGTGCCGGACGCGACAGCGGACCCGCGGTTTGCGACCAACCCGTTGGTCACCGGGCAACCGGACATCCGCTTCTATGCCGGCGCGCCGCTGGTGTTGACCGACGGCGCTCGCGTCGGCACCTTGTGCGTGATCGACCGCGAGCCGCGTCGTCTGGATGAGAAGCAGCGCGAGGTGCTGCGGTTGCTGTCGCAGGCCGCGTCACAGGCCCTGGAGAGCCGCTTGTTGGCGCGAGACCTCGCGGCCAGCGAGGCGCGTCAGCGCACCTGGAGCGAGGCGTCGCCGCTGGGCATCTATGTCACCGACGCCGGCGGGGCCTGCAGGTTCACCAATGCGCGCTGGCAGTCGATCTACGGCCTGCACGGGGACGAGGCCCTGGGAACCGGCTGGACCCGGACCCTGCATCCGGAAGACGCAGCGGGTGTCTACGCCGAGTGGCAGCGCACGGCCGCCCTGCGCGTGCCCTTTGACATGGAGTTCCGCATCCGCAGGGACGACGGCAGCGTGCGCCATGTGCGCTCGATGGCGCGGACCGTGGTCGACGAGACCGGTGCGATCACCGGCTTTGTCGGCTCGGTGGAGGACGTGACCGAGCGCCTGCGCGAGCAGCGTGAACTGGCCTACGAGCGCAGCCGGCTGGCGGCCATCATCGATGCGACCGGTGCGGGCACCTGGGAATGGAATGTGCGCAGCGGTGAGGTGCGGCTCAACGAGCGCAGTGCCGCGATGATCGGCTACACCGTGCAGGAGCTGGGTGCACTGACCATCCAGTTGCGGGTGGCGCTGACACACCCGGACGATCACCCGCTGTCGATGGCCGCGGCCAAGGCCCATCTGTCCGGTGCCACCGAGCGCTACGAGAGCGAGGTGCGGATGCGCCACCGCGACGGGCATTGGGTCTGGATCCAGGCCCGCGGGCAGCTGGTCACACGGACCGCCGACGGTCAGCCCGAGTGGATGTTCGGCACCCACTTCGACGTTACCGAGCGCAAGCTGGCCGAGGAGACGCTGCGACGCAGCGAGGCCCAGCTCAGCCGCACCGGCACGCTGGCCAACGTCGGCGGCTGGGAGCTGGACATTGCCAGCGGACAGCTCCGGTTGTCCGAGCAGGCCGGCCGCATCCACGGGCTGGAACCGGGGCAGACGCTGACGCTGGATGAGGCCATAGGCCACCATGCCCCGGAAGCCCAGGCGGACCTGCGCGCGGCTGTCGAGCGGGCGATGGTGGATGGCACGCCGTGGGACCTGCTGCTGCCGTTCGGCGGGCAGGGCGGCCTGCGGCGCTGGGTGCGGTCGGTGGGGCAGGGCGAGGGTGGGCGTGAGGGCGGCCGACCGTTGCGTGTCGTTGCGGCGACTCAGGACGTGACCGAGCGCGTGGCCCAGCGCCAGGCCCTGGACGAAGCCCATGAGCGCATGACCCTGGCCATGGACAGCGGCGGCTTCGGCATCTGGGACTGGGACCTGTCGAACCAGCGCCTGCGCTGGGACCCCTGGATGTACCGCTTGTACGGCGTGGCTCCGGACAGCACCGAGGACCCCGTCGACCTGTGGACGCGTCACCTGCATGCGCAGGACCGCGATGCCATGCAGCGGGCCTTGAGCGCCGCCATCGCCGTGGACAACGCGGTGGAGGTCGAGTTCCGCATCGTCCGGGATGACGGCGGCGTGCGGCATTTCCGCGCCTCGGCGCGCATCAGCCGCAACGCCGCCGGCCGCGCCATCAGGATGGTCGGCGCCATGTGGGATGTGACGCCGCTGCGCGAGCTGAGCATCGACCTCGCCCGCCAGCACGAGCTGCTGCGGGTGACCCTGCACTCGATCGGCGACGCGGTCATCACCACCGATGGGCGCGGCCATGTGACCTGGCTGAACCCGGTGGCCGAACGCATGACCGGCTGGGGGGCCCAAGAGGCCCTGGGCCGACCATTGGACCAGGTGTTCCACATCGTCCATGAGGAGACGCGACAGCCGGCACCCAACCCGGTGGCCGTCTGCCTGTCCGATGGTCAGGTGGTGGGCCTGGCCAACCACACCGTGCTGTTGTCGCGCAACGGTGAGGAGTTCGGCATCGAGGACTCAGCCGCGCCGATCCGCGAGTCGGGGGGACAGGTGCTGGGTGTCGTCCTGGTGTTCCATGACGTCACCGAGCAGCGACGCCTGTCCGGTGAGATGAGCTACCGCGCCTCGCACGATGCGTTGACCGGCCTGGTCAATCGCGCCGAGTTCGAGTCCCGGCTGAAGCGCTTGCATGAACGGTCCCGCGAAGACCACACCCAGCACGCGATGCTGTTCATCGACCTGGACCAGTTCAAGCTCGTCAACGACGCTTGCGGCCACGCGGTGGGCGACCAGCTGCTGCAACAGGTGGCGCGCCTGCTGCGCGAGACCGTGCGCGCCCGCGACACGCTGGCACGGCTGGGCGGCGACGAGTTCGCGGTCCTCCTGGAGCACTGCACCACCGACCAGGCACAGCGGGTGGCACAGCAGATCTGCGACCGGATGGAGCAGTTTCGATTCGTGCACGACGAGCGACGGTTTCGCATCGGCACCAGCATCGGCCTGGTGCCGATGGACCGGCGCTGGACCGCCATTGATGCGGTGATCCAGGCGGCAGACGCGGCCTGCTATGCGGCCAAGGAGGCGGGGCGCAACCGGGTGCACACCTGGTTCGACACCGACCAGGCGGTCGCGGCGCGGCATGGTGAGATGCAGTGGGCCACCCGGCTGGAGCAGGCGATCGACGAAGACCGCTTCGTGCTGTATGCGCAGTGCATCACGCCGCTGGGTGCCTGCGACGGCGGCTGCCATGCGGAGGTCCTGATCCGCCTGCTGGACGCAAACGGCGCGCTGATACCACCAGGCGCCTTCCTTCCGGCGGCCGAGCGTTTCCATCTGGCCACCCGCATCGACCGCTGGGTCCTGTCGCGGGCCATCGGCCATGTGCAGGACCTGGCCGACCTGACGGCCGTGTCGCTACTGAGCATCAACCTGTCGGGCCAGTCGGTGGGTGACCGCGCTTTCCATCGCCACGCCATCGACCTGCTGGTCGCGGCCGGCCCGGCGGTGTGCCAGCGTCTGTGCCTGGAGATCACCGAGACGGCTGCGGTCACCAACCTGGCCGATGCCGCGGTGTTCATCGAGCAGGTGCGGGCCCTGGGCGTGCGTTTTGCGCTGGACGATTTCGGCGCCGGCGCGTCGTCGTTCGGCCACCTGAAATCGCTGAAGGTCGACTTGTTGAAGATCGACGGCCAGTTCATCAAGGACCTGATCGACGACCCGCTCGACGACGCGGCCGTGCGCTGCTTCGTCGATGTGGCGCGCGTGGTCGGTGTCCAGACCGTGGCCGAGTTCGTCGACCGGCCGGAGATCCTGCAACGGGTGCGTGAGATCGGCATCGACTTCGCGCAGGGCTTCCTGCTGCATCGCCCGGAGCCGATCGAGACGGTGCTCGCGGCCGCGCTGGTCACAGCGACGCCCTGAGGGCTCACCAGGGCCGGGCGCCGCAGCGCGCCCGGCGTCGTGGCCGCGCCACACAATGGGCGCCCTGTGCATGGGCGGACAGCGCGTGGAGATCACCGGCTCGTCGATCAAGCGCATCGACGGGCGGCATCTCGGCCATCTCGCTGCGCGGGCTGACATCGATCCGCACGCTGGTGCTGGTCAACGGCCGGCGCATCGCGCCCTACGGCATCGGCTTCACCGGCGACTCGGTGTCGGTGGACGTCAACAGCATCCCGCTGGCCGCGATCGACCGCGTCGAGGTGCTCAAGGACGGCGCCTCGGCCGTCTATGGCTCCGACGCCGTGGCCGGGGTCGTCAACTTCATCCTGCGCAGCGCCCGGCAGGGCGGCGAGCTGACCGCCACGGCCGGCGACACCACGGCGGGTGGCGCCTCAAGCCGCCGCGTGGCTGGCACCTGGGGCTTCGGCGACCTGCAGATGGACCGCTTCAACATCATGCTGATGGGCTCGTTCCAGAAGGAGGGCGGCCTGAAGGGCGGGCAACGCGACTTCGCGAGGTCCGGCGTCAACGTGCCCAACGGCAACGACACCTCGTCGGGCAACACCTTCCCGGCCAACATCGTGCTGCTGGACAACTCCGGATTCACCGGCAACCCGGCCGTGGGCGTGTGCCCGCCGCCGTACTCGTCGGTGAACCCGCTGAACAACCCGCTCACGCGCTGCCGCTTCGACCCCAGCCCGCTGGTGGCGCTGCTGCCGCCGACCGAGCGCGCCAGCCTGTTTGCGGCCGCGCGCCTCGCGCTGGGCGGCGACTGGGAGGCCTTTGCCGAGGCCTCGTACAACCGCAACACCATCCGCACGGTGATCCAGCCGGTGCCGATCTCCGACCAGTTGGCGTTGCCGGGCAACCACCCGTTGTTCAACGTCGCGCCCTACAACGGCTTCTCGACCATCCAGATCAGCCCGACCGCGCGGTTCTATCCGACCGACCATGTGCGCAGCATCGTCGGCGGCAACGGCCCGCTGCCGGACATCCTGGTGCGCTACCGCGCCAACCTGAGCGGCGACCGCGACATCACCGACACCTCCACCGCACCGCGCCTGGTGCTGGGCGCGCGCGGCAGCGCCGCCGGCTGGGACCTGGACACCGCGCTGCTGCACAGCCAGAGCAAGGTGGTGGAGACGCTCAACGACGGCTATCCGGCGCTCAGCCGCATCCTGCCGCTGCTCAACAGCGGCATCCGTAACCTGCGCCTGACGCTGGGCATCCGCAACCTGTTCGACCGCGACCCGCCCTACACCAACTCCGGCGGACAGGTGTCGTTCCAGGCCGGCTACGACCCGCAGTACGCCGACCCGCGCGGGCGGTTCGTGTATGCGGGGGTGAGGTACACCTTCAAGTAGGCGCGGCCGGCCTCAGCCCCGGCCGCCCCAGCGCTGCAGCACCGCGCCCAGGATGCCCTTGGGCATGTAGATGATGAACAGCACCAGCAGCAGGCCGTAGATGGTGATGTCCACGCCCAGCACCTGGTTGCCGATCATCACCCGCAGGCCCTCGCTCAGCAGCAGCAGGAACACCGCGCCGACGGTCGGGCCGACCATCACGAACATGCCGCCGGCAATGACGCCGAACACCATCTGCAGCGAGATGCCGATGCCCGACACCGTCTCCGGGTTGATGTAGAGCTGGTACTGCGCCACCAGCACGCCGCCGATGCAGGTCATGGCCGCCGACAGCAGCGTCACCTGCAGCTTGGCGCGGGTGACGTCGATGCCGATGGAAGCCGCCGCGTCCTCCTCCTCGCTGATGGCCTCCAGCGCCAGGCGGTTCATGCTGCGGTCGACCATGCGCCAGACCCACAGCGACCCCAGCCAGAACACCAGCACGGCATAGAACCACACCGTCTTGTCGCTGAACTGCAGGGCCATGATCGAGCTGGTGGCGCCGTCGGTCAGGGCGGGCTTGGGCGTCAGGCCGAGCGATCCGCCGGTGTGGTCGCGCAGGCCGACGATGACCAGCCGCGTCACCTCCGACAGCGCCAGCGTCACCAGCGCGAAGTAGTGGCCGACGATCTTGAAGCGGAAGCACGGCAGCGCGATCACGAAGGCCACGACCAGGGTGATGACCACCGCCACGACCGCGCCGATCCAGGGCGAGACGCCGGCGTGGTTCCACAGCAGGACCACGGTGTAGGCGCCGATGCCCAGGAAGGCGCCATGGCCGAAGCTGACCAGGCCGAGCCGGCCCATGATCGACCAGCTGGTGTAGATGTAGGACCACAGCAGCGCCATCACCATCAGGTGCAGCGCGTACTTGCCGGGGTCGAACAGCGGCACCGCGGCCAACGCGGCCAACAACACCAGGCCCACTGTCCAGCGCCGGTTCATGCGCTGCGCCGCTTGGACAGCAGGCCCTCGGGTTTCCAGAACATGGTGGCGATGAAGAACACGAAGGCCAGCACGTAGCCCCATTCCAGCTGCAGGAAGAAGCCGCCCACCGAGATGAACTGCGCGAACACGAAGGCGGCAACGAAGCCGCCGATCAGGTTGCCCAGGCCGCCCAGCACGCAGATCAGGAAGGTCAGCGGGCCGAACGACAGGCCGATGGCCGGGTGCACGTCGTACTGCAGCACCAGCAGGCAGGCCGCCAGCCCCGCCAGCCCGCCGCCCATGGCCGAGGTCAGCAGATAGACGCGCCCGGCGTCCACGCCCATCAGCGGCATGATGGCCCGGTCCTGGCTGATGGCGCGGATGGCCGTGCCCATGTAGGTGCGGGTCAGGAACAGGTAGGTGGCGGCGATCGCGATCATGGCCACCACGAAGGCCACCATGCGCGAGCCGGAGAAGCTCATCTCGCCGGCCGTCACGCCCGGCAGCCGCACGCCCAGGTTGCGGAACTCCACGCCGAAGGCCACCGTCGCCACCGCCTGCAGCAGAAACAACACGCCGCCGGTCACCAGCAGCTGGTTGATGGGCTCGGCGGCCAGCACCGGCCGGATCACGAACTGGTGCAGCGCCGCGCCCAGCGCGCCGACGAAGACGATGCCCCCGGCAAAGGCCAGCGGCAGCGGCGCGCCCTGCTGCACATGCAGCCACCAGATGGCATACATGCCGATCATGATCAGCTCGGCATAGCAGATCCAGACCACGTCGATGACGCCGAAGATCAGGTTCAGGCCCAGCGACAGCAACGCGAACAGCCCGCCCAGCAGCAGGCCGTTGAGTACCGCCTCGAGCAGGAAGATGTCGAAGATGTCGCCCATGCGCTCAGACCCCCAGGTAGGCGCGGCGCACCGCGTCGTCGGCCAGCAGTTCGGAAGCCGGCCCGCTGGCATGGATGCGGCCGACCTCCAGCAGGTAGGCCCGGTCCACGACCTTGAGCACCTGCTGGATGTTCTGCTCGACGATCAGCACCGTGTAGCCCTCGGCGCTCATCTTGCGGACCACCTCGAAGATAGCCTGCACCACCACCGGCGCCAGGCCGGCCGATGGCTCGTCCAGCAGCAGCAGCTTCGGGCCGCTCATCAGCGCGCGGCCGATGGCGCACATCTGCTGCTCGCCGCCGGACATGGTGCCGGCCAGCTGCAGCCGGCGCTCCTTCAGCCGCGGAAACAGGGCATAGACCATTTCCAGCCGCTGCGCGAAGGCGGCCCGGGCCGACGGCAGGAAGGCGCCCATGCGCAGGTTGTCCTCCACCGTCAACCGCGGGAACAGCCGGCGCCCCTCCGGCACCTGCGCGATGCCCAGGCCGATGATGTCGTGCGCGGCCACCTCGGCGCAGTCGCGGCCCTCCATGCGGATCTGTCCGCCGCTCAGCGGTATCAGCTTGGAGATGGCGCGCAGCAGCGTGGTCTTGCCCGCGCCGTTGGGGCCGATCACGGCCACCGACTCGCCCGCCTGGACCTCCAGGCTGACGTCGAACAGGACGGGAAAGGTGCCATAGCCGGCACGCACGCGGTCCAGGGTCAGCATGGCGGGCCCGCTGCCGGTCACTGGGGTACCTTCGTGCTGCGCACTGCGGTATTCGCCCTTGGGGCGGCCCGGCGGGCTCATGACGCGCGGGCCTTGACCTGCTGCTGCACCGCGTCGGCATCCGTGCCGAGGTAGACCTCGACCACCTTCGGGTGGTGCGTCACCTCGGCCGGCAGGCCGCTGGCGATGACCTCGCCATGGTCCAGCACGATGCAGCGGTCGATGACGCGCATCAGCACGCCCATGATGTGCTCGACCCAGATGATGGTGATGCCGCGCTCGTCGCGGATGCGCTTGAGCATGTCGGCGGCCTGGTTCATCTCGGCCTCGTCCAG
>JBJXHB010000206.1:0-3975 GCA_046160725.1 Aquabacterium sp.
CGGCCTGCCCGCGGCCGAGCGGCCGCCCCTGGGCGTCGGTCAGGTAGGCGCGGGTGGCCGTGCCGCCGCCGTCGACGCCGACCAGGAAGCGCGGGCTCATCGCGACCGCGCCCGGCCCGCCCGCCGCATCTCAGCCGGCCACCGCCGCGTCGCGGCAGCGGAACATGGCATGGCTCTTCATCGCCAGCACCGGCTCGGCATGCTGGTTGACGGTCTCCCATTGCAGGTGCACAAGCCCGACGCCTGGGCGGCTGGCCATGCGCCGCGCCGCCAGGGCGGTGATGCGGCCGCTGAGCGTGTCGCCGGGGTAGACCGGCTTGAGCCAGCGCAGCTCGTCGATGCCCGGGGCGCCCAGGCTGCTGCTGCGCAGCAGGAAGGCGTCGCAGGCCATGCGCATGGTCAGCGCGCAGGTGTGCCAGCCGCTGGCCGACAGGCGGCCGAACAGCGACGCCTGCGCCGCCGCATCGTCCAGGTGGAAGGGCTGCGGGTCGAAGTCCTGGGCGAAGGCCAGGGTGGCCTCGCGCAACACGGTCAATGGGCCATAGGCGTACACCGACCCGGGGCCGAAGTCCTCCCACCAGTACAGGATGTCGGCGTCGGCTGTGGGCATGGCGGTGGCGGCGGGCGTGTGGCGTGGGGAACGGGGCGGCAAGCATAGCCGGCGGTCACAATCCCGGCCCATCGGCGCCCCGTCGGCGCCGGCCCGACAAACGAGGAGATTCCATGACGGTGCTGATCTTGGGCCTGCTGTTGTTCCTGGGCATCCACTCGGTGCGCATCGTGGCCGAGCCGGCGCGCCAGCGCTTCATCGCGCAGCGCGGCGAGGGCCCGTGGAAGGGCCTGTACTCGCTGGTGTCGGCCGTCGGGCTGGGGCTCATCATCTGGGGCTACGGCCTGGCGCGCCAGCAGCCGGTGGTGCTGTGGCAGCCGCTGCCCGGCATGGCCCACCTGGCGGCGCTGCTGACGCTGGTGGCCTTTGTGCTGATCGCCGCGGGCAATGTGCCGCGCAATGCCATCAAGGCCCGGCTGCGCCACCCGATGATGCTGGGCACCAAGGTCTGGGCATTCGCCCATCTGCTGGCCAACAACACGCTGGCCGACGTGCGGTTGTTCGGCGGCTTCCTGGTCTGGTCCATCCTGGGCTATCGCGCGGCGCGGCGCCGCGACGGCCCGCAGCCGGCGCCGCTGGACGCCGGTACGCCCGAGCGCACGGGCATGATTGCCGGCGCCGGCGTGCTGGCCTGGCTGGCCTTTGCCTTCTGGCTGCACGGCCCGCTGATCGGCGTGCGGCCGCTTGGTTGACGCCCGAGGGCCGGCCCGCCCTTGATTTGCTGAAAAGGCGGCCGATAACCCCGCATCTCTCGGCTTGGGGTGCGGGTCATGCACGGATGGCGCAAGGCGCTCGCGGCGGTGATGTCGGTGGGCGGGATGACGGCCGTCGCGGCGGGCGGTGCGGCGACGTCGCTGCCCACGATACGGGTAGCCGACGGCCTGATCGTGCAGCTGCGCCAGGCGCCGTCGCATGAGGGCATGGCCCGGGTGCGGGCCCAGTCCGCCGGCGTGATCGACGCCTCTACACACGAAACCGCACGCTGGGACCGGGTGGTCCGGGCCGCGGGCGTCGGCCCGCAGGCGCTGCCGCAGCGGCAGGCGGTGGGACGCGCCGCCTTCCGCCTGGACTACGGCCGGCCGCTGGTGCCGCAGGAGGCGCAGGCCCTGGCCGAGCGGCTGCGCGAGCTGCCGGACGTCGAATGGGTGGTGCCCAACGAGCGCGAGCAGCGCCTGGCCGCCTCGCCCACGCCGACCGACCCGATGTTCGGCCAGCAGTGGTGGCTGCAGCCGGCCACCGGCAGCAATGCCCACGCGCTGGAGGCCCGCCTGCGCGGCGTGCCCGGCCTGCTGCGGGCCTGGCTGCAGCGCACCGAGGGCGCCCTGGTGGCGGTGCTGGACACCGGCGTGACCGCCCACCCGGAGCTGGACGGCCGGCTGCTGCCGGGCTATGACATGGTCAGCCGCCCCGAGGTGGCCGCCGACGGCGACGGCCGCGATGCCGACCCGTCCGACCCGGGCGATGCCATCAGCGCGGTCGACCGGGCCGGCAGCGCCTTTGCGAACTGCACGCAGCAGGACAGCACCTGGCACGGCACCATCGTGGCCGGCATCCTGGCCGCCACCGTCAACAACGGCACCGGGGTTGCTGGCGTCAGCTGGGATGCCCGGGTGCTGCCGGTGCGCGTGGCCGGCAAGTGCGGCGCCGACGTGGCCGACATCATCGACGGCATGCGCTGGGCCGCCGGCCTGCCGGTCAGCGACGGTGCCGGCGGCTTTCTGCCGGCCAACCCGAACCCGGTCAAGGTGGTCAACGTCAGCTATGGCGGCAACGCGCCATGCAACGCGGCCTATCAGAGCGCCATCGACGAGTTGTGGAACGCCGGCGTGGTGGTGGTCGCATCCGCCGGCAACGACGCCGCCGCCGTGCGCCGGCCGGCCAACTGCGCACGCGTGATCAGCGTGGCGGCGCTCAACCGCGACGGTTTCAAGGCCAGCTATTCGAGCTTCGGGCCGGAGGTGCGCATCGCCACCGTCGGCGGCGACGACGGTAGCGGCGCCTGGGGTGCCATTCTGGGTGACGGCGGGCTGCTCAGCATCTACAACGACGGCCGTCAGGCGCCCGGCGCGGGCAACTATGCGCGCCACTTCGGCACCAGCTATGCCACGCCGGTGGTGGCCGGCACGGTGGCGCTGATGCGCGCGGCCAACCCGCAACTGACACCGCAGCAGGTGCTGGATGCACTGGCCGCCACCGCGCGGCCGCATGTGGCCTCGGCCGCCATCGCGGCCTGCAACATCGCCAACCCGGGCCGCTGCATCTGCACGCCCGCCACCTGCGGGGCCGGCATCCTGGACGCCGAGCAGGCGCTGCTGTACGCGGCAGCACCGCAGAGCTACGTGGCGCCGGCGCGCGGGGCCGAGATCGTCGACAACGCCGAGGTGGCCCGTGCCGCCGCGCTGGGGCCGGACCGTGCCGCGCCATCCAGCGTGGCAACACCCGCGCCCGTCAGTGGCGGCACCGATGCCGCGGCCGGCGGCGGTGGCGGCGGTGGTGGCGCCTTCGGGCTGGAGGCGCTGCTGGGGCTGCTCGCGATGACGTTGGCGCTGAGGGACCGGCGCGGCTGAGGCGGGACTGCTGGTCGTGCGGGATGAAGGATCGGGGACGGGCCCGCCATCGACAGCCCGAATGCCGAACCTCGTGCAGGTCAGGAAGCAGCAGAGGGATTGCGGATCGCCAACTCTCGCTCGATCGCCGGGCCGCCCTGCATGTCTTCGGAATGAAGTGTCTTGCTGTTCGCCAGCAGCGCCGCGGAGCGATGAGCGCTTCGTAGATCGACAGGCCTTGGCTGGGTCCGCCGACAGCAGGTAGAGCAGCACATGGGTGTCGAAGAAGTCCTCACCGCTGCTCATTGGTTTGCGCGCGGTCGGACTTGAAGTCGGACGGCTTTCGTCCGCGGTACTTGCGCAGCCGGGCCAGCAGGTCACGCGCGCCAGGGGCGCATTGACCCGGCAGTACGGCTACCCAGGGTCCAGCTGGCGACGCGGTTGCCTCCTTCCACGAGCCTCCAGCCCGACGATCGGGTCGGGGCGCCGCAGCGTGACGAGGCAAATCAGCATGACTACACGCAAGGGGCTCATCGAGTCCGTCGGGGCGCGGTACCGGAACACGCCTATGGCTGGCCGGAGCGCGATCCTGGACGAGTTTGTCGCCCTCACGGGGTACCACCGCAAGCAAGCCATGCGACTGCTCCGGCGACCCGCCGCCGGCGATGGCGCGTGGGAAATGAGGTTCGGCCCTAGGAGTCTGGGCGGCAGACGGTTTATGGCCGGCTGAAGCACCTGGCCGATGCGTTGCGGGCCGTCAAATGCGGTTGCGGGGCGCGGCAGTGGATGCAGGGTGAGTCTTGGCTGGTGGGTTTGTCG
>JBJXHB010000207.1:0-4172 GCA_046160725.1 Aquabacterium sp.
CACAACGTGGCGCCGGCGCCGGCACCGCCGGCGGCCACCACCCCGGCGCGCCACGGCCCCGGCGCTGCCAGCTCCAACGGCAACAGCACGGCCCAGGCGGCCAGCGACGCTGCTGCGCCGAGTGCGGTGACGGCCAACCACTGTCCACCCGGCGACCAGCGCGACAACCGCCAGCGGCAGGCACAGACGGCGGGCAGCCACAGCAGGCTGGCCGCCAGTGCGGCAAAGGCCAGCACCGGTGCGTCCCGCAGCCAGGCTGCGGCGTTCGGTGCCGCCAGCATGCTGCCCAGCGCCACCGCCAGCTGCACCGCCAACACCAGGCGCAGGGCCAGGCCGCCCCGGCAGACATCGAAGTGCGACGCCAGCCGCTCGCGTGCGCGCCCGCTGTCCTCATGCAGCGGATCGAAGCGCGAAACGCCCGACAGCGTGCCGCGCACAGCCGGCGCCTGCGTCGAGTCCGGCCACAGGCTGCTGGGCCGCGAGTCAGGCGCCTCGGTTGGGCGGGTCGTGGTTTCGGTGGAAGTCTCGGAGGCGGTCATGGCGGCCGCCGGGATAATACGGGCGAGGTTCCTCTCGCGGCGCGCTGGTGTCGCTCTGGTTGCAACACGCCATGTCCGATCCCACGCCCGCCGCATCCTCCCCCCAGCCCGCCGCCGACCCGCTGGCCAACAAGGCCCAGGCCTGGTCGGCGCTGTTCACCGAGCCCATGAGCGAGCTGGTGCAGCGCTACACCGCCAGCGTGCCGTTCGACCAGCGCCTGTGGCGCGCCGACATCCAGGGCAGCCTGGCCCATGCGGCGATGCTGTGCGATCAGGGCGTCATCAGCGCTGCCGACCTGGCCGACATCCGCCGCGGCATGGCGCAGATCGTCGACGAGATCGAGAGCGGCCGCTTCGAATGGAAGCTGGCGCTGGAAGATGTGCACCTCAACATCGAGGCCCGCCGGACCACGCTGGTGGGCGACGCCGGCAAGCGCCGGCACACCGGCCGCTCCCGCAACGACCAGGTGGCCACCGACGTCCGGCTGTGGCTGCGCACCGAGATCGACCAGCTGGCGCCGCTGCTGGCGCAGATGCAGCGTGCGCTGGTCGAGCTGGCCGCCGGCCACACCGGCACCGTCATGCCCGGCTTCACCCACCTGCAGGTGGCGCAGCCCGTAAGCCTGGCCCACCACCTGCTGGCCTATGTGGAGATGTTCGCCCGTGACGCCGAGCGCCTGGGGGACCTGCGCCGGCGCGTCAACCGGCTGCCGCTGGGCGCCGCCGCCCTGGCCGGCACCGGCTGGCCGCTGGACCGCATGGCCGTGGCCCGCGCGCTGGGCTTCGAGGGGCTGTGCGAGAACAGCCTGGACGCCGTCAGCGACCGCGACTTCGCACTCGAGTTCAGCGCCTTCGCAGCCATCGTGATGGTGCATGTGTCGCGCCTGGCCGAGGAGCTGGTGCTGTGGATGAGCCAGAACTTTGGCTTCATCGACCTGGCCGACCGCTATTGCACCGGCTCGTCGATCATGCCGCAGAAGCGCAACCCGGACGTGGCCGAGCTGGCCCGCGGCAAGACCGGCCGGGTGGTCGGCCACCTGATGGGCCTGCTGACCTTGATGAAAGGCCAGCCGCTGGCCTACAACAAGGACAACCAGGAGGACAAGGAGCCGCTGTTTGACACCGTCGACACGCTTGCCGCGACGCTGCGCATCATGGCCGAGATGGTCAGCGGCATCGTGGTCAAGCCGGCCGCGATGCGGGCGGCGGCGGCGCGCGGCTATGCCACCGCCACCGACCTGGCCGACCACCTGGTGCGCCGCGGCCTGCCGTTCCGCGATGCCCACGAGGCGGTGGCGCATGCCGTCAAGCTGGCGCTGCGGCGCGGCGTGGACCTGGCCGAGCTGACGCCGGACGAGCTGAAGGCGGTGCACCCGCTGATCGGCGACGACGCGGCCGCGGCGCTGACGCTGGAGGGCTCGCTGGCCGCCCGGGCCGTCACCGGTGGCACCGCGCCGGTGCGGGTGCTGGAGCAGATCGCCCGCCACCGGGCGCGGCTGGGCGCCGGCTGAGGCCTGCTGTCCGGCGCGGACCCTGACGGTCCGCAGCGGCGGACCAGGTAGCGGGGCAAGACTGCCCGCGCCGCTGGCGTTAAGGGCTGCTTTGCCCCGCACTTCGGGCCATCGATGGATGGCCGTGGATGGAACCATCGGACATCGCCCCCCTATGGGCTTCGTCCATGTTTTCACGCCGTTCACGCTCCTCACTCCCTGGCTGGGTTGGCTGCGCACCTGAGGGCGCCCAGGCCCGCCTGGCCTGCGTCGAGCAACGCGCCGGCCAGCGGCCGGCGGTGCGTTGGGTGCACACCCTGGCCTTCGCCGACCCCACCGGCGCCTTGCGCTCGCTGCGGCGCAGCCATGCGCTGGCCCAGCGCCGCTGCGTGGCGCTGCTTTCGCGCGGCCAGTACCAGATGCTGCCGCTGGATGCGCCGGACGTTCCTCGCGAGGACTGGAAGGCCGCGCTGCGCTGGCAGCTCAAGGACCTGGTCGAGTTTCCGGTCGACGCGGCGTCCATCGACCTGCTGGAGCTGCCGGCGGCTGCCATCCGCGGCCAGGCCAAGGTGCTGGCCGTGGCCGCGCCAACCGCCGGCCTGCGGCCGCTGGCCCAGGCCGCAGAGGACGCGGGCATGCCCTGGCAGGCCATCGACATCCCCGAGACGGCCCTGCGCAATATCTGCGCGCTGGTCGAGACCGCCGGCCGTGCCCAGGCCCTGCTGCAGATCACCGCTGCCGGCGCCCAGTTGGTCATCACCCTGGCCGGTGATTTGTTACTGGCGCGCGCCATCGACCTGCCCGGCGCCGCACTGGCCCAGGACGACGACGACGCGCGACGCAGCGCTTTCGACCGCGCCGGGCTGGAGCTGCAGCGCACGCTGGACAGCTTCGAACGCCAGTTCAGCGCGGTCACGTTGTCGCGGCTGCTGCTGGTGCCCGCGGCCGGTGTGGCCGGGCTGGCCGACCACCTGCGCGAGCTGCTGTACGTGCCGGTCGAGCTGCTGGACCTGGCTGATCACCTGGACCTGAGCGAGGTACCCGAGCTGGCCGACCCGGCGCTGCTCGGCCCGCATCTGTCGGCCATCGGCGCCGCCCTGCGCGAGAGCTGACCCCATGGCACAGCATCTGAACCTCTACGACCCGGCGCAGCGCCCCAAAGCGCAGCCGCTGAACGCCAGCCAGGGCCTGCTGGCCGCAGGCCTGATACTGGGCCTGACCGCCGGCGGCGCCGCATCTCTGCAGGCCCTGGCCGCCAACGAGCGCGACGCAGCCAAAACGCTGGCGGCCCAGCTGGCCCAGGCACGGGCCCAGACCCTGCCGCTGGCCGCCAACGTGGCCGCAGCGGCCGAGCTGGCACAGCTGCGCGCCCTGGACCTGCAGCAACGCCGCGTGCGCAGCGCCCTGGACGGTGGCGGCGCCACCTCCGGTGAGGGCTACGCCGGCTTCTTCAACGCCCTCGCACGCCAGGCCCACCCGGCGCTGTGGATCACCGGCTTCTCGGTGTCGCCCGACGGCGTGGCGCTGGACCTCAGCGGCCGGATGATGGACGCGGCCGTGCTGCCGGACTACCTGCGACGCCTGAACCAGGAGCCGCTGTTCCGCGGTCGGCCTTTCGCCCAGCTCGACCTCAAGGCCGTCGAGCCCAAGGCCGAGGGCGCCGGCCCGGCTCAGGCCGGCTTTACCGAGTTCGCCCTGCGTACCCAGGTCGCCCGGGCGGAGACCACGCGATGACCAGCCCGCTCAAGAAATCCCGGCCGGACCTGCGGGCACGCTGGCGCGAATGGGTCGGCCGGTTCGAGCAGCGGTCCGTGCGCGAGCGTGCCATGCTGATCGGCGCCGCCTGCGCCGTGGTGTTCATGCTGGCTGACGCCCTATGGCTGTCGCCGGCCCTGAAGCAATGGAACAGCGCTCGCTCCGCCAATGCCGCGGTGCGTGCCCAGATCGGCCAGTTGCACACCGAGCAGACCCGCATCCAAGCCAGCGGCATGGCCCAGGAAGCGCGGCTGAAGCAGGAGCTGGCGTCGTGGCGCGGCCGAGTGCGTGAAGGCGACGCCGCCCTGCGCGAGCAGGCGGCCAGCCTGGTCGGCCCGGACCGGATGCTGGCGGTGCTCGACCAGCTGCTGGCGCGCCACGGTCAAGT
>JBJXHB010000208.1:0-5835 GCA_046160725.1 Aquabacterium sp.
GACATCCGGCTACCCGGTGGCCTCGGTCTCGCGCGGATGTTGAGCAACGTCGTCCGACCTATACAGCAGTCATTCGCAACGACCGCAAAGAGCCCACCTCCGCCCATCAGCCTTGCGCGACGACCAGCGCTGGCATGACGCACCTGACCGGCCGCGCGTCAGCCGGTCGCGGCGGGCCGCAGGTCCGGCCAGACGTGACGGGCCACATGGGACGCCACCGCCTCGGCGCATGACCGGTAGACCGGCTCGCCCGGATGGAAGCCATCGCTGGCCATGGCACCGGCGCCCAGGTCCAGGTCCCAGTCCGGCACCGAGACATCGTGCCGGGTCGCGGCCCAGTCGCGCAGGGCGGCGTTGTGGCGCCGCGCATCCTGCCCGGCCACCCAGCGCAGCGGCTGCGGCAGGCCCGGGAAGCGGTCGATCGGTGGCACCGGCATGAACAGCACATGCGCCACGCCGCATGCGTTGCGCAGCCTGTTGGCCATCGCATCGCGAGCCGCTACGGCGCGATGAGACGGGACCTGGTCCACCACGTCGTTGACGCCCGTCACCACCAGGGCCACATCGGCCAACGGAGCGGGCTGTGCCTCGCGCAGCAGATCCAGCGTCTGGGCCGTGGTCAGCCCGCTGCGAGCCAGCAGTTGCCAATGGACACGGGCCTGGCAGGCCGCCGCCAGCCGGGGCACCAGCTGCCCGGCCAGCGCCTGGGACTGATCGGCCACGCCGACGCCGGCTGCTGCGGAGTCGCCCGCGATCAGCAGATGCAGCGCCGGGCCTCGGCCGCGCGCGCCGGCACGCCCCCCGGCCGCCTCGGGCAGACGCGGTACGGCCTGGCGTGCCCAGACCGCCTGCGCGATCAGCAGCGGGCTGAGCGCGATCTTCAGCGTCAGCGACATGCCCACCCCGCGACGGATGGGCGCGCCGGGCATCGGCCGCGCAGACCGCTCAGGTCGATCAGGCCGGACGGCGCCGCCGGGCGACGAAGCCCACTGCGGCCAGGCCGGCGCCCATCAGCGCATAGGTACCGGGCTCGGGCACCGGCGACCAGACCAGGAAGTCCTGCTTGGTCGGGCTGACCAGCGCATCGACGTCGTAGATCGACACCGTGCTCATGGCCGCGGTCCAGTTGAAGTTGTTCAGCAGCGCCTGGGTGGTGCCGTTGCCGGTGGAAAACCGGGCCGCACCGCTGCCGAAGGCATAGTTCGTGCCGCTCTCGTACAGCACCTCCCACACCGCCGCCTGGTTGCGGGCGGACTGGTTGCGGTCGGCCGGTACGCCGGTGCCGATGTAGGTCAACAGGCGGCCCAGGTCGGCGGCCTTCTGTGCACCCCACTGCACCGAACCATCCACCTCGGTGTAGTTGGTGTAGTTGGTGTCCCAGCTGAAGCTCTGGAGCAGGTCGGTGCAATAGGTCAGGAAGGAGTTGCCGTTCAGGAAACCCTCCAGCTGGCCGGCATTGCCCGAGCCGGTCTTGCCCGGGATGGTGTGGCTGATGTTGCGGCTGCTGTTGGAGAACTTGTCGATGTTGACCGTGTCGGCCATGGCCGCCGGCGCGGCCAGCACGGCCATCAGCGCCAGAGCCATCGGTGTCTTGGTGGTGTACATGTCGGATCCCGTCGAGGTGGTTGTAGGCCCCGGACATCGAGGCATGACGGGATCGTAGGAGCGGCCAGCATCGTTGTGGGGCCTCGCCCCCGCAGGCATGGGTGTGCACAGTTGGCAACCTGTATAGAGGGTCGGTCGGCTTGCGACATCGATCACGCGACCGGGTGGCAACCGGGGCCAGGTCGGCCGGTCTCAACATGTGTCAACGGTGAGCAAGGGCTTCGTGGCGGCCGATGCAATCGTCAGAAGCGGCTGAAGTCCGGCTTGCGCTTCTGGAAGAAGGCCTGGAACGCCTCCTTCGCCTCGGGGCTGCCCAGGCGCTCGCTGAACACCGCGCTCTCGTCACGGATGGTGGCCTTGTGGGCTTCGCGGCGCGGGCCGCGCAGCAGGCGCTTGGCTTGCTGCACCGCGCCGGGCGGCAGGGCGTTGAAGCGCTCGGCCACGCGCCGCGCATGGCCCACCACCTCGGCCGCCGGCAGCACGGCGTTGGCCAGGCCGCACTCCACCGCCTCGGCGCCGGTGAACGGGTCGCCCAGCAGCAGGCGCTCGGCCGCGCGGGCATGGCCCATCAGGCCGGGCATGGTCACGCTGGAGGCGAACTCCGGCACCAGGCCGAGGGCCACGAAGGGCATGGCCAGCCGGGCCTCGTCGCTGATGTAGACCAAGTCGCAATGCGCCAGCATGGTGGTGCCGATGCCGATGGCGCCGCCGGTGACCGCGGCCACCACCGGCTTGTCGCAGTTCATCAGGGCATGCATGAAGCGGATGACCGGCGATGCCTCCGTGTCGCTGCCGCCGTCGCGGCCACGGGCCACGAAGTCCTCGAGGTCGTTGCCGGAGGTGAAGATGCCCGGCTGGCCGGTGATCAGCAGCGCCCGCACCGCGCGGTCGGCCGCCGCGGCATTGATCGCGTCGGCCATGGCCTGGTACATCGCCACCGTCAACGCATTCTTCTTCTCGGGGCGGGCGATCTCGATGGTGGCCACGCCGTTCAGGGTGGCGGTCTTGATGGTCATGCGGCGGTCTCCAGTCGTTGTCCAGGTGTGTGTCGGTCGATGAACTGCAGCAGCTGCGGCCACAGCCGCTCGCGGCCGATGCGGGCCTTGTAGGCGTCGAAGTGGCCGATGCGCGGCACGCCGATGTCGGCCGGCGCGACGCGCCGCCAATCCGTCTGCGCGCCGGTGTACCACTCGGTCAGCGCGCGCGTGCTGCGCTCGCTCATGAACTCGTCGTCGGTGAAGCCGACGACCAGCAAGGGCTGGCGGAAGGCCGCATAGCGCGCGCGGCGCTCGGCGCCACCTTCGCTCATCAGGTAGTGCGGGCTCCTGCACCAGCGCATCCATTGGCGCAGCGCGCCGCCCGGCATGTCGTCCATGATGCCCAGGCGACGTCCAGGGAACCAGCCCAAGGTGGCCAGCACAACCGGCCCGATCACATGCATCAGCAGACGCGAGCGGCGGCGCATCGGGCGGGCGAGCCGGTCGATGCTGCCGCTGCCGCTGGCCATCGCCAGCAGGCTGGCCACGCGCTCGTGGCCCGGCACCATGGCCATGATCTGGGCGCCCAGGCTGTGGCCCAGCCAGTGCAGCGCACGCCGCGGGCCGAGCTGGCGGTCCATTTCGGCCAGGGCCGCCGCGGCGTCGTCGTGCGCCCAAAGGTCGATGTCGGTCTTCAGGCCGCGCAGCGAGCGTTGCAGGGCGCCCGGCCGCGAGTCACCGATGCCGCGGTAGTCAAACGTCAACACCAGCAGCCCCTGGCCGGCCAGCCATTGCGCCAGGTCGCCATAGAAGCGCTGTGGCACGCCCATGGCCGCGGCGATGACCACACCGGCCCGGGCCGTGGTCGCATCGCCATGCAGGCGCGCCGCGATGCCGAAGCCGTCCGCGGCACCCAGCGTCAACGACTGGTGGGCCGCGCTCACACCCGCTCGAAGATGCCCGCCGCGCCCTGGCCGGTGCCCACGCACATCGTGACCATGCCGTGCTTCAGGTTGTGGCGACGCAGCGCATGCACCACGGTCGCGGCGCGGATGGCGCCGGTGGCGCCCAGCGGGTGGCCCAGTGCGATGGCGCCGCCCATCGGGTTGACGCGGTCGGGGTTCAGGCCGACGGTGCGGATCACCGCCAGTGCCTGTGCGGCGAAGGCCTCGTTGAGCTCGATCCAGCCCATGTCGTCCAGGGTCAGTCCGGCGGACTTCAGGGCCGCCGGTATGGCCTCGATCGGGCCGATGCCCATGATCTCCGGCGGCACGCCGCGTGACGCGAAGCTGACGAAGCGCGCCAGCGGCGTCAGGTTGAAACGCTTGATCGCGGACTCGCTGGCCAGCAGCAGGGCGCCGGCGCCGTCGCTGGTCTGCGAGCTGTTGCCGGCGGTCACGCTGCCCATGCCGGTGGCCTTGCCGGTGACGTCGCGCTCGCTGGCAAAGACGGCCCGCAGCTTGCCCAGGGCCTCCAGCGTCGTGTCGGCGCGCGGGCCCTCGTCCAGGCTGACGCGCCGGGTGCGCACCGACACCTCGCCGCTGGCCAGGTCGGGCGTGCGCTCGGCCACGTCCACCGGCGCGATCTCGTCGGTGAACTCGCCGGCCTGCTGGGCCTTGATGGCCTTCTGGTGCGAGGCCAGCGCAAAGGCATCCTGGTCGGCGCGGCTGACCTTCCACTGCTGCGCCACCTTCTCGGCCGTCAGGCCCATGCCGTAGGCGATGCCGACATCCTCGTCCCGGGCAAACACCGCCGGGTTGAAGCTTGGCTTGTTGCCGGTCATCGGCACCAGGCTCATGCTCTCCGCACCGCCGGCCAGCATGACCTCGGCCTCGCCGACGCGGATGCGGTCGGCCGCCATCTGCACCGCGCTCAGGCCACTGGCGCAGAACCGGTTGACGGTGACGCCGCCCACCGAGTTCGGCAGGCCCGCCAGCAGCGCCGCGACGCGGGCCATGTTCAGGCCCTGCTCGCCCTCGGGCATGGCGCAGCCGATGACCGCGTCCTCGATGGCCTTGGGGTCCAGGCTGGGCACCGCGGCCAGCGCGGCCCGGATGGCGACCACCAGCAGGTCGTCCGGCCGGGTGTTGCGGAAGAAGCCGCGCCCCGAGCGGCCGATCGGCGTGCGCGCGGCGGCGACGATGTAGGCGTCTTGCACCTGCTTGCTCATGGTGTTGATCTCCAAGTTTCGAATCGATTCGCAATTGCGGGAGCGTCGCGAGCGGGCGTCAGGCTAGGCGGACGGAGCACAGGAACCGGAACGTAGCAGCGCTACGTGAGGATTCCGAGCACCGCCCAACGACGCATGGCGCACGCGCAGCAGCTCCATCAGTTGCGGACGGGCTTGCCGGTCTGCAGGAAGCCCATCACCCGCTCCTGGGTCTTGGGATGGTCCAGCAGGCCGCAGAAGACCTGCCGCTCCAGCGCCATCAGGTATTCCTCGCTGACCAGGGTGCCGGCATCGACATCGCCGCCGCACACCACATGGGCGATCAGGCCGGCGATGTGATAGTCGTGCGCGCCGATGAAGCCGCCGTCGCGCATGGCCACCAGCTGTGCCTTGATGGTGGCGGTGCCGTTGCGGCCGGCCACCGGGAACAGCCGCTTCAGCGGCGCACGCCAGTTGGCGTCGGCCATCGCCCGCACCTGCGCGCAGGCCACGTGCAGCAGCTCGTCGCGGTGGGCGACCAGGATGTCGCCGTCGATCAGGTAGCCGAGCTGGCGACTCTCATGGGCCGAGGTGCCGACCTTGGCCATTGCTGCGGCGGTGAAGCCGTCGCGGGCAAAGGCCAGATAGTCGGTCGAGCCGGCGGCGGCCGCATTCTCCGCCGCACGGCGCGCGATGTAGGCCAGGCCGCCGCCGCCGGGCACCAGGCCGACGCCGACCTCGACCAGGCCGACGTAGCTCTCGATCAATGCTACGCGCCGGGCGCAGTGCACGGCGATCTCGCAGCCGCCACCGAGCGCGATGCCGCGCACCGCCGCCACCGTGGGCACGGCGGCATAGCGCAGGCGCAGCATGGCGTCCTGCAGCTTCTTCTCTTCCGGCGCTATGCCCTTGGCGCCGATCTTCATGAAGGTCGGCAGCATGGCCTCCAGGTTGGCGCCGGCCGAGAACATCTCGTCCGGCGACCAGATCACCAGGCCGGCATGGCCGGCCTCGGCGATCTCCACCGCCTTCATCAGCCCCTCGATCACGCCGGGACCGATCAGGTGCATCTTGCAGGTGATGCTGGCGATGACCACCTCGCCG
>JBJXHB010000209.1:0-3510 GCA_046160725.1 Aquabacterium sp.
CTGCTTGGCCGTGCCATGCTCGACCTTGATCTCCTCGGCATCCTTTGTCGGCGTGCGCAGGGCCATTGCGATGTCGCTGGTGATCAGGTCGCCGGCAATCGGGATCACCGCGGTGTGGCGGATCGAGCCGTCGGTGAAGATGGCCACGTCGGTGGTGCCGGCGCCAATGTCCACCAGCGCCACGCCGAGATCACGCTCGTCGGCGGTCAGCACGGCGGCGGCGCTGGCCATCGGGTTCAGCGCCAGGTGGTCGACCTCCAGCCCGCAGCGGCGCACGCACTTCAGGATGTTCTCGGCCGCACTCTGCGCCCCGGTGACGATGTGGATCTTCACCTCGAGGCGGCTGCCGCTCATGCCGATAGGCTCCTTCACCTCGTGGCCGTCGATGATGAACTCCTGCGGCTCCACCAGCAGCAGGCGCTGGTCGTTCGGTATGTTGATGGCCTTGGCCGTCTCGATCACGCGGTGCATGTCGGCCGGCGACACCTCGCGCTGGTCGCGCACGATGACCATGCCGGTGGAGTTCTGGCCGCGGATATGGCTGCCGGTGATGCCGGTGTAGACGCGCTCGATGCGGCAGGCGGCCATCATCTCGGCCTCCTTCAGCGCCTGCTGGATGCTCTGCACAGTGGACTCGATGTTGACCACCACGCCGCGCTTCAGGCCGTTGGCCGGCGCCGAGCCGAACCCGGCCAGGCGCAGCTCGCCACCGGCCGTCACCTCGGCCACCACGACCATTACCTTGTGGGTGCCGATATCCAGCCCGACCACCACGTCCTTGAATTCCTTGGCCATCTCGTCGTCGCCTCTTGATCCTCAGGGCTTGCGCCCGCCCGGCGTGCCGGCCGGCGCCACTGTCACCACGCCGGCAGGCGCGACCGTTACCACGCCGGCCAGGCGCACCGCATAGCCGTCCGCATGCCGCAGGTCGGCGTACTGCAGCGGCCGGCCGAAATGGCCCGTCACCTGCGCCACCGTCCGCGCCAGCCGCTCGGCCCGGGCCAGCACCTCGGCGTCGGAGCCCCGCCCCAGCTCGATCTGGGTACCACCCTCCAGCGTCGCGCGCCAGGACCCGCGCACCGTCAGGTCCAGCCGCTCCACCGGTCCGCCAACCGCCTGCAGGGTGCGGGCCAGCCGCTGCTGCATGCCCAGCATCGCCGCGGCGCGGTCGGCCGGGCCGGCCAGCAACGGCAGGCCGTCGTCCTCGATGTCGCCCAGGTTGGCATCGAAGACCTCGCCGAAGCTGTTGACCAGCCGGTCGTTGCCGTCCTCGCCAACCCAGACGGCCACCGGCCGGTGCTCCTCCAGCCGCACCAGGATGCGACCCGGCCAGGCGCGGCTGACCACCGCGCGGCGCACCCAAGGCAGGGCCTCGAAGGCTGCCTTGGCCTGCTGCAGGTCCATGGTGACGAAGTTGCCACTCAGGCGATGCGCTACGTTGGCACGCACCTGGGCGGCGCTGTTGCGCTGCAGGTCGCCCTCGAGCCGGATGGCCTTCAAATCCAGCGCCGGGTGGCGCGCTGCACGGGCCAGGCCGGCGCCGGCCAGGGCCAGCACCGCCGCCGCGGCCAGCAACGCCGCACTGGCGTTCATCCAGCGCACATCCGCCGGCAGCGGTGTGGCTGCCGTGCGGGCGCCGGCAGGCCGACGGCTAGCCATGCGGCACCTCCAGTGCGCCAGGCGGCGTGTCGCAACGGGCAGCGGCCAGCAGCTGCAGGCACAGGTCCTCGTAGGCCATGCCGGCCGCCGCGGCCGACTTGGGTACCAGCGAGTGCGACGTCATGCCGGGCGAGGTGTTCATCTCCAGCAGGAAAGGCTTGCCGTCGCTGGCCCGCACCATCAGGTCGGCACGGCCCCAGCCACGGCAGCCCAGTGCGCGGTAGGCGGCCAGCGTGAGCTGCTGGATCTCGAGCTCGGCGGCATCGCCCAGGCCGCTGGGGATGCGGTACTCGACGACATCGGTGTAGTACTTGTTCTGGAAGTCGTAGTTGCCCTCGGGGGCGACGATGCGCACCACCGGCAGGGCACGCGCGGCGTCGCCCTCGCCGATCACCGGACAGGTGACCTCGGGGCCCTCGATGAACGCCTCGCACAACACATCCGGGTCGTAGCGCGTGGCCAGGCGCACCGCCTCAGCCATGTCCGAATAGCCGGCCACCTTGCTGACCCCAATGGACGAACCCTCGCGCGGAGGCTTGACGATCAGCGGCAGGCCCAGTTCGTCGGGCACACGGCGGATGCGCTCGCGCGTGGTCTCGCCCTCTCCGAGGCGAACCCAGCGCGGCGTGGACAGGCCGGCGGCGAGCCAGACCCGCTTGGTCATGGTCTTGTCCATGGCCAGCGCCGACGCCAGCACGCCCGAGCCGGTATAGGGCAGGCCCAGCAGCTCCAGCGCGCCCTGCACCGTGCCGTCCTCGCCATGGCGGCCGTGCAGCGCAATGAAGCAGCGGCTGAAACCCTCGGCCCGCAACGCCGACAGGTCGCGCTCGGCCGGGTCGAAGGCATGGGCATCGACGCCACGCGCGCGCAGCGCCTGCAGCACACCGGCGCCGGACATCAGCGAGACCGCACGCTCGGCACTGCGCCCGCCCGTCAGCACGGCCACGCGACCCATCGCCGCAACATCCACGGCAACATCCGCGCCGACATCGACGGCGGCGTTCATGCCAGCACCTCCCGCCGGCCGCAGCAGGCCAGCACCTGCGCCGGCACGCCACCCATCGAGCCCGCCCCCATGGTGATCACCACATCGCCGTCGCGCGCCGCATCGGCAATGGCCTGCGCGAGGTCGGCGACGGCCGCAACGAACACCGGCTCGCGCCCACCGGCGGCCTGAACCGCCCGTGCCAGGGCGCGGCCATCGGCCCCGGGGATCGGCGGCTCGCCCGCGGCATAGACCTCGGTCAGCAGCACCACATCGGCCTGGCCCAGCACGCGGGCAAAGTCGGCCAGGCAGTCGCGGGTGCGGGTGTAGCGGTGCGGCTGGAAGGCCAACACCAGGCGTCGCCCGGGAAACGCACCGCGGGCCGCCGCCAGCACCGCGGCCATTTCGACCGGGTGATGGCCGTAGTCGTCGACCAGGGTGAAGCGGCCGCCACCGGCCGCGGCGCACTCACCGTGGCGCTGGAAGCGCCGACCCACGCCTTGGAAGCCTGCCAGCGCCGCCAGCAGCGCATCGTCGGCAATGTCCAGCTCGCCGGCCACCGCGATCGTCGCCAGGGCATTCAGCACGTTGTGCACACCGGCCAGGTTCAGTGTCACCGGCAACGGCGCAGCGCCCGGACGCAGGCAGTTGAAGCGCATCTGCCCGCCGGCCAGCGGCTGCACGTCGACGGCACGGACCTGGGCGTCGGCGCCCAGGCCGTAGCTGCGCAGCGGCCGCTCCAGCCGGGGCAGGACCGCGCGCACGCCGGGGTCGTCGGTGCAGGCCACCACCGCACCGTAGAACGGCAGGCGGTGCACGAAATCGATGAACGCGCCGTGCAGCCGGTCCAGGCTGTGGCCGTAGGT
>JBJXHB010000210.1:0-3209 GCA_046160725.1 Aquabacterium sp.
GCGGGGTGTCTTCGCGGTTCGCCCACTCCCGCATCGAGCCGTCGTAGTTGCGGGCCTTGGTGAAGCCGAGCAGGTTCAGCACAAAGTTGCCGTGCGCCGCACGGATGCCACCCTGTCAGTAGGTGACGACCTCGGCCTCGGGGGTGATGCCCAGCTTGTGCAGCACCTCCCACATCTCGGCGGCGGGCCGGAAGGTCTGCAGGTCGTCGCTCGACATCATGTGCGTCCACTCGGTGTGCAGGGCGCCGGGCACGTGGCCCTTGCGCTTGTTGCCGCGGTCGTTGCGGCCGTCGTACTCCTCGGGGCTGCGCACGTCCCAGATGATGGTGCCGGGCGTGCCGATACGCTCCTTCAGGCCGTCCAAGGTGCAGACATTATGTTCATTCACGGCGGGCGTGAAGGTACCAGCAGGCACCTTGGCGTCCTTGAAGGTCACCGGACGTCCCTCGGCCAGCCACTTGTTCCAGCCGCCGTTCAGCACCTTCACGTTGGTGTGGCCGTAGTGGTTCAGCACCCACCAGAAGCGGGCGGCGTTGTTGCTGCGCAGACCGTCGTAGGCAATCACCAGCGTGTCGTCGCTGATGCCCAGCGCCGCCATCTCGGTGGCGATCTGGTCGGTGCCCATCACCAGCGCCGGGTTCGCCGGGTCTTTCATGAAGCTATCGCGCGGGCACACCGCGCCGGGTATGTGCGCCCGGCTGAACGAGTCTCGCACGCCGCAGTCGACGATGCGCAGGTCGGGGTCGTTCAGGTGGGCGGCCAGCCAATCGGTCTCGACCAGCAGGCCGGGGTTGGCGTAGCCGGTGGTGTCGGCCATGAGTACGGTACCTCCGAAGCGGGGAGTGCACCGATTATAGGCGGGCGGCGGCGGGTTGGCGACTGGATCGCTCAGCTCGTTACGACCTCGTGTGCGTGGGGATCTCCAGCGGCACCACCGGGGCGGCGCCCTGCTACCGGCAATACAACAGCAACGCGGCCGCCTGCGAGAGCTCGGTGATCGCGCCGTAGGTGTCGCCGGTCAGGCCGCCGAGCTGGCGGTTGGCCAGCCAGCCGAAGCCGAAGGTCACCGCCAGCACCGCGCCAAGTTGCAGGCCGCGGCCGGTGTCGCACAGGAACGCGGCCACCGCCAGGACCAGCGCCGTGGCCGCCAGCGTCCGCCACCGGCGTCCGGGCACGTGGAAGGGCGTGCCGCGCCCCTCGGGCCGGGCGTAGGGGAAGGCGGCGATTGCCAGCACCTGCGCCCAGCGGCCCAGGCAGGGGGTGAGCAGCAGCGTGACGAACCGCTCTTGGACGGGAAGCGCCGCCAGCGCGCCGGCCTGCAGCAGCAGCACCAGCACCAGCGCCGCCACGCCGTGGGGCCCGCTGCGACTGTCGCGCACGATGGCCAGCCGCCGGTCGCGGCCGCCGGGGTGGAACAGGCCGTCGAAGGTGTCGGCCACGCCATCCAGGTGCAGGCCGCCGGTGAGCGCCGCCAGCAGTGCGAGGTCGAGCGCCGCGACCGCAAGCGCTGGGTAGCTGCCGCTACGGGCGCTGCCCAGGCCCGCCACGTCCAGCACGGCGATGAGCAGGCCATCGAACACGGCGACGATGAGGCCGAGCAGCAGGCCCACCACCGGGAACCACAGCAGCGAGGAGCCGAGGTCGCGCGGGTCGGCGGACCGGCCGGGCACCGGTAGCACGGTGAGGAAGCCGAGGGCGGCGAAGAAGCCGCTCACGATGGGGGCGGTTCGGCTGGGGGAGTAGGAAGGGTCCCGCGCCGAGGCTTGGTGTCGGTTCGTCCTGAGCTCGTCGAAGGACGGGGCTGAGGTGGTTCGACGGGCTCACCATGAACGGACATGTGCACGTCGACGTCACTTGTCCGAATCCTGGAGACTCCTATAGGCGGCTGAGGCTGCACGCTAGCGGTCAGGGCCGGGCTCGTTGGGGTCGGCCGGGCCCGAGACGCCGGCCTCGGCGAAGGTCGCCATCTCGTTCAGGGTGCGGACCGCGGCCTCCACCAGTGGGAAGGCCAGCAGGGCGCCGGTGCCTTCGCCGAGGCGCATGTCCAGCTCCAGCAGCGGTTGCAGGCCGAGGTGGCTCAGGGCGATGGCATGCCCCTGCTCCGCCGAGCGATGGCTGGCGATGAGGTAGGGCCGGGCCGCCGGAGCGATGGCCACAGCCGCCAGCGCCGCCGCGGTGGAGATGAAGCCGTCGATAACCACCGGCACCCGCAGCGCCGCGGCGCCCAGGATGACGCCCACGAGCCCGGCGATCTCGAAGCCGCCAAGCGCCGCCAGCGTGCCCAGGCCGTCGGCGGCGTTGGGCTGGTGCAGCGCTAGCCCTCGTTCCACCACCGCCACCTTGCGCCGCCAGGCGTCGTCATCGATGCCGGTGCCGCGGCCGGTGGCGGCGCTCGGGTCGGCGCCGGTGAAGGCGCAGGTGAGCGCCGCCGAGGGTGTGGTGTTGCCGATGCCCATCTCGCCGGTGGCCACCAGGTGCAACCCGGCGGCGTGCTCAGCCGTCACCACCTCGATGCCGGCTTCAATGGCCTGGATGGCCTGCGCCTGGGTCATAGCCGGGCCTAGCGTGAGGTCGGCGGTGCCATCGGCCACACGGCGCGACACCAGGTCGGGGTGCGCGGGCAGCGGCGACGCCACACCGACGTCCACCACCCGCACGCGGGCACCGACCTGCAAGGCCAGCACGTTGACCGCGGCGCCGCCCGCCAGGAAGTTGAGCACCATCTGCGCCGTCACGTCGCTGGGGTAGGCGCTGACGCCCTGCCGCGCCACGCCGTGGTCACCCGCCATCACGATGACGGCGCGCTGGTCCAGCGGCGGGCGCAACGATCCGGTGATGCCGGCCACCTGCACCGACAGCGCCTCCAGCCGACCGAGCGCGCCTGGCGGTTTGGTGAGTTGGCCCTGGCGGTCGCGGGCAGAGGTCTGGGCTGCGGCGTCCAGCGGACCGATGCGGGCTATCGTCGACTGCAGCAGGCTCATCGAGGTGAGGTCGCTTCGCAGATGATGGCCGCTTCGGCGCCGACGAAGGCCAATACCATGAGCAATCCCACGATGCGGGCGACCTTGATCATGACAACGTACGGAATGGGGAGCCCGACGATCCTGCGGCCGCGGCCAGGCCGTCAACACTCTGCACCGGGGCCGAGCAGGCGCCGTTGTGGCAGATGTAGGCGGCGGGGGCCGGCGCCGGCGGGTAGCCGAACTCCT
>JBJXHB010000211.1:0-10098 GCA_046160725.1 Aquabacterium sp.
CGCGGGTCCTCGCGCCAGCGCTCCAGCCACTCCTGCGCCACGTCGCCGGGGTACACGTCCTCCACGCCGTCGCGCAGCGCCTTGACCACGGCGCCGGCCAGTGCCGCCGGCGCCAGCTTGGGCGGCGGCAGGTTCTGGTTCCATTCGTCGTCCACCGGGCCGGGAAAGACATTCACCACCCGGATGCCGGCCGGCCGCATCTCGGCGCGCAGGCACTGCGCCAGCGACAGCGCCGCGGCCTTGCTGGCCGAGTAGGTGCCGTGCGGCGGAAAGTTGGCCAGCGCATAGATGCTGAGGATGTTGACCCAGGCCACCGCGCTCAGCGCCCCGTCGGCCGAGCGGCCCTTCAGCGCCGGGCCGAACTGCTGCGCCAGCCGCAGCGCGCCGAAGTAGTTGATCTCCATCTCGGCACGGGCGGCATCGGTGCCGCGCCGTGCGGCGATGCCGAAGCTGCGGTGCACCTCGGCGTTGTTGATGACGATGTCCACCTTGCCGCCGATCTCACCCGCCAGGTCGGCCACCGAGCGCTCGTCGCTCAGGTCCAGCGGCACGCGCGTGACGGGCGGCAGCGCGTCCAGCGCGTCCAGTCCGCTGCCGTGGCGTTTCCAGGGCTGCGCATGGCCGACCCAGATGATGTCGGCGCCGGCCGCGGCCAGCGCGCGCACCAGGGCCTGGCCCAGCGGTGTCATGCCGTCGGTGACCAGCACCTTGCGCAGGCGCGGGTCGGCGCCCATCTCGCGCAGCATCGGGTCGTCGGCCATATGGGGTGTCTCCTCGGGGGGCAGGGCGACCAGCACGGCATGGCCGGACCGGTCCAGGCGGGCGCTGATGCGCACCCGCGGCGCCGGCTGGCCGGCCTGGGGCGCGGGCACGTCACCGTGCAGATGGGCCTTGAGCGTTGGGCCGGCGTCCAGGCGGATGAAGCCCAGCCGCCACGGCAGGCGCTCGCGGAAGTACAGGTCGTTGCTGTGATGCAGCGTGGTGGTGGCCAGCAGCGTGCCGGTGCCCCCCTGCGCCGTCCATTGCAGGCGCGGGCCCAGGCACGCGTGGCAGGCCTCGCGCGGCGGGTACTGCACCGCGCCGCAGTCGGCACACACCTGCAGCTCGAAGCGGCCCTGCGCTGCGGCGGCCGTCAGGGCCAGCGCCACGCGGCTGCGCGCCGCCGGCGGCACGTTCATCTGCGGCGTGCGCCGCACGGGATTCTTGCGCTTGGGTCGCAACAGCGGCATGGTCATGTCCCGCTCCCCAAAATTGCCGCCGCGGTACACAGGCAGCGGTCGAAGGCGACGATGCCGTAGCCGCTGACCAGGCCGAGCCGGGCGTCGGCCACCTGGCGGCCATCGGCCTGGCCGGTGAGCTGGCGGATGGCCTCGACCAGGCCCATGAAGCCGCCGGCCGCGCCGGCCTGGCCGCTGGACAGCTGGCCGCCGCTGGTGTTGTGCGGCAGGCTGCCGTCGTGCGTGAAGCGGTGCTGCCGCACGAAGGCCGGCGCCTCGCCCTGGGCGCACAGGCCCAGGCCCTCGAACTGCAGCATCATGATGACCGGATAGTCGTCATAGGTCTGCACGAAGTCCAGGTCCGCCGGCGCCGCATCGGCCATCGCATACAGGTCGTCGCGGTCCATGGCCCAGCCGCCGCGCAGCGTGACTGGGTCCTCGGCATAGGCGTTGTGGCGCTCGATGGTGCCGCGCAGCGTGGCATAGGGCAGGCCCAGGTCGCGGGCCCGCGACTCGCCCATCACGAGAAAGGCCTCGGCACCCGCACAGGGCATCACGCAGTCGAACAGGTGGATGGGCTCGGCAATCGGCCGTGCCGCCATGTACTCGTCCATGGCCAGCGGCTTGCGGAACATGCGCGAGCCATAGGCCAGCGCATTGACGCGCTGGTCCACGCACAGGCGGCCGAAGTCCTCCCGGGTGCAGCCGGTGGCTCGCATGTAGTGGTCGGTGATGAAGGCGAACAGCGCGTTCGGCCCGCCCGAGCCATAGGGGTAGGTGGCGTCGCGCGCGAAGGCGCTGAACGCGCCCAGCATCAGGCGAAACGAGTCGACATGGTTGGTGTCGGCGGCCACGCAGGCCACGATGTCGGCGTCGCCCGCCTGCACGGCGCGCGCCGCGCGGCGCAGCGCCATCACGCCGCTGGCGCCGCCAGTGGGGATGTGGTCCAGCCAGCGCGGCACCAGGCCCAGGTGCTGGGTGACGCCGACGGCAGTGTCCGGCGCCAGCGAGAAGCTGCTGACGGTCAGGCCGTCGAGCTGGTCCTTGCGCAGGCCGCTGGCCTGCAGCAGCGCCTTCACGGCCGCACCGACGAAGGCATGCGCGCTGCGGGTGGAGTAACGCACATAGGGCACCGTCACCGGGGCGCAGACCGCGACGCCCTCATAGCCGCGCCTCATGGGGAGTCCACCTGCCGCTTCTTGCCGGCGCGCAGGTCCAGGCAGCCGCCCTGCGCGGGCAGCTGCGCGGCCAGGGCCTTGAGCTCGCCGCGGGCGATCTTCTGCGAGGGCGTCAGCGGCAGCGCATCCAGAAACACCACATAACCCGGCGCCTTGTAGTAGGCCAGCTGCTCCAGGGCCAGCTGCTGCAGCGCCTGCGCCAGGGCGGCCTGCTCGGCGCTGCCCAGCGGCGCATGGGTGACGACGCAGGCCAGCACCTCGTCGCCGCGGATGGCGTCCGGCGTGGCCGCCACGGCCACCTGCTTCACGGCGGGATGGCGGTTCAGCACGCTTTCCACCTCGACCGCCGAGATGTTCTCGCCGCTGCGGCGGATGACGTTCTTGCGCCGGTCGATGAAGTGCAGCAGGCCCTGGGCGTCGCGGCGCACGATGTCGCCGGTGTGGAACCAGTCGCCGGCCCAGGCCTCGGCGGTGGCCGCCTCGTCCTTGAGGTAGCCGCTGAAGAAGCCGTCGCGCGGGTCCGACCCGGCCGCGCGCACCAGCAGCTCGCCGGGCGCGTCGGTGGTGACCTCGCTGCCGTCGTCGGCCAGCAGCCGTACGAGCAGGCCCGGCGCCTCGCGGCCGAAGCAGTTGGAGCCGACGGCGCGCGGCTCGTCGCCGGCGAAGACCACCGCGCCGGCGCCGGTCTCGGTCATCGACCAGCCCTCCAGCAGCGGGAAGCCGAAGCGCGCCTCAAATGGCGCCTGCAGCAGCCGGTCCACGCCGGCGCCAAAGCCGAAGCGCACGCCGTGCTCGCGGTCGCGCGCCGAGGGCTCGGCCTTCATCAGCATCGCCGGCATCACGCCCAGGTAGTGCAGGCCGGTGGCGCGCGACGCACGCACGCTGTCCCACCAGCTGGCGGGATGGAAGCGGTCCAGCAGCACGATGCAGCCGCCGGAGAAGGTCATGGCCGTGACCGAGAAGGCCAGCGCGTTGACATGGTTCAGCGGCAGCGGCGTGAGCATGCGTTCCGCGCCCGGCTTCAGCCGCACATGGCCGCCGAGATCCAGATACCAATGGCCGGCGCGGCGCACATAGCGGTTGGACAGCCGGCAGCCCTTGGGCCGGCCGGTGGTGCCGCTGGTGTAGAGCAGCGCGCACTCGGTGGCCTCGTCCGGCGCGCGGCCGGCATCCGGTGCCGCCGTGTCCGGCGACGACAGGCCCTGGGTCTCGATATCGGCATCGCTGCTGATCACCAGGGGCCGGCCCGCGGCGGCCGCCGCGTCGCGAAGCGCCGCGTGTCGCTGCGGCAGCGCCCCAGCCGCGGCCACCCCGGAGTGGCCGACCAGGTATTCCAGCTCCGCCGCGCGCAGGTCGGCGCCGATGGGCACGATGGACACGCCCAGCGCATTGAGCGCGAACCAGTGCTCGATGAAGGCCGGCCGGTTCTCCAGCAGCAGCCCGACACGGTGGCCATGCCCGTAGCCGGAAGCGGCATAGGCCGCGCGCAGCCGGGCGATGCGCGCGGCGAGCTGGGCATATGAGGTCTCGCCGGCGCCGATGCCGTAGATCGCCGCCGTCTCGGCCAGCACCTGCACCGCAGGCCGGTCGCCGCAGCGTGCTGCCGCTGCCGCAAAGGCGTCGGCCACGGTCAGGCCGGGCAGCGGTATCGGATGCGGCAGGACCAGGTTCATCGCGGGCCGGTCACATGAAGAGCTGGATGCTGCCGAAGGCGGCGTCGCAGTTGACCAGGTCGACCCGCTTGAGCGCGATGCGCAGGGTGCCGTCCGGCTGGCGCACCAGTCGGTGCGTGGCCCAGCCGGCATACAGCGTCTGCTCGTCGCCGCGGGTCTCGACATAGTGGAACGCGGCGTGGGTCTCCCAGCGGCCGGCGGCGTCGTCCCGCGCCGTGACGCGCGGCGCCTGCAGCAGGTGGTGGCAGCGGCTGCGCGGCTGCTGCGAGAAGGTCCGGCTGCCCTTGAGCCGCTCGACGCGGATCTTCAGCAGCAGCCGGTCCTCGTCCATCAGCGACGCATGCAGCTCGTCCTCGCGCTGGCCGTGCTTCAGCGGCATCCAGTAGCGGCCGTCCTCGGCGAACAGCGCCAGCCAGTCGTCGAGGCGCAGCTCGTCCAGCAGGCGTGCCTCGTCGAGGACGAAGCCGGCCAGCTCGGCATCCGTGGGCATCCGCGCCGTCACGCTGCCGCTCCTGCGGCGGCGCCGGCCGCCATGCCCATGGTCATGAACTTGGCCCAGGCCTGGTACTGGTTGCGCATCTGTCGCTCGTCGGTACCGTTGGTGGTGGCGGTGCCGGCGTCGGTGTCCTCGCCAGGCTTCCAGAAGCGGCCGACATGGACCCACTCGGCGCCGCGCGAGTGCAGCCCGGCCTGGCCGCGCTCGTAGACCTCCAGGTCGTCATGGCCGACCACCGAGGTCGGTGCGTTGATCAGGCGGTTGTACATCAGCGTGCGGGCCAGCAGCTCGTCCGGCGCGCCGACCAGGCGGAAGGTCCAGGACTCGACCAGGGTGCGGTCAGCCGCCAGCGGGCGGAACACGCGCAGGGTCTGGATCGGCCCCTTGACCATGATGTTGGGGAAGTAGACCGTGTTGTGCCGCACCTCGCCCAGGATGCGGCGCGCGCGCTCCTCGCCATAGGCGGCCTGCATGGCCTCCCAGTAGCCGGGCACCGGTGAATAGGCGGCATGGATCGAGTCGCTGACGCCGGTGTGGCCGTGGCCGTGGGGCCAGGTGCGGATGCCCATGCGGTCGAAGAAGTCGTAGCCGTTGACGAAGGGCGCGAACTGCTCCACCGCCATCGGCTTGGGCGTGCCCTCGGGCACCGTCTTCCAGACCTTGACGGCGGTGCCGGCGCTGGACTCGTGGGCCACCATGGGATGGCAGGTGTCGGTCTGGTTGTCCACCAGCATCTTCCAGTTGCAACGGTGCAGGTAGCGCAGCACGCCGCCCTCGACCTGCAGTCGCCCCGCCGGGGCGCGGTCGACCATGTTGTCCAGCGTGGACAGCGACTCGCCGAAGAAGGCGTCGAACCCGAGCCCGGCGGCGGCCAGCCGGGCAAAGACGAAGCCGCGGTAGACCTGCACCGCGCCCACGGCCGCCATGCCTCGCTGCGCCTCGCAGGTATCGAAGCCGGTGCCGTCGTAGCCGGCCTTCATCGGGATGCCGCGCAGCGTGCCGTCGAGGTTGTAGGCCCAGGCGTGGTACGGGCAGCGCATGAAGCGCCCGGCATGGCCGCAGGCCTCGTGCAGCACCTGCACGCCCTTGTGGGCGCAGCGGTTGTGCAGCACGCGCACCTGGCCATCGTCGCCACGGATCATCACCACCGGCTGGTCGGCCAGCGTCGTGGTGATGAAGTCGCCCGAGCCGGGCACCTGGCTGTCATGGCCGACATACAGCCAGCAGTTGGCGAACAGCTGCTCCATCTCCAGCCCGAACAGCTCGTCGTCGATGAACAGGTCCCGGTGGACCTCGGTGTCGCGCACCAGGGCACGGATGGCGTCGGGGTTGTCGCGGTAGCGGGTGTGGGGGCGCATGGTCATCTCCAGCGGGCCAGGTGGCGGCGTGCTTTACAAGCACTCAAGCCGCAGCCGCGGCCGGCGGGCGGGCAGCGGCATCCAGTGCAGCCAGCGCATGGCGCAGCTGGTCGCCGCTGTCGTCGGCCAGCGCGGCTTCGCGCAGCCGGGCCAGCGCGGCCGCGTCCACGCGGCCGCGCCGCCACTGCGCCTGCAGCGTCTCGAAGTGGCGCCAGCCGCGGGCATGGGTGTCGCCATAGCCCTTGACCAACCGCTGGCAGCCCGCGATCTCCTGTGCCAGCGGCAGCCGGCCGGCGCGGGCGGCGGCATCGATGTCGGCCAGCCAGGCCCGGATGCGCACGTCCTCGGTGGCATAACGCAGGCTGCCGCGGCGCCAGCGCCGCAGGCCGGCCACGGTGCTCAGCAGCAGGTAGCCGCGCAGGCTGTTGGTGGTGACATGGCGGCCGCGGGCACAGGCCCGCTCGACCAGCCGGCGCGGCCAGCCGCTGCCGAGCAGCCAGCGGCCCATGCCGGCCGGCAGCGTGTCGGCGATTTCCTCCAGCCGCGGGTGCAGGAACTCCGTCACCGCGTGCGGCGCGTCGGCCGCCACGCCGACCTCGCGCTGCACCCGTGCGAAGCGCGAGCCGCGGGTCTTGAGGTCGGCCACGCGCACCGTGTCCTCGTAGCTCATCCACAGGGCCAGGTGGCGGGCGACGGCGGCAAGTACCGCGCTGGCGCCGGCCTGCTCGTCCGATGGCAGCGCGGCCCGCAGCGACTCCAGGCGGTCCAGGTACTGCGCGGCATGGGCGATGTCCTGGTAGTCGACCAGCCGGCGCAGGCCCTCCAGCGCCAGCGGCTGCGCCGCCGTGGGCAGCGGGCGCAGGCGCTCGACCAGGGCGCACAGGGCGGGCTGTTCAGGTTCGGGCAGCGTGAACGCGGCCGGGGTGTCTTTGGAGGTCGACGTCGCTGCCGAGCCCGCCGCATCGGCCAGGGGACGTGCGGCATCGTCACCGTCCGGCGCCTGCGCCCGCCGGTAGGCCGTCGCAAAGGCGCGCAGGCTGGCCTGCACGCCGACGCCGCCGGACTCGATGGTGGCCTCGAAGGCGCGGCGGTCGAACGGCAGCACGCCCGCGCCCGCCAACGCGCCGAACAGCACCGCGCCAATCACGCTGCCGTCGGCGCGGGCGGTCTCGGCCATGTCGAAGCCGATGAAGCGCCGCGCCGCGGCGCGGGCATGGGCCAGCAGCGCTGCGGCATCGACCCGGCCGTCGCCCGGCGCCGTCTTCTCGGTCATCGAATAGACGCGGTGCGTGGAGGCGATGAAGGTGGTGCGGTCTGGCGTGACCAGCCCGCGCTGCACGGCGCGGCCGGCCTCCATCAGCTCGGATGCCAGCACGATGTCCACGTCGCCGGGCAGGGGCATCAGGGCCAGCACCGGTGCCCTGCCGCTGGCCTGCACCGCGGCGCGCGGGAACAGCTCGACGTAGTAGATGGTGGCGCCGGTGCGCTGGGCCACGCCGGGCACCGACGTGGTCTGGGCCAGGTGGCCGTTGGCCAGGCCCAGCGCGGCGATCCAGTCGGCCAGCACGCCACCGCCCTCACCACCCATGGCCAGGATGGCGATCTTGAGGGGCTGGACGCCGGTGCCGGTGGCGGACATGCTGGTGCGCCTCAGAAGGCCAGCGCAGCGCGGCGCGCGGCGGCGCGGCGCTGCAGCGCGCCGATGATGCGTTGGCGCAGTGCATGGCGCAGGCGCTCCCAGCGGCTGGGGTTGTGCACCACCCGGGCGCGGTAGAAGGACGGGCACAGCACCGCGGCATGAGCGGCCTCGCCGCACAGGCCGCAGCCGACGCAGCTGTCCAGCACCGTGGCCACCGGGTCGGTGCGCAGTGGGTCCGGGTTGGGCTTGATCGACAGCGACGGGCAGCCCGACAGCCGGATGCAGGAATGGTCGCCGGTGCAGGTGTCCGCATCGACGCCGAAACGGTCGCGCTCGACGCGCTGGCCGCGGCCGATGGCGGCCTGGCGCTGCGGGCGCTCGCGCCGCTCGCGGTTGAGCATGCACTCGCTGCGCGCGACGATGACCTTGGGGCCGCGCTCCCGGGTGGTCAGCGCGTCCTTCAGCGCCGCCTTCATCTGCGCCAGGTCGTAGGTGTGCTCGACGGTGCGCGCCCACTCGACGCCGACGCCACGCACCGCGCGCTCGATGGCATGGCCGGTGGAGCGCACCGGGTTGGAAGCCACGCTGGACAGGATGTCCTGGCCGCCGGTGGCCGAGGTGTAGCTGTTGTCGACGATCACCGTCAGGTTGTCCTGGCGGTTGAACACGGCGTTGGCAATGCCGCTGGTCAGGCCGTTGTGCCAGAAGCCGCCGTCGCCCATCATGCTGATGGCCCGGCGCGGTGCCTGGGCGTCGCCCGGCAGCGGCGGGTTCATGGCCGCGGCGCCGGCGCTGCCCAGGCCGTAGCCCATGGTGGTGTTGCCCAGGTTGAACGGCGGCAGGATCGAGAACAGGTGGCAGCCGATGTCGGCGCTGATGTGGTGCGGGCCGATCTCGCGCTCGAGCAGCTTGATGGCGGTGAAGATTGGGCGCTCCGGGCAGCCGGTGCAGAAGCCCGGCGGCCGGCCATGCACCACCTCGGCCAGCGGCGGCAGGTCCTGCGCCGGCGCAGCCAGGGTGATCGGCGCGGCGGCCTCGGGCGGCGCCGGCGGCAACGCGCCGTAGCGCTGCAGGAAGGCCCGGACACCGCCCAGGATGACCGCCGCGGTGTACTCGCCGGCCGGCGGCAGCAGGTCCTTGCCGTGCAGCGTGGTCGTGCTGTCGGCGCGCTTGAGCACCGCGGCCAGGTTCTGCGCCAGGAAGTCGGGCTGGCCCTCCTCCACCATCAGCAGCGCACGCTTGCCGGCGGCAAAGCGCAGCACCTCGGCGTCGACCACCGGGTAGGCCACGTTCATCACGTACACCGGGATGCGCGTGGCGCCATGGACGTCGGCCAGGCCCAGGCGCTCCAGCACCCGCAGCAGCGCGGGCGCATGGCCGCCCTGCACCACGATGCCGACATCGCCATCGGCCGGGCCCAGGGTCTCGTTCAGGCCGTGCTGCTCGATGTAGCGCAGCGCCGCGGGCCAGCGCTGCTCGACCTTCTCGCGCTCGTGCAGGTAGGTGGCCGGCGGCAGGGCGATGCGGTCGGTCTGGCGCTGCGGATGCGCCGCCGCCTGCTGCGTGCTCATCGGTGCCGGCCGGTTGTCGTCGGCGATGAACTCGCCGGTGACATGGCAGGCGCGGATGCGCAGCATCAGCATCACCGGCGTGTGGGTGGCCTCGCTGAGCGCAAAGCCGTGCTTGACCGCCGCGACGATGGACGGCAGCGTGGGCTGCGGGTCCAGCAGCCACATCTGCGACTTCATCGCAAAGGCATGGGTGCGCTCCTGCATGATGGAGCTGCCCTCGCCGTAGTCCTCGCCGACGATGACCAGCGCGCCGCCGGTGACGCCGCCGCTGGCCAGGTTGGCCAGCGCGTCGCTGGCGACGTTGGTGCCGACCGTGCTCTTGAAGGTGGCCGCGCCGCGGATCGGGTAGTTGACGCTGGCAGCCAGCGTGGCCGCGGCGGTGGCCTCGCTGGCGCTGGCCTCGAAGCGGATGCCGTACTCGGCCAGGATGTCCTGGGCGTCGGCCAGCACGTCCATCAGGTGCGAGATCGGCGCGCCCTGGTAACCCGCGACATAGCCCACGCCGGACTCCAGCAGGGCCTTGGTGACGGCCAGGATGCCCTCGCCGCGGAACACCTCGCCGCGCTTCAGGCGCAGCGACTTGACCTCTTGTGCGAACGAGCGCTCGGCCATGGCAGAGGTCTGGCGGCGGCGGGCCGTGGTGGAGGGTTTGAGGTGTCGGCAGCGTCGGCAACGACCGCGGGTTTGCGAGCGCGCCGATGCAGCGATGGTGCTTTAGAGTTGAATCCATGCAAATGCATATGTCACGCGGGCAGGCCCGCGGCTGCGCGGCCGCCGCGCCCGGGCGCGGCCAAAGGTGTTCAGCGCCCAGGCGCGCCCCAGCGCATGCCGCGCCGGGGCGCAGCGGCGCCCTTTGTCGACGGCTACCTGGCCGCGCTGCTGGCCCAGGCCAGCTGGTGGGTGTCCACCGAGTTCCACCAGGTGGTGCGGGCCCAGGGGCTGCCGGTGGCCGAGTGGCGCATCCTG
>JBJXHB010000212.1:0-4729 GCA_046160725.1 Aquabacterium sp.
TGGGAAGAACTGGCGTAGGAGGAACTGGCGTAGGAAGAATTGGCGCTGCCATCGGCGGCGGGGGCGCGGCAGGTCGCGCAGCACCCGGTTGGACGACGGCTTGCGGGATGGCAGCTTGCGGGATGGCGGCTTGCTGGATTGCAGCAGGCTGGGCCGGCGCGGGCACCGGGCGCGCAGCCGTTGCGGCCGGCGCTGGACGGCGCGACGTGTCGGCAACCAGGCCGAACCACTTCCTTTTGCGACTGCTCCGCTTGGATGCGGTCGGCTGCAGCATCGCGGCCATCTCGGCGGCTTCGGCTGCCATCTTGGCGGCGCGGGCCGCGCGGCGCCGGCGTCGCTCCAGATACGTCCTGAGCCAGCCCAGCATTGCACGGTCTCCCGAATCAGGCGCGCGCGGCGTCACACCCACCACAGCGCGCGCGGCTGCCAGCCTCTACGGCGGGCATGCCCTCGCGGTCAATGTTGCGCCAGCCATGCGCGGTCCTGCGGCCCATGCACACCCGGGCATGATGCCCCGGCCCCGCTGTCGGAACAGGGCTCGCCTGCGCGCCGCGACGGTCGCGTTGATCGAGATCAAGGCGGTGTGGCCGGCACTGTGGCACAAGGCCCGTGTTCGGAGGCGGACAGCAGTTGCCCGCCTCCTGGCCCCCAGATGGTTGGCTGCCGATGGTTTGTCCTGGCACCGGCCTCACTTGATCCCTCCGTGGGATCGGCCCGACCGCATCATCCCCCGCGGTCGGGCCATCTTTGTTTCCCGCAGGCACACGCAGGCGCAAATCGGCCACTCGCCACGGCGGCGGCGGGCGGGCAGTATCCGCGGCCTGATCCGCCATCGCCGGAGACCTGCCCTGTCGCAGCACCCGCATGCCTTCGCGCCCGGTTTCGCCGCATCGCCGCGCTCGTTGCTGTGGAACGGCACCGGCATGGGTGCCGGCACGTTGGTGGCCACCCCCGACGGCCCGGTGCCAGCTTCGCGGCTGCAGCGCGGCGGCACGGTGCTCGGCGGCTCCGGTACGCAGCTGGTGTTGACCGAGATGCACCACTTGTCCCTGCCCGCCGCATCATTCCGCCGCCTCGGGCTTGCACCACCGGTGCAAATCGCCGCCGGTGCGCTGGGCCTCGGCATGCCGACCGCCCCGCTGCTGCTGGGACCGGCACAGCGCCTGCGCCTGGCCGGTGGTTGGGTCGCGGCCGACCTGTTGGTGGATGGGCTCGGCGTCCGGCGTCTGCCGCATGACGCTGCGATGGTGCTGCTGGGGCATGGTTCAGACGCGCCGATCCTCGCCGCCGGCGTGATGCTGGCCCCGGCTGGCGCGCCCGCGTCAACCGGCATCGATGTCGCTGCCGCGACCGCGGCGCTGCTCCGCCAGGCCGATGCATCCGGCGTCCCCGGCGGCGGACTGGACGGCTATGTCGACCAGGCCGACCGCTTCGGCGGCAGCGGCTGGGCGATCGACACCGCCGCACCGGCGCGCGTGGTCCCGCTGGAGGTGGTTGTTGCCGGCACGGTCGTGACCCGGCTCCTGGCCGACCAGCCGCGGCTCGACCTGACGCGGGGGCCTTCCCGCGGGCTGGCCCGGCATGGCTTTGCCTGGCGCTTCGCCTGCCCCCTGCCGGCCGGGCGCATCTGGATGGTCGAGGTCCGGCGCGCCGGCGCGGGGGCCGCGCTGCCCGGCACGCCGCTGCTGTTCGACGCCGCCACCACCGCGCCGGCGCGCTTTGACACCGCGCTTGCCGGCCTCGGGGATGGCACCGCCGAGGTGCGGTTCCTCGCACAGCTGATTGAAAACACCGCAAGCGCCCTGCGGCGGTAATCCTTCCGCAATCCCTTCGTAGCAGTCTGCCGCGGTTCAGGTGCCGCGGCCAATCCGCCCGCGCGTACCTGTCGCGAACGGAGCTGCCCCGCGATGCATGGTTCTCGATCGACCCGACGAACACCGCGCCAACGCATCCGCAGCGCCAGCGGTGCGCCGCGATGACCTTCCCGAGTGCCGCTTTGCCCGCTGTGGCCGAGGCCGCCACGTGGCGTTGGCGCGACCGCATCGCCCGCCACATGGGGGTGTCGGCCAAGCTTTACACGGTCGCGTTCCTGCTGTTGGCGGCACTGGCCTTTCAGGCGGGCGGCAGCGTGCGGGTCGCTGGCATGCTGAAGGCCTCGGTCGACCAGCTGGTAAACCAGAGCTTCGACACCTTCACCCGCGCCGAACGCATCCAGGAGGTGCTGGCCGCGCATCGCCACCTGATCGAGGACGCCGCTGCGTCGGACCGCCTGGGCGAGGTGGTGCTGGGCGCCAACGCCCATCGCAGTAGCGTGCAGCACCTGCATCGGCTGCTCCACCGCGAGGCCACCGAGGCTGGCGACAACGACCTCACATTGAACCGCCTGCTGCGCGATCTTGTCGAGCTGGAGCTGACCGGCAATGCCGTGCTGGAACAGGCGCTGTTGCTGCGCGCGGAACGGCCGGCGATCGGCGGGCCCGTGATCGACCCATCCGCCCTGCCGCGCAGCTTGCGGGTCTTCACGGTGGCCGCGGGGCGCATCGGCGACAATGTCCGGCAATGGCGCCAGGACCGCTGGTCCGCGGCCAAGAACGCGGCCGACACAGTGTTGCACACCGTGGATGGCATCGGCAGATGGACCACCATCGCCGCGCTGGCCACCACGGCGCTGGGGCTGTTTGGCCTGCTGGTGCTGCGCGGCGTGCTGCGCCAGGTCGGCGGCATCACCGGTGCCGTGCTGCGCGTGGCCCGGCACGAAGCCGACATCACCGTTCCGAGCCAGGGCGACCCGGGCCCGATCGGCGACATCGCCCGGGCCGTGGCGATCCTGGCCGAAGACGTGCGCGAACTCGAACGGCGCGGCATCGCCCAGGCCAAAGCCAGCCAGCTGCTCGACGCGGCGCTGAACAACATGACCCAGGGATTGGTGACCACGGACGCCGAGGGACGCCTGCAGATCTGGAACCATCGCTTTGCCGCCATGCTCGATCTCGCGGAACCAGCGCTCGCCGCCGGCATGACAATCCGCACGGTACTGGCGACCTGCCAAGACAGCGTCGCCGCCGGGGCGCTGGCCCCGCCTTTGGACCAACCGGCCGGCACACACCAGAGCATCGTGGTGCTCGACCGGGCGCTGGTGATCCGGGCCCATTGGGTGCGGATGCGCGATGGCGGCTGGCTCGGCACCTTCGACGACATCACCCGCATCCAGCGCAACGAGGCCAAGCTGGTGCACATGACCCGCCACGACCTGCTGACCGACCTGCCAAATCGCACCGTGCTGCGCGAGGCGGTGGCGCGCGCGGCTGCCAGGCTGGCGCACGGCACCCCGTTCGCCGTCCTGTCGGTCAATCTCGACCGCTTCCGCACGGTGAACGACACGCTCGGGCACGAGGCCGGCGATGCCCTGCTGCGCCAGGCCGCCGCGCGCCTGCAGCGCCAGGTCCGGGCGGACGATACCGTGGCGCGGATCGGTTCGGACAGCTTCGCCATCGTCCAGACCGCCCTCGCCGAATCCGCCAGCCCTGCCGTATTCGCCCATCGCCTGATCGAAGTGCTGAGCGAGCCATACATCGTGGCCAATGCCACAGTGGTGGTGGGGGCCTCGGTGGGTATCGCCCTGCCCACCGCGGGAGCGGAGCCACATGCGGACCGGGAAGCCGCTGACGCCGACGCCCTGCTGCGCAATGCCGATCTTGCCCGCCAGCACGCCCGCCAGGATGGCGGCGGCGCCGTGCGCTTCTTTGTCCCAGAGATGGACGCCAACGCCCAGGAACGCCGCCTGCTGGAAAACGACCTGCGCCAGGCGCTGGAACGCCGCGAATTCGAGCTGCACTACCAGCCGCTGATCTCGGTCCAGTCCCGCCGGATCTGCGCCTTCGAAGCCTTGCTGCGCTGGCACCACCCCGTCCGCGGCCTGGTGCGGCCCGACATGTTCATCCCGCTGGCCGAGGAAGTCGGGCTGATCGCGGCGATCGGTGAATGGGTGCTGCGCCGCGCCTGCGTCGAGGCCGCCGGCTGGCCGGATGAGATCTGCGTGGCGGTCAACCTCTCGCCGCTGCAGTTCACCCGCGACGGGCTGGTGGAACAGGTCGAGGCCGCCATCGCGGATGCCGGCATCGCGCCGTCCCGGCTCGAGCTGGAGATCACCGAACGGGTCCTGCTGCGCGAAAGTGCGGACACGCTGGCCACGCTGCACCGGCTGCGGGCGCTCGGCGTGCGCATCTCGATGGATGACTTCGGCACCGGTTACTCGTCGCTCAGCTACCTGCGCAGCTTCCCGTTCGACAAGATCAAGATCGACAAGAGCTTCGTCCACGGCCTCGATGCCGGCCCGGACGGTACCGGCGAGAGCGAGGCGATTGTGCGCGCGATTGCCGGCCTCGGCCGTTCGCTGGGCATCGCCACAACGGCCGAAGGGGTGGAAACGGTGGACCAGCTCAACACCCTGGTCGCCGATGGCTGCACCGAAATGCAAGGCTACCTGTTCAGCCCGCCCCGCCCGGCCGCTGACGTCGCCCGCCTGCTCGCCGCCAGCGGTGCCTGGCCCGGTAGCCAGGAACTGGCCGCAGTTGGGAGCGCCTGACGCGCGAAATTGACGAGAGAAGGGATCCAGGAAGAAGCCTGGGCTCCGCCCAGACCCGCCAGGGGCCAAGCCCCTGGACCTTGATATTTGAAGATAATCGGATTTCCAAAGGCCCTCGGGTTTTGGCGGGTCGGCCGCGGCGCA
>JBJXHB010000213.1:0-28464 GCA_046160725.1 Aquabacterium sp.
CGCCGGTTTCGTCGATTCCCCGTGGCGCCGCGCGCCCGGCGCGACACGAGGGCAACCATGACCCATAAGGTGTTTGTCGATGGCCAGGAGGGCACCACCGGCCTGCGCATCCATGAGATGCTGGCCAGCCGCCCGGATATTGAGGTGCTGCGCATCGCCCCGGAGCGCCGCAAGGACGCAGCCGAGCGGGCGCGGCAGCTGAACGCTGCTGACGTGGCCTTCCTGTGCCTGCCCGACGCCGCCGCCCGCGAGTCGGCCGCCCTGGTGACCAACCCCCGCACCTGCGTCATCGACGCCAGCACGGCACACCGCGTCGACCCGTCCTGGGTGTTCGGCCTGCCGGAGCTGTGCCCGGGGCAACGCGAGCGCATCTCCGCGGCCACGCGCATCTCGAACCCCGGGTGCCATTCGACGGCCTTCCTGCTGCTGGCGCGGCCACTGGTGGATGCCGGCATCCTGGACCCGGCCACGCCGCTGGCCGCCACCTCGATCACCGGCTACTCCGGTGGCGGCAAGAAGATGATCGAGCAGTACGAGGCCGGGGGTGACGCACGGCTGCTGTCGCCGCGGCCCTATGGGCTGTCGCTGGCGCACAAGCATGTACCGGAGATGACGGTCCACGCCCTGCTGTCGCAGGCGCCGACCTTCGTGCCGATGGTGGCGGCCTTCCTCAAGGGTCTGGCGGTCACGTTGCCACTGCACTTGTCGCAACTGCGCGCGGGAACGACCGGCGCGTCGATTCAGGACGCTCTGTTTGCACGTTATGCATCTGCGCGCTTCGTCCGTGTGGCGGGCTTGAACGACCTGGACGCGCTGGACGGCGGCTTCTTTGACGTGCAGGCCTGCAACGACACCAACCGGGCCGACCTGTTCGTGTTTGCCAATGACCGCCAGGCGGTTCTGATGGCCCGCCTCGACAACCTGGGCAAGGGTGCCAGCGGGGCCGCCGTCCAGTCGATGAACCTGCGTCTCGGCCTGGATGAGGGCACGGGCCTATGACGGCCTGCCCGCAAGGCGCCAGGCCTGCGAACGCGCACGATGGTCTGGTCTGATGACCTCGTTCGAATCCGGCTCCATGCCGGGACAGTGGCTGAACCCGGCGCTTGACGCCGGCCTGTTGTCCCGGATCGAGGACGCGTCGATCAATGCCAGCGCCCCGCGCGAACAGGTCTGGATGGACGGCTGGCTGGTGCGGACCTGCCCTGGCAAGGCCAAGCGCGCCCGCTGCATCAACGCGGTAGCGCCGGGACGGTTGCCGATGGCGGCCAAGCTGGAGCGAGCGCGTGAGGTGTTCCGACAGGCTGGGTTGCCAATGGTGGTGCGGCTGACGCCGTTCTCGCAGCCACCCGGCCTGGATGAATTGCTGGCGGACCAGGGCATGTCGGCGCTGGACGACACGCGGGTGATGGTGTTGCGCGACCCCGCAAGGCTGCCGGCCGCGGGCCTTCCGGCCGGCTGGACCTGCCGCGAGGAGGTGCCTGCTGCGTATGCGAGGACCGTCGGTGCCTGGCGTGGCTCGCCAGACGATCAGGTGCGCGCCCATGTTGGCCGGGTCACCGCTGCGCCGGTGCCCCACCGAGCCTTGGTGCTTTGCGACGTCTCTGGCCAGGCGCTGTGTGGCGGCCAGTACGTCCGTGAGGGCGACCTGGTCGGTCTGTACGACATCTTCACCGCGGCAACCCAGCGTGGTCGCGGACTGGCCCGCCGGCTTTGCCAGTTGCTGCTGCAGGCAGCGGCCAAAGAGGGCGCCCAGACGGCCTACCTGCAGGTCGAAGCCGACAACGCCCCAGCCCGTGCGGTGTATGCCGGGCTGGGCTTCATCGACAGCTACAGCTACCGATACCGCGCCGAAGGCCTCGATGCGCACTGAGGCCTGATGGTCTTGGGATGATGACGCCTGAGGACGCTCTGCACGCTTGGGGGCCGTTGACGTGCAGCCGCCAAGCCCGCAGGTCCTTGACTTGCCGCGCTTTTGCGTCTGGTGAACCGACAGCGGACGGCCAAAAAAACAGCGCCGCGGCCGGTCAGGCCGGTGTGTCGAGCCTGGCAACCAACTCCTTGGCGAAGGCGACATAGGCCTGCGCACCCTTGCTGGCCGCGTCAAACACCACGCCAGGCTGCCCATGGCTGGGTGCCTCGGCCAAACGGACATTGCGTGGGATCACGGTGTCGAACACCTTGCCGCCGAAATGGGCCTTCAGCTGCTCGCTGACCTGCTGCTGCAGCGTGATCCTCGGGTCGAACATCACCCGCAGAAGGCCAATCAGCTGCAGGCGCCGGTTCAGGTTGCCGTGCACCTGGCGTACCGTGTTGACGAGATCAGACAGCCCCTCCAGCGCAAAGTACTCGCACTGCATTGGCACGATCACGCCGTCGGCACTGCACAGGCCGTTCAGTGTGAGCAACGACAGCGACGGCGGGCAGTCGATCAGCACCCAGTCGTACTCGGTGGTGACCCCGGCCAGAGCGTCCCGCAGGCGATCGTGCCGGTGTTACAGGGCGACCAGCTCGACCTCGGCGCCGGCCAGCTCACGGTTGGCGCCCAGCACGTCATAGCCGCCGCGTTCACTGCGCAGCCGCGCCTGTGCCACGCCGGTTTCCTCCAGCAGCACGTCATAGACCGAGGAAGCCAGCGTTCGCTTGTCGATACCCGAGCCCATGGTGGCGTTGCCCTGAGGGTCCAGGTCCACCAGCAGAACACGCTGGCCGACCATCGCCAGGCCGGCGGCCAGATTCACACAGGTGGTGGTCTTGCCAACGCCACCCTTTTGATTGGCGATGCAGAAAGTGCGGGGCATGGCGCAGTATCGCCGGACCGTCAGGCCGGGCGCATCCAGACCAGGCAGCGCTGGGCGTCCAAACCGGGGACCTGGAGCGGTTCCACGTGAAACACGTCAACCGTGGTTGGCAGTTCCGCCAATTCATCGACGGGCCTGCGGCCCTTCATGGCAAGCCAATGCCCGCCGGCTGCCAGGAGCGGCTGCGTGAGCCGCACCAGGTCGGCGAGGCTGCCGAGCGCACGCGAGGTGATCAAGTCCTGTTCGCCAACGTCCTGCAGCTGCTCGACCCGACCGTGCATCGAACGCACACCCCCTAAAGACAGCTCACCGGCGGCCTGGCGGATGAAGGCCGCCTTCTTGGCGACGGCGTCCACGCAGGTGATCGACCAGGCCGGAAACACCGTTGCCCAGACCAGTCCAGGCAGACCACCGCCGCTGCCGACATCCATCACCCGAAGTGTTCTGCCCTGTGTAAGGCGCCGCAGCGCTGGCACCGCTGCCAGGCAATCGATCAAGTGCTGGACCAACATCTGCCCAGGGTCTCGCACGGCGGTCAGGTTGTAGACGCTGTTCCATTGCTGCAGCAAGGCCAGATACCGCATCAGCTGGTCGATGGCCGGTGGCGGCAGGTCCAACGCCAACGCATCCAGCCCCTGAACCAACAATGACCGAAACTGCTGAGCGCCTTGTGCCGTACCCATTGCCCTGAACCCGGCCGGTCGGTCAGGCGGCATCGGCCGCGGGCTCAGGCAGTCGGGGCAGGCGACGGCGCTTCTTCAGGTGTACCAGCAGCAATGACACCGCCGCGGGCGTCATACCCGATAGGCGGGCCGCCTGCCCAAGGGTCTCGGGTCGATGGCGCGCGAGTGTCTGCCTGACCTCGAAGCTGAGGGCGCTGACCTGGGCATAGTCCAGGTCCCCGGGCAATCGCAGGCCCTCCAGCGAAGCCGTGCGTTGCACCTCATCTACCTGTCGGTCGATGTAGCCGCTGTATCGCATGGCCACCTCGACCTGCTCGATCACCGCGTCGGCCATGTCAGCGCCCAACTCGCTGCGCAGCGTTTCACGTGAAACACCGGCCTGCGGGCGCGCGACGGCTGCCAACTCCGCCACGGTGTCGAAGCCAACCCCAGGTCGCCGCAGGAGATCGGCCAAGTTGTACTCATGCTCCAGCGCCCGGCCCAGCAGTCGTTCCGCCAGCGCCGGCGTCACGCTGTCCGGGTTGACCCAGTTGCTGCGCAACCGCTCGGTCTCGCGGGCAATCGCGTCACGCTTGCGGCAAAACGCCTCCCAGCGGACGTCGTCGACCAACCCCACCTGCCGGCCGAGCTCGGTCAGTCGCAGGTCGGCGTTGTCCTCGCGCAGCTGCAGGCGGTACTCGGCGCGGCTGGTGAACATCCGATAGGGCTCACTGACACCTCGGCTGATCAGGTCATCGACCAGGACGCCCAGGTAGGCCTGGTCCCGCCGCAGCAACAGAGGATCCAGGCCTTGGGCAGCACGGGCCGCGTTGACCCCGGCATACAACCCCTGCGCGGCCGCCTCTTCATAGCCGGTGGTGCCATTGATCTGCCCCGCAAAGTACAGGCCGGCAATGGCCTTGGTCTCGAAGCTGGGCTTCAGCTCCCGCGGGTCAAAGTAGTCGTATTCGATGGCATAGCCTGGTCGCAACACATGGGCCTGCTCCAGGCCGGCAATGGTGTGGACCGCAGCGAGCTGGATGTCGAACGGCAGCGACGTCGAGATGCCATTGGGATAGATCTCGTGGGTCGTCAATCCCTCCGGCTCCAGAAAGATCTGGTGCGACGCCTTGTCGGCGAACCGGTTGACCTTGTCCTCGATGCTGGGGCAATAGCGGGGACCCACACCTTCGATCACCCCGGTGAACATCGGGCTTCGATCGAAGCCCGAGCGGATCACCTCATGCGTGCGCTCGTTGGTATGGGTGATCCAGCACGGCACCTGCCTGGGATGCTGGTCGGCAGAGCCGAGAAAGCTGAACACGGGCACCGGGTTCAGATCGCCAGGCTGCTCGGCCAGGCGCGACCAGTCGATGGTGCGCCCATCCAGCCGTGGCGGCGTGCCGGTCTTCAGGCGCCCCTGCGGCAGCTTCAACTCCTTGAGCCGGTCCGACAGGCGCAGCGCCGCTGGGTCGCCCGCGCGGCCTGCCGAGTGGTTCTGCAAGCCGACATGCACCCGACCATCCAGGAAAGTGCCAGCCGTCAGCACGACCGTCCGGGCGCGGAAGCGCACACCCGCCTGTGTCACGACACCACAGACCCGATCGCCCTCCACCAGCATGTCGTCGACCGCCTGCTGGAACATCCATAGGCCGGCCTGGTTTTCAAGGCGACGCCGGACTGCCGCTCGGTACAGCACCCGGTCGGCCTGTGCGCGCGTGGCCCGCACCGCCGGACCCTTGGACGAGTTGAGGATGCGGAACTGGATCCCGGCCTCGTCCGTGGCGGCTGCCATCGCGCCGCCGAGGGCGTCAATCTCCTTGACCAGATGTCCCTTGCCAATCCCGCCGATCGACGGGTTGCAACTCATCTGGCCCAGGGTCTCCAGACTGTGAGTCAGCAACAGCGTGGCGCTGCCTGCCCGCGCCGCAGCCAGAGCGGCCTCAGCGCCGGCATGTCCGCCACCGATGACGATGACGTCGAATGCACGTGGATATTCCATGGGTGGGCGCGGCCGAGGCTGAGGAAACGCATGATTGTAGAAATCACGCGCGCGTGCCGGTGCGATACCCGCAAGTAGATGCGCTCGCGGTCCGAGCGACACCTCGATCATCGCCTGCCGCCGCGCGATCGGAACGGTCCAGCCGTCTGGTCCACCAGACCCATGACATGACCCAGCCCGGTCACCAGGCTGGAACGTACAGCCACCGCCGTACGGCGGTGCCTGCCGAGAACTTCAACGAGCGCGGGCGCTCCAGCCGCCGCGCGGCAGACTCCAGCCCCCACGCGGCAAGGCGGTCGAGACGCTCCATCCACCACGCGGCAGGTTCCAGCCGCCACGCGGCAGGGACGAAACAGAGGTGAGGTTTTGAGCGGTGTGCATCGCAGGCTCCGGGACATGAAACGTGCGGAAATTCGCACTTGTCCGGATTGCAGCAACACCCGCCTCGTTTCGTAACTGTCAACTTTGACAGGGCGGGAAAACACCTATTCAGTCGCGCTTGGACTTCAGGCCCGACAGATTCAAGTCTGTGGGCCGCCTCGACCTACGATCTCAATGGATCAGCCCCAGCTTCAGGGCCCGCACCACGGCCTGATGCTTGCTGTTGGTGCCCAGCTTGGCGCAGGCATTGCTCAGGTGCCAAGACACGGTGCGGGCCGAGACGCCCATGATGATCGCCACCTCGAGCCCCGTCTTGCCCTCCATGGTCCAGCGCAGGGCCTCGAGCTCTCGGGCCGTCAGGACAGGCGCTTCCCCATCATCCACGCCGCCATTGGCGCCGACGACCAGCACCCGCATCGCGGACTCTTGAGCATGGACGGCAAACAGCTGCAGGTGGGCCACCAGGCGAGTCAGCTCGCCACGGTCCGTCGGCAACGGCTGGTCACGCTCGACACCCAGTGCAAAGTGACGCCCGTCCGGCATGTGCAGCGCCATCGCGATGCCCGTGTGGAAGCCGTAGGACGCCTGCTCCTCCCACAACTCACCCATGCCCCGGGTGGTGTAGGTGGCCTGGTCCCAAATCAGTGGCACGGTCTGCAGCCGGCAATGCTGCATCACCGGATCAGCGCGCATGCCCGCGACGCTGTAATAGGCGTCCTCCCAGCCGTCGGGCGCATTGTGGACGGAGACGAAGTCGGACTGGCCCAGGCCCTGATCGACCACCGCCAATGCGGAGACCGTCTCGAAGCCCAACTGCTGCGTGAAGCGCACGATCTCGTCCAGGAACTCCTGTCGGGTCCTGGCGCCGAGCACCGATGCGTAACCACCTTGCAGCATGCGTTGCCGTCCTGCCGATTCAGTGCCTGACCACACTGTCGGCCGTTGCAGACTCACCAACCGCCTGCGAAGGTTTACAGTTTCGCGACGGCGGGCCGTGCACCACACTCGGTTCCTTCTCAATCATGCAAGGAACGCCATGGAGTCCAACCCGTCGACCGCCTGTCCCCCCTGGTTGCTACGCGCTTGGCCGCCTCTATTGTGGCAGGCTGGGCACCGCCTGCCGTTCAACTTGCGTCATGTCGGCACCCAGGTGACCCAAGCAGGTGCGGGCCAGGCCCACAGCATCGGCCAGACGGTCTGGGTCGGCAGCGGCGATGCGGGCGAGGCCGGGATGGCCTGGGATTGGGTCCTGCTGCGGTGCGGCATCGTCGCCATGGCGGACCCGATGGGCGTCATCACCAACCTTCGCCTGATGGGCACCGAAGGCGAGTTCCTCCCGCCGGACGAGGCCGCCCGACATCTGAACGAGATCGTGCATGCCCTACCGTGGCAGGACGAGGTCGAGCGCGCATTGGTGTCCGGCGGCCCACCGGTTTCCCATTGACGGCGGCGCTCGCCCCGGCTGGCCGTGTCCGCGCCATCCCGCGCGGAATATCAGCCTCCTTTGAGTCGTAAGCACGTGGTGCAAGCGCCGGATGCCTTTCGGCAACAGTTGCTCGTGGTCATGCCACGACTGCGGCGCTATGCCCGTTCGCTGGTCTTCGACATGACCCAGGCCGACGATCTGGTGCAGACAGCGCTGGAGCGCGCTTTGAGCCACTGGCATCAGTTCGACCAGCGACGCGACATGCTGGTCTGGGTGTTGTCGATCGCCCACAACGCCTACCTTGACCAACGCCGCCGCGATGCGCGCATGACCGGGCTTGATATCGAATCCGACATGGCCGAGCTGCAGTCCCCGGACCCGACATCGGGCATCGGACTGCGCCTGGACCTGGAGGCCGCGCTGGCCAGCCTGCCACCACAGCAGCGCGAGCCGTTGCTGCTGGTCGGTGTGGAACAGCTGTCCTATGCCGAGTGCGCCGAGATCCTGCAGGTCCCCATCGGCACGGTGATGTCCCGCATCGCACGGGGCCGGGCGGCGCTGCGCGAGCATCTGGACGGCGGTACGGGCCGGCCACCGGCGGGACAGCCGGTGCTGCGGAGGGTCGTATGAGGTCGGCACCATGAACGCGCCCGAGACACCGGACGAGGCCATGCTGTCGGCCTGGCTGGACGGTGAACTGCCCGCGGACGAAACCGCCCGGGTCGACCTCTGGCTCCAGGAGCATCCACAGGACGCTGCACGGGTGCGCCAATGGGCCGCCGACCGCGACGCGCTCCAGGCGCGGTTCGACCCGGTGCTGCACGAGCAGGTACCGGCCCGCCTGGCCTCCACCCTTCGGCCGCGCGATGGGCTGCGCCAGGCCTGGCGGCAGGCGGCGATGGCCGGCGGTCTGCTCGTGGCCGGGGGCCTGATCGGCGCCGTGGTCGCCCAGAAGTGGATGCAGGCACCGGCGCAGATCGCCGGCGCCCCGGCGCCCGGGTCAGCGGACGGCGACTGGCCTCGTCGGGCGGCGGTGGCTCATGTGGTCTACGTACCGGAGGTCCGGTATCCGGTGGACGTCAACGTCCTCGATGGCGACCCGGCCACATTGAAGGCCAAGGAGCAGCATCTGGCGCGCTGGCTGACCCGTCGGCTGAACATGCCGGTACGCCTGTTCGATCTGACCGACAAGGGCTTCCTGTTGATGGGCGGCCGTCTGTTGCCGGATGCACGCGGCCCCAGTGCCCAGCTGATGTACCGCAACGCTGACAATCTGCGTGTGACGGTCTACCTGCGGCGCCCTGACGACGCCACGCCTGCCGCCTTCCGCTATGAGCGCGAGGGCGACCTCGGCATGTTCTATTGGGTCGAGGGCGGCAGCGGCTATGCGCTGGTCGGCAACCTGCCGCGGGAGCAGTTGCTGACCCTGTCCGACTCGATCTACAGCCAGACGCAAGCGGCCATCGCCGCCGAGCGGGCTGCTGCTGCCGCGTCGCAAACGGCTGCAGCGGTGTCATCACCGCCGGCCACCGGGACGGCCACCAGCGGCGGCGCTTCGGCACCCTCCCGTTGAGCATCGCCTTTACCTTGCGCGGCGTCTCGCCCTGGCGGCTGGGTGTCGTATTGGTCCTGGGCTTTGCGTCCGGCCTGCCGCTGGCCCTGACCGGCCAGGCGTTGCAGGCTTGGCTGACCGTCGAAGGTCTGGACTTGGCCACCATCGGCTTCCTCAGCCTGGTGGGCCTGCCCTATACCTTCAAGTTCCTGTGGGCACCGTTGATGGATCGTTTCGAGCTGCTGCCGGGCCTGGGCCGGCGTCGTGGCTGGCTGCTGGTCACCCAGGTCGCACTGTGCGGCGCGTTGCTTTTGCTGGCCCAGACGTCGCCGAAGGCATCCTTGCCGCTCTTTGCGCTGGCGGCGTTGGTCGTGGCCTTCCTTTCGGCGTCCCAGGACGTGGTCATCGATGCCTATCGCACCGACGTGCTGAACAGCGCGGAACGCGGCCTCGGCTCGTCGCTGAACGTGCTGGGCTATCGCCTGGCCATGATCGTCTCCGGGGGGCTGGCGCTGATCTGGACCGATGCGGTGCAGGGCAGCGGCTGGAGCTGGCCAGACGTCTACCGGCTGATGGCCTCCTTGATGGCCGGGGCGGCGGTGCTGTCCTTGATCGCCCTGCCCCGGCTGCCGCTGGCTCCACCTGCCGAAAGCCGCCCACGGCATGAGTTGACTGGCTTTCTGGCGGTCGTCGCGGCGGTCGCCATTGGCTACCTGTTGACCCAGCATCTGGCCCAGCCGCTGGCGAAGGTTTTGTTGGCACCCCTGCTGGATACCAGCAGCCTGCCTCCGGTGCTGAAAGGGCGCTGGGCCGACCTGCTGGCGCTGTTGATGGGGCTGGCATTGACCGTGCCCCTGGCCGCCTGGGCGGCGCGCCGCGCCCGCTACGAGACCTTGCTGGCCGGCCTGGGCCACTACTTTGCGCAACCGGGCGCTGTCGCCTTCCTGCTTTTTATCGTGCTGTACAAGCTGGGCGATGCCTTTGCCGGAGCCCTGCTGACGCCCTTCCTGCTCAAGGGCATGGCTTTCAGTTCGGCCGAGGTCGGCGTGGTCAACAAGATCTTCGGACTTTGGTTGACCATCGCCGGCGCCCTGATCGCCGGGGCGCTGATGCTGCGGCTGCGGTTGTGGCGCGCACTGATGCTGTTCGGCATCCTGCAGGCGCTGAGCAACCTGGGCTTCTGGTGGCTGGCCGCCAATGGCAAGGGCGCAGCGGCTGCGCTGCTGATCCCGGCTTTCGACTGGGGCTTTGTCAAGCTGGCGCAGCCGACGCCAGTGGATGCTGGGCTGCTGATGGTCGTGGCGGCCGAGAACCTGACCGGGGGCATGGGGACCGCTGCGTTCGTCGCCTTTCTCATGGCGCTGACGTCGCGCCGGTTCACGGCGACCCAGTTTGCGCTGCTGTCAGCCTTTGCGTCGGTCGGCCGGGTTTGGGTAGGACCGCTTGCTGGTGTCCTCGCCGAGTCCATCGGCTGGAGCTCCTTCTTTGTCGTCTCCATCGTGCTGGCCCTGCCGGCCCTGCTGTTGCTTGGGCGTCTCAAAGACGCAATCAACCGGCTGGATGACGATACGCCGGTCGGTGTCGAGTCACCGGCGCGCGTCTGACCGATCCAATCGCCGCCGAGATGCGGCGCCGCGCAGCCGGCGCTGCCTGTATCGTTCGCACTTGTGCTGCCCCGCGGCGACCCCACCTCGGCGACCATGGAACTGTTTCGCTCCAACGCAACCATCGACCTGCCCCCCCTGGCCCACCATAGCGGCTCCTGTGGCTGCGCCGGGCTGCCGCGCCGCGGTTTCACGGCGCTGTTGGCGGCTGCGGCACTGACTGGTCTGTCCAGTGCCGCGGTTGCTCAGCCCATCCCGGAGTGCAAACGCTCGGGCTTCACCAAGCTGGTTCCGGCCGACCAATTGGAGCAGGCGGCGGGCCAGCAGTATGTCCAAATGCTCCGGCAGGCCGATGGTCAGCGAGCACTGGCTTCCAAGGATCATGCGCAATTGCAGAGGCTACGCTACATCGCGCAGCGAATCATCCCGTTTACGGCGGGTTGCAACGACAGATCCCAGCAATGGCGCTGGGAGGTCAACCTGATTGGATCTGAGCAGGTCAACGCGTTCTGCATGCCGGGAGGCAAGATCGCCTTTTACCTCGGCATCCTGGCCAAGCTGCAGCTCAGCGACGATGAGGTCGCCATGATCATGGGGCATGAAGTTGCCCATGCACTCCTGGAGCATGCCCGGGAGCGGGTCGGCAAGACCACCGCCACCCGAGGCGCCATCGAACTCGGCACCGCCTTGCTTGGTTTGGGAAACACCGGCCGGCTATTCGCGGACATGGGCGGTCAGTTGCTGACACTCCGTTTCTCACGCGATGACGAAGCCGAAGCCGACGCCCTGGGCCTGGTTCTGGCGGCCAAGGCCGGCTACGACCCGGCCTCCGGGGTCACGCTTTGGCGCAAGATGATGGAGGCCAGCAAGGGTGCGCCGCCGCAATGGTTGTCGACCCATCCGTCGGGCGATGCCCGTATTGCCGACATCGAGTCGCGCCTGCCACGTGTGCAGCCACTGTTTGACGCCGCCGCGAAGCCGTCTCAGCGCTTCGAGCCTCCCCAGCGCCGATCTTGACGCTGCAACCCCTCGTCCGCGCTACCAACGTGCGGGCAAGGCCTTCAGCAGGATCCAGTCCGGCCGCACCCGGCCGGACCGGCCGATATAGCCGCCGCGCTCGAGGTCCTTCAGCAGGCGGCTGACCATCTCGCGCGAACAGCCCAGCTGGTTGGCCATGTCCTGATGAGACATTCGATCGGCGACCGAACGAGTGCCATCCGTTCGGGGCTGCGCCGCGCTCTCCAGCAGCCCCCGCAGCCGGCCGTAGACATCCTCCAGTGCCATCGTGCGCGCGCTGACCGTGGCCGCCCGAGCGCGTCGGATGACCTTGGACAGCAATTCGAAGGCAAAAGCCGGCCGTTCGGCGATGAAGAGCTCCAAGGTCCGGCGCGTCACCTGGGTGCACACAGCCGGGTCCAGGGCCTCCACGTTGGCCGAGCGCGGCTGCCCATCCAGGCTCATTTCGCCCAGGTAGTCGCCAGGGCCGTAGACACCGAAGGTGATCTCCCGACCGTTGGCGGCCGCGCTGTAGGCGCGCAGACGCCCCTCATGGATGATGAAAAGGGTGTCGTCGCGACTGCCCTCGATGATCAATGACTGGCCGCGCCGCCAACGGCGCTGCACACCCCGGGCTGCCAGGGCCGAAAGGTCAGGACTGAAGGGAACAGGCGGCAGATCAGGCATCGGCGGCTCGGGGCCGCACACATGCGTGCGGCGCCCGGTGCTCCGATGCTACCGGCGCTGCGGCAGGTCTGGGCCGCGCCAGGTGGACAGACCCAAGGCGCCGACCAGCGGCGGCAGGACGGCGACCTGCCGCACCAGCGACCGGATGCTGTCGCTGCCCGTCTTGGAGCGGATCGCGCCGATCTGCGAGCGGACGGTGGCCAGCCCCACGCCGAGCTGCTGGGCAACCTCCTGGGGTGTCAGGTCCTGCGTCAGCAGCTTCAGGACCTGGGTCTCGGCCCGGGTCAGGTGGTGGGCGCGAGCGAACCAGTCGACGGTCAGCTCCTCGCACATCCGGCGCTTGCCCAGCACCAGCAGCACGGCACAGCGCTGGTCGGCCCCCAGTGGCGCCAGCGGCACCACAGCCACCGTGGCGGCGCCGTCCTCGCCGCCCAGGCGCAAAAGCCTGCGCAGGCCCCGGGTTCCCGCATCCTTCATGGCGGCCTGAAGGGTCGGCAGTTCCTCCGGCAATCGGGTCTGCAACTGACCGCCCTGCAGCTGCAGCGGATGCGTGTCATCCAGGTCGCGCCGCGCGGCTGTGTTGACATGCAGCAACCGCTGGTGGTCGCTCAGCAGCAGCATGCCGTAGTCGATCGCGTCGAGCATCTGCGCCATGCGTCGCTGTGCCAGCGACCCGGCATGGCGCCGCTCTGGCCCATGGTAGGCCGGCGCCAGCATCGAGTCGCCCACGCCGACACAGTCGATTGGCAGCAAGTTCCCGCGGGCCGCGCGTTCCATTCCCAGGATGTTGAGCATGAAGTCCTCCTTGGCTGCCGCAACGCCGGCCCGGCATGGACCTGAAGCGGCGCGACATGGCTGCAAGCGTAGGGAGGACGGTTCCGCGCAGGCGGTGAATCTGCGTCAACGGCCTTGTGCGAAATTCACATCGGCATGGCGGGTTTCGCCATAAGTTGCCCGATCCAAGAAAGGCAAGCCGACTGGCGGGCTTCAGAGCTTGAAGTCGTAGTCGATGATCAGCGGCGCATGGTCGCTGAAGCGCCGATCGAGATAGATGCGCTCGGACCTGGCCTTGGCCGCGATGCCCGGAGTGGCGAGGTGATAGTCCAGGCGCCAACCGACATTGTTGGCCCAGGCCTGGCCGCGGTTGCTCCACCAGGTGTACTGGTCCGGGTGTGGGTTCAGGCGCCGGAAGACATCGACCAGGCCGGCTTCGTCCAGCAGGCGGGTCATCCAGGCCCGTTCCTGCGGCAGGAACCCGGAGTTCTTCTGGTTGCTGCGCCAGTTGCGCAGGTCGATCTCCTGATGGGCGATGTTGACGTCGCCGATCAGGATGAACTCCCGTTGCGCCTTCAACGCCACCAGGTGAGGATACAGGGCGTCGAGGAAACGGAACTTGACCTGCTGGCGCTCCTCGCCCGACGAGCCGCTGGGAAAGTAGCAACTGATGATGGACAGCTTGCGCCGTGCAGTGTCAAAGCGCATTTCGACCCAACGCCCCTCGTCATCGAACGCCGGGATGCCGATGCCGGTGATGACCTCGCTGGGACGCCTGCGCGCATAGAGACCGACGCCGGAGTAGCCCTTCTTCTGTGCATAGTGGAAATGCCCCTTCAGGTCGCCGATGCGGTCAAAGCGACCGACCACGTCATCGGCCTGGGCCTTGACCTCCTGCACGCCCATACAATCCGCGCCCGTCTGTGCGGCCCAGTCCACGAAGCCCTTGTTTGCCGCCGAGCGGATGCCATTCAGGTTGAGCGTGACGAGCCGAAATGGCATGCTGCCTCCAAAAAACCTGCGGTTGTTGCCGGCGTCCGAGTCGCGTCTGCCGCTGATGGACCCCATGCCCCGATGACCCTGCCCGCCCGTCCGGATGCCGTTTCCCAGGACTTCGTCCGCTTCGCCGTTGATGCGGGTGTGTTGCGGTTTGGGGAGTTCAAGACCAAGGCCGGGCGGCTTTCGCCGTACTTCTTCAATGCCGGACTCTTCGATGACGGCGCCAAGCTGGGCCGGCTCGCTTCATTCTATGCACGGCGTCTGGTCGACTCGGGCCTGGACTTCGACATGCTCTTTGGTCCGGCCTACAAGGGCATCGCGCTGGCAGCGGCAGTGGCCATCGAGCTGGCGCGTGCCGGGCGCAACGTCCCTTTCGCCTACAACCGCAAAGAGGCAAAAGACCACGGAGAGGGCGGCATGCTGGTCGGCGCGCCGGTGGTCGGGCGCGTTCTGGTCATCGATGACGTGATATCGGCCGGCACGTCGGTTCGTGAGTCCATCGCTCTGATCCGCGCCGCCGGCGGGCAGCCGGCCGGGGTGGCCATCGCCCTGGACCGGCAGGAGCGTGCCGCCGAGGACGGACAGGACCTGCCCTGGTCGGCAGTGCAGTACGTCACGTCAGAACTGAAACTGGATGTGTGCGCGGTTGCGACCCTGGAGGACCTGTTGCAGTATCTGTCGTCCCACGAGAACCCGGCATTGGCCGCCCACGCGCCGCGGGTACGGGCCTATCGCGAGCGCTACGGAGTCTGAATGGCCTTTTCGCGATCCTTCACGTTGTGTCTGCGGCCGGTCGCCGCCGGCCTCGGTGCGTGCGTGATCGGTCTGCATGGCTTGGCTCTTGCGCAGCCGACACAGCCGGGACGGCCGGCCAGCGCGTCCAACATCTTCACCTGCATCGACGACCGTGGTCGCAAGCTGACGTCGGATCGGCCGATTCCCGAGTGCCAGACCAAGGAGCAACGCCTGCTCAATCGGGACGGCTCGCTGAAGCAGGTGCGGCAGCCGCCGATGTCGGCCGACGAGCGGGCCGAGTTTGAGGCGGCCGAGGCACGGGCAGCCCAGGCGCGCGCTGCGCAGGCCGATGCCGTGCGCCGCGACCGCAACCTCAAGGCCCGGTTCCCGAACGAGGCGGCCCACCAGCGCGCGCGCGTTGCGGCGCTGGACACGGTTCGCGTGGCCATGCGCAACTCGGAAAGTCGCCTGATCGAGCTGGGAGCCGAGCGCAAGCCCTTGATGGAAGAAGCCGAGTTCTACCGAGGCAAGACGCTGCCGGCTCGCGTCAAGCAGCAGATCGAGGCCAATGACGCCGGCGTGGCTGCACAGCGGGAGGCCATTGCCAACCAGCAGGCCGAACTGCTGCGTGTCAACAAGCTGTACGACGAGGAGTTGGCGCGCCTCAAACTGCTCTGGGCCGGCACAGGCCCAACCGTGGCCGCAGCCCCCCGTCCTGCGTCAAGCCGGCCCTGAACCCGCTTGCACGGTCGGGCGCTGCGCCTGCCCAGCGCTATCGGCATCAGTTGTTGTCCAACCGGGCCTTCAGCCGCTCATTGACCTGAACCGGATTGGCCTTGCCGCGGCTGGCCCTCATCACCTGTCCGACCAGCGCCTGAAAGGCCTTTTCCTTGCCGGCGCGGTACTCGGCGACCGACTTGGCCTGGGTGGCGAGGACCTCGTTGATGATCGCCTCCAGCGCGCCGGCATCATTCATCTGCCGCAGTCCCTTGGCCTCGATGACGGCATCGACCGTTTCACCCTGGCCGGCCCACAACGCGTCGAAGACCTGGCGTGCGGCGTTGTTGGACACGGTGCCGTCGGCGATGCGCCGAATCAGCGCACCCAGTTGGGCCGGGGTCAGCGGCGCGGCCACGAGATCGCGGCCCTCGGCATTGAGGCGCTTGGAGACCTCACCCATCAACCAGTTGGCTGCGGCCTTGGCATGGCCGCCTGCATCCCGGGCCTGCTCGTACCAGTGGGCATGGGCCCGCGACTGGGTCATCATCGCCGCGTCATAGGCGCTCAATCCATCGTCGCGCTCAAACCGCGCTGCCATCGCCTGGGGCAGCTCCGGCATCGCGGCGCGAACCCGCTCGATCCACTCGGGCTCGATCAGCAGCGGCGGCAGGTCTGGGTCGGGAAAGTAGCGATAGTCATGGGCATCCTCCTTGGAGCGCATGGCCCGAGTCGCCCCGCTGGCCGGATCGAACAGGACGGTCGCCTGTTCGATGGCCAGGCCATCCTCGATCTGGTCGATCTGCCAATGGATCTCGTACTCGATGGCCTGCTGCATGAACCGGAAGGAATTCAGGTTCTTGATCTCGCGCCGGGTGCCGAAGGGTTGGCCCGGTCGGCGCACCGATACGTTGGCATCGCACCGGAAGCTGCCCTCCTGCATGTTGCCGTCGCAGACGTCCAGCCAGACCACCAGGGCATGCAGCGCCCGTGCATAGGCCACCGCCTCGACCGCGGAGCGCATGTCGGGCTCGGTCACGATCTCCAGCAACGGGGTGCCGGCCCGGTTGAGGTCGATGCCGGAGCAGCCCGCATAGTCCTCGTGCAGACTCTTGCCGGCGTCCTCCTCTAGGTGGGCACGGGTTAGCCGAACCGTGCGCCGCTCGTCGCCAAGCAGATAGGACAGGCCTCCACCCTGGACCACCGGTATCTCGTACTGACTGATCTGGTAGCCCTTGGGCAGGTCGGGGTAGAAGTAGTTCTTCCGCGCAAAGATGGACAGCGGCGCGATGGTGGAGCCAAGGGCCAGGCCGAGACGGATCGCGCGGTCCACAGCAGCCCGGTTCAAAACCGGCAGCGTGCCCGGCAGCGCCAGGTCGACCGCGCAGGCCTGCGTGTTGGGCATCGCGCCGAAAGCGGTCGACGCGCCGCTGAAGATCTTGCTTGCCGTCGACAGCTGGGCATGGGTCTCCAGACCGATGACGACCTCCCAGCCGCGGACCAAGGGTGCGCCGGTCATGGCCGTATCCGTCCCGGCATGTGGCGATGCCAATCGGTGGCCTGCTGCAGCGCATGGGCCACCTGCAAAAGGCGGCCCTCGCCGAAGTAGTTGCCGACCAGCTGCAGCCCCACCGGCATGCCACCCTCGCCAACGCCGGCTGGCACACTCATGCCCGGCAGGCCAGCCAGGCTGGCGGGCAGGGTGAAGATGTCGGCCAGATAGGCCTTGACCGGGTCGTCGGCCTGTTCGCCGATGCGCCAGGCCACGCAGGGGGCGACCGGCCCTGCGATCACGTCACACTCCGCGAAGCAGCGCTGGAAGTCGTCGGCAATCATGCGGCGCAGTTTCTGCGCCTGCAGGTAGTAGGCATCGTAGTAGCCATGGCTGAGGACATAGGTGCCGATCATGATGCGACGCTGCACCTCGGCGCCCAAGGCCTCGCTGCGGCTGCGCTTGTACAGCGCCATCAGGTCACCAGGCACTGCGTTGCGGTGCCCATAGCGCACGCCATCGAAGCGGCTGAGGTTGGAGCTGGCCTCCGCCGGCGCAATGATGTAGTAGACGGGAATGGCCAGCTCGGTACGCGGCAGGCTGACCTCGACCACGGCGGCGCCCAGCGCCCTCAGCTCGCGCACCGCCGCGATGACCGCCATCGCCACGTCCGTCGCCGTGCCGGATGCCGCCAGCGGGCCGCCATCGACAGCGGTGGCGCCACCCTGCATCCACTCCTTCGGCAGCCCGATGCGCAAGCCCTGCAGCGGCCGGGCTGCGGTCGCACCCGGCAGTGGCGATCGCATCTGCGCCGCGTAGTCCTGCGGCGCCTGCTGCACGCTGGTGGAATCGCGCTCGTCGAAGCCGCCCATGGCCGACAGGAGCAGGGCGCAGTCTTCGGCACTGCGCGCCATGACGCCGGCCTGGTCCAGGCTGGACGCAAAAGCCACCATGCCCCAGCGTGAACACACGCCATAGGTCGGCTTGATGCCCGTGATGCCGGAAAAGGCCGCCGGCTGGCGGATCGACCCACCGGTATCGGTCCCGGTGGCGGCCGGCAGCAGACGGGCGGCCACAGCAGCCGCCGAACCACCCGACGAGCCCCCCGGCACCCGGCCTCGGTCCCAAGGGTTGCACACCGGGCCGAACGCCGAGTTCTCGTTGGACGAACCCATCGCAAACTCGTCGCAGTTCAGCTTGCCCAGGCTGACCATGCCGGCCTCTGCCAGGCGTTGCACCACCGTGGCGTCGAACGGGCTGCGGTAGCCCGCCAGCATCCGCGAGCCGGCCGTCGTCGGCATGTCGGCGGTGACGAAGATGTCCTTGTGGGCGACCGGCACGCCAAGCAGCGGCCCGCTTTCGCCTTTTGCGCGGCGCGCGTCGGCAGACCGCGCGGCCTCCAGCGCCCGCTGGGCATCCAGATGCAGGAACGCGCCCAGGTCGGCCATTGCCACGGCCCGGTCCAGCAAGGCCTGCGTCAGCGCCACACTGGTCAGCCGGCCGGCGGCCATCTCGGCCGATGCGGCCGCCACCCCCAGGTCATGCGGGTCCACGCTCACTCCACCACCCTGGGTACGAGGTAGAGGCCGTCCTGGACCGACGGCGCACTGCGCTGATTGACATCGCGCTGGTTGGCCTCGGTCACCACGTCGTCGCGCAGCCGCAGCGCCACCGCCTGCACTGCCGACAGTGGCGTATACAGCGGCTCGACGCCACGGGTGTCCACCGCGCGCATCTGCTCGACATGCGCGAAGAACCCGTTCAACTGCTCTCGCATCACACCCACCTGGGCGGGCTCGAGTTCCAGCCGCGCCAGATGCGCGATGCGGCTGACATCCTGATCGGTCAGTGCCATGGTTGCAATGGGGGGTGTCTCGGCGGCCCGGCGCACGCCAGAAACGGCTGCACGCGGCGGGTTTTCGGAGGGGGTTGGAGTATTATCGCCGCCCACTCCGAGCGCACCTGGTGCCATGCCCCGAGGCGCCGCCCGGACCCCAACCTCAACGGGGCCCGCCATACGCCAGATGCCTTCGCAGAGCCGGCTTGCCGGCCCCTGAAGTCGCAGCCGCCGCCCGCCCTCCGCACGCCCTGACCGTACCCGCTCCATGTTCGGATTCCTGCGCCGCTACATCTCCACCGATCTTGCGATCGATCTTGGCACGGCCAACACGCTGATCTACGTGCGCGACAAGGGCATCGTCCTGGACGAGCCCTCGGTCGTTGCCATCCGCCACGAGGGCGGGCCCAACGGCAAGAAGACGATCCAGGCCGTGGGCGCGCAGGCCAAGGCCATGCTCGGCAAGGTACCGGGCAACATCGAGGCCATCCGCCCGATGAAGGACGGCGTCATCGCCGACTTCACCGTCACCGAGCAGATGCTCAAGCAGTTCATCAAGATGGTGCACCCGCGCTCGATGCTCAAGCCGAGCCCGCGCATCATCATCTGCGTGCCCTGCGGGTCGACCCAGGTCGAGCGGCGCGCCATCCGGGAGTCGGCACTGGGTGCCGGTGCCCGCGCGGTCTACCTGATCGAAGAGCCGATGGCGGCCGCCATCGGCGCCGGGCTTCCGGTCAGCGAGGCCTCGGGCTCGATGGTGGTGGACATCGGCGGCGGCACCACCGAGGTCGGCGTCATCAGCCTCGGCGGCATGGTCTACAAGGGCAGCGTGCGCGTGGGTGGCGACAAGTTCGACGAGGCCATCATCAACTACATCCGCCGCAACTACGGCATGTTGATCGGCGAGCCCACGGCCGAGAGCATCAAGAAGAACATCGGCAGCGCATTCCCGGGCTCCGAGGTCAAGGAGATGGAGGTCAAGGGCCGCAACCTCAGCGAGGGCGTGCCGCGCAGCTTCACGATCTCCTCCAACGAAATCCTGGAAGCCCTGACCGACCCTCTGAACCAGATCGTTTCCAGCGTCAAGAATGCGCTGGAGCAGACGCCGCCCGAGCTGGGTGCCGACATCGCCGAGCGCGGGATGATGCTGACCGGCGGCGGGGCGCTGTTGCGCGACCTGGACCGCCTGCTGGCCGAGGAAACCGGCCTGCCGGTGCTGGTGGCCGAGGACCCGCTGACCTGCGTCGTCCGGGGCTGCGGCATGGCGCTCGAGCGCATGGAGCGCCTGGGGTCGATCTTCACCTCCGAGTAGTAGGCGCGGCCCTCCGGCATCCGGCGCCGGGCTTGACGGCTTCTGCCGGCAGACGCCACCCCGAGCAACCACAGGCCAGGGCCCCATCGCCGCCGCACAATCGGCGCCGCCGCCATGCCGCTCGCCACACTGGATCGAACCCCGCCGCCCTTCTTCCGCCAGGGCCTGCCGGCACTGACGAAGCTGGCCCTGTGCTCGGCCCTGGCCATCTTCCTGATGGCCGCGGACACCCGCCTGCAGCTGGTTGCACCGCTGCGCGACGGTCTGGCGACGGCCTTGCTGCCGCTGCAGCAGGCGCTGGCCGTGCCGGTGGACGCGGCCCGGCAGGGCGCCGGCTACCTGGGCGGGCTGGCGGCGGCCCGAGCCGCCGAGGCCCAGGCCCGGGTGCAGTTGGCGCGCCAGGCCGAGCGCGCCTCACAGGTCGAACGTCTGACAGTGGAGAACATCCGGCTGCGTGCCCTGCTGGAGCTTGCGCCCAGCCTGCCCGTGCGGGCCCAGACGGCCCAGGTGCTGTACGAGTCCGCCGACGCCTTCTCGCGCAAGGTCGTGATCGACCGTGGCCGGACACAGGGTGTGTCGCGCGGCGCGCCCGTGATCACCGACGCCGGCGTCGTCGGGCAGGTGACGCGGGTCTACGCCCTGACGGCCGAGGTCACCTTGCTCAGCGACAAGGACGCGGCGCTGCCGGTGCTCAACCTGCGCACCCAGCAGCGCAGCGCCGCCTTCGGCGCCGGCGACGGCGTCATGGAGCTGCGCTACATCGCCGCCAATGCAGACGTGAAAGTGGGTGACCTGCTGCAGACCAACGGCCTGGATGGCGTCTACCCGCCCGGGCTGCCGGTGGCCGTCGTCACCGCGGTCGAGCGTCGTGCCGATGCAGGCTTTGCGCGCATTCTGGCCCGCCCATCGGCCCAGCCCGACGGCGTGCGCCACGTGATGGTGCTGGAGCCTGCGGAGGTCCAGATGCCGCCGCGGCCGGTGCCGGAGCCAGCCGCACCTGTGCGCCGAGTGTCGCCTCGGGAGCGCGCACCATGATCATGCCGCGCGGATCCGACCAGTTGCTGCTGCCGGTCAACCCCTTCTTCATTGGCCTGACGTTGCTGGCCGCCCTGGGCTTTGAGATGCTGCCGCTGGGCCGGCATCCGGCGGCACCCGACCTGATGGCGCTGACGCTGGTGTTCTGGAACGTGCACCAGCCGCACCGGGTCGGCATCGGGTTGGCGTTCGCCTTCGGCCTGGCCATTGATGTCAACCATGGCGCCGCTCTTGGACAGCATGCCCTGGCCTACACGTTGCTGAGCTATGGCGCCGTCAGCATGCATCGCCGATTGCTGTGGTTCTCGATCCCGGAGCAGGCTGCGCAGATCCTGCCGCTCTTCGCCGGCGCCCATGTGGTCTCGCTGTTGGCCCGCCTTGCCGCCGGTGGCATGTTTCCGGGCTGGAGCTGGGTGGTCGCGCCACTGATCGAGAGCCTGCTGTGGCCGGTGGCGGTCTGGCTGCTGCTGGCCCCACAGCGGCGGGCGCCGGATCCGGACAAGAACCGGCCGCTGTAGCAACGTGTCCAACCGCACCCAATCATCCTCATGAACGAGCTTCGCGACCTTGGACAGGAGCTGAGCCGACTGCGCTGGCGTCTGCTGGCCGCAGCAGGCTTCGTGCTGGTGCTGTTCGCCCTGCTGGTGTCGCGGCTGGTATGGCTGCAGGTGGTACGACACGAAGACCTGGCGCAGCAGGCCGAGGCCAACCGCATCGCCGTCCTGCCGGTCGTGCCCAACCGCGGCCTGATCGTCGACCGCAACGGCGTCGTGCTGGCCACCAACTACTCCGCCTATACCCTGGAGATCACGCCCTCCCGTCTGCAGTCGCCGGTCGAGACGGTCATCGACGAACTGTCCCAGATCGTCGACGTGCAACCGCGCGATCGTCGCCGTTTCAAGCGCCTGCAGGAAGAGAGCAAGAGTTTCGATTCCCTGCCGATCAGGACCAAGCTCAATGATCAGGAGGTGGCTCGCTTCACGTCACAGCGGTTCCGGTTTCCTGGCGTGGAGGTGAGGGCAAGGCTGTTCCGCCACTATCCGATGGGCGAGACCGGCAGCCATCTGCTGGGCTATATCGGTCGCATCAACACGACCGAGAAGAAGGCCATGGAGGATTGGGACGAGGAGGCGATTGCCAACTACCGTGGCACCGAGTACATCGGCAAGCTGGGACTGGAACAGCGCTACGAGCGCGAACTTCATGGCCTGACCGGCTTCGACGAGGTCGAGACCAGCGCGGGCGGGCGCGCGGTGCGTCGGCTGAAGTCGCATCCGCCGACGCCCGGGCACCTGCTGCAGCTGTCGGTGGACATCCGGCTGCAATGGCTGGTCGAGCAGCTCTTCGGTGACCGCCGCGGCGCCCTGGTCGCGCTGGACCCGCGCAACGGCGAGGTCCTGGCCTTCGTCAGCAAGCCCACCTTCGACCCCAACCTCTTCGTCGATGGCATCGACAGCGAGAGCTGGAAGGAGCTGAACGAGTCGATCGACAAGCCTCTGCTCAACCGGGCGTTGCGCGGCACCTATCCGCCTGGGTCCACCTTCAAGCCATTCATGGCCATGGCGGCACTGGAAAGCGGCAAGCGGTCGGCCTCGACCATCGTCCACGACGGCGGCACCTTCAACTTCGGCGGCCATGTCTTCCGCAGCCATGGCGACACCGGCCTGGGCGCGGTGGACATGATGCGGTCCATCGTCAAGTCCAGCAACGTCTACTACTACACGCTGGCCAATGAGATGGGCGTGGACCTGATGCACCGGACCTTGTCGCCGTTCGGCCTGGGCGCCCGGACCGGCATCGATCTGGAGGGCGAGGTGACCGGTGTGCTGCCTTCCACCGACTGGAAGCGCCGCACCTACCGCAAGCCCGAGCAGCAGCGCTGGTACGCCGGCGAGACCATCTCGCTGGGCATTGGCCAGGGCTACAACAACTTCACGATGCTGCAGATGGCCTACGCGACAGCGACGCTGGTTTCGGGCGGTCAGCGCCACGCGCCACGCCTCGTGCGCCAGGTGCGCGATGCGGTCAGCAACGACAACAGGGCACTGGCGTCGGTCGAGGCCCGGGAGCCGCTCGGGTTCAAGCCGGAGCATGTCGATCTGCTCCGGCGCGCCCTGCACGGCGTCACACAGGAGGGCACGTCGACCCGCATCTTCACCGGGGCGCCCTATGCATCGGGCGGCAAGACCGGCACGGCCCAGGCGGTGGGCATCCGTCAGAACGAGAAGTACAACGCCTCACGCATGGCCGAGCACCAGCGCGATCATTCGCTGTACATCGCTGCGGCACCGATCGACGCGCCGACGGTGGCGCTGGCCATCGTGGTCGAGAACGCCGGCTTTGGCGCCGCAGCGGCAGCACCGATTGCCCGTCGGGTCTTCGACTATCTGCTCCTGGACCAGTGGCCCAGCGAGGACGACTTCGCCGCCGTGCGCGCCGGCCAGGCGGGCGCACCGATCGGCAAACCGCGCCGGCCGTCGGACATCGTCTTGCCCGGCATGCCGGTCGCGGCGCCGGCCGCGCCGGCGCCGGAGCGATCGCCGTGAATGCGGTCTTCGAGCAACCGTCCTGGCGAGCCCGCCTGGCGCCGGTCTTCGCCGGATTCGACCTGACGCTGGTCCTGGCCACCGCCGCGCTGGCCGGTCTCGGCCTGATGTCGATGTACTCGGTGGGCTACGACAGTGGGACGCGGTTTCCGGACCATGCCCGCAACATGGTCCTGGGTGCGGTGTTGATGTTCGCGGTGGCTCAGGTCCCTCCGCAGCGACTGATGGCCGTGGCGGTCCCGATCTATGCCCTGGGCGTGCTGCTGTTGATGGCGACGGCGCTCTTCGGCGTCAGCAAGAAGGGGGCGACACGCTGGCTGAACGTCGGCATCGTGATCCAGCCCAGCGAGCTGATAAAGCTGGCCATGCCCCTGATGCTGGCCTGGTGGTTCCAGCGCCGCGAGGGGCAGTTGCGGGCACTGGACTTCGTGATCGCGGCGCTGCTGCTGCTGCTGCCGGTGGCACTGGTGGCCAAGCAGCCCGATCTCGGCACCGCCATCCTGGTGCTGGCCGCGGGCTTCTATGTGGTGTTCTTTGCCGGTCTGCCTTGGCGTCTGATCCTGCCGGCACTGGTCCTGCTGCTGGTCGGCATCGGTGTGCTGGTCTGGTCACAGGACCTGATCTGCCAGCCCGACACGGTGTGGCCGGTTCTACGACCCTACCAGAAGCACCGGGTGTGCACGCTGCTGGACCCGAGCACGGACCCGCTCGGCAAGGGTTTCCACATCATCCAGGGCATGATCGCCATCGGCTCCGGTGGCGTGACGGGCAAGGGCTTCATGGCCGGTACGCAGACCCATCTGGAGTTCATCCCCGAGCGCACCACGGATTTCATCTTTGCCGGATTTGCTGAGGAGTTCGGCCTGCTGGGCGCGCTTGCGTTGCTCGGCGGCTTCACGGTCCTGATCCTGCGCGGCCTCATGATCGCCGAGGCCGCCTCGACGGCTTTTGGCCGCCTTCTTGCCGGCGCCATCTCGATGTCGTTGTTCACCTATGTGTTCGTCAACGTGGGCATGGTCAGCGGCATCCTCCCGGTCGTCGGCGTGCCACTGCCCTTCATCAGCTATGGCGGCACGGCCATGGTGACGCTGGGCGTGGCGCTGGGCATGCTGCTGTCGATCGCCCGCAGCCGTGCCTTGATGCAGCGCTGAAGCATGCCCGGGACCGAAGCTGCTGGGCTGGACCGGTTGGCCGTCATCGGCATTGGCAACATGGGGCTGCCGATGGCGCGGCGCCTGGTCGAGGCTGGCCATGTCGTTGGCGTGCATGACCTGCGGACCGAGGCGATGCATGAGGCCGAGGGCTTTGGTGCAAAACCGGCATCCGATGCCGCCCTGGCGGGCAACGGCGCCGCACTGGCCATCGTGGCCGTCGTCGATGCGCCACAGTGCGAGGCGGTCCTTTTCGGTACCGGCGGGCTGTGCCATGCGGCCCATCCACCGCACGCCGTGATGTTGTGCTCCACCATCGGGCCGGCGGATGTCGAGCGCTTTGCCCGTCGCCTGGACGAGCGGTCGGTGGGTTGCATCGACGCGCCGATGTCCGGCGGCCCCGCCCGGGCCGCCGACGGCACGATGAGCCTGATGGTGGCCTGTCCACAGCCGCTGTTCCTGCGCTTCGATCCTGTGCTCCAGGCCTTGTCCAGCCGCCGTTTCCATGTGGGCGAGCAGCCTGGCAAAGGCGCCCGGACCAAGCTGGTGAACAACCTCCTGGCCGCCATCAACTTGGCCGGTGCTGCAGAGGCGATGGCGCTGGCCATCCGGCTCGGGCTGGATTCCGCGATGACGCTGTCGGTGATTGAACAGTCGAGCGGCGCCAGCTGGATCGGCAGCGAGCGGCTGCGGCGCGCCCTGGCTGGCGACACGCACCCGCGGGCCCACATGTCCCTGCTGGCCAAGGACGCCGTGCTGGCACTGCAGATGGTGGGCGGTGGGTCAACGGACGCCGCCAGGTCCGGCCTGCCCGTGGCGTGTGCCGCCGCAGCGGTCTTTGAAGCGGCCTGCCGCGAAGGCTGGCGCGATGCCGACGATGCCGCTTTGCTCAGTCGGGCCCTGAGCCAGACGCCACGCCGGGAAAACGAACCGTAAACAGCGCGCCCGATGGGCCGCTGCCAACGTCGGCTCGGGCGTCTTCGACCCAGACCTCGGCGCCATGGGCCTGCGCAATCTCACGCACGATCGCCAAGCCCAGCCCGCTGCCATCGACGTTGGTGCCCAACGAGCGATAGAACGGCTCGAAGACCCGTGCGCGTTCTGCCTGCGGAATGCCGGGACCGTTGTCCTCCACCTGCAGCGCGACCACATGTCCGTAGCGGTCGTCGACGATGCGCACGGTCACGGCGCCCCCGCTGGGTGTGTACAGCAGCGCGTTGTCGACCAGGTTGCGCAACAGCTCGCGTACCAGCATCGGCTGGCCGATGAGACGCGTGGCCGTCTCGCCCGCCGTCGGGCCCTCGTACCCGAGGTCGATCCTCCTTTCCATTGCGCGCGGCACGAAGTCACGCACGGTTTCGCGGGCCAGCTCGGCCAGGGGCACTGTCTGCGGCGCCTGCGCGGCGGCCGCGTTCTCCGCGCGGGCCATCGCCAGCAGCTGGTTCACCATGTGCGCCGCGCGCTGGGACGACAGCTCGATCTGGTGCAACGACTGCTTGAGTGATCGCGGGTCCTTCTCGCCCGCGTCGATCTCGCGTTGCGCCAGCTCGGCTTGCATGCGCAGGCCGGCCAGCGGCGTCTTCAGCTGATGCGCCGCATCGGCCAGAAAGCGCTTCTGCGCGGTCATCGACGCATCCAGGCGCGACAGCAGGTCGTTGATGGCGCCAACGAGTGGCGCCACCTCTTCGGGCACGTCGCGCAACGGGATCGGGCTGAGGTCCTCGCTGCGCCGACGGCGGATCCGCCGTTGCAGGGCGCCCAGCGGCGCAATGCCGCGCGACAAGGCGAACCAGACCAGCAGCACCGCCAGCGGCAGGATCACGAACTGCGGAAACACCACGCCCTTGACGATCTCGTCGGCCAGCCGGGACCGCTTGGTCAGGGTCTCGGCCACCTGCACCAACGGCGCCTGCTCGCCCGCCGCCAGCCGTGCGGGTAGCCACAGGTAGGCCACCCGGACCGGTTGACCCGCCATGACCTCGTCGCGGAAGTAGAGCGTCAAGGGTTCGCCGGCGGTCTGCTCGGGCACCGGCAGGTCGCGGTCGCCAACGATGTGCTCGCCGCGCGCGCCCAGGACCTGGACGAACACCTGGTCGACATCGTCTGCACGCAGCAGATCGGTGGCCAGCTCCGGCAGCTTCAGCCGCACAACGCTTCGTGTCCCGGCGGCGTTGGGGGTCACCAGCACCTGCCGCGACAGCGCGCGCGCCAGTTCGCCCAGTTCGCGGTCAAAGGGCAGGTGGGCGATGCCCTGGGCCACCAACCAGATCAGGAACACGCTCATGGGCCACAGCAGCAGCAGTGGCGCAAGCATCCAATCCAGGATCTCGCCGAACAGCGAGCGGGTTTCGCGAAGGACGGGCATGACTCGGCTATGGGCGTGTCAGGATACCCGCTACCGCCCTGGCGACCACCCACCTGCGGGGTTCATTGTGTGGTGGAGCCTGCCGACAATTCCGGCATACACCACCCACAGGATCCCGACATGTCCATGCCCCGCCTGATCGCCGCTGCCGCCCTCACCCTGGCCGGCGCCGCCCATGCCCAGATCGTCGTCTTTACCGACAACTTCGATGCCAATGCGCTCGGCCTGAACACCACGCCGTCCGGCTGGGTCGTGTCCGGCGGAACGGTCGACATCATCGGCAATCCCGGGTTCTACGACTTCCTGCCGGGCAACGGCCGCTACGTCGACATGGACGGATCCACCGGCAACGCCGGCAAGATGAGCATCCAGCTCAACCTGACCGGCGGCCTGCTGCATACGTTGAGCTTCGACCTGGCCGGCAACCGGCGCAACGGCGGGCAAGAGCGGGTTGATGTCAGCATCGGCACCATGAGCAGCAGCCACAGCCTGCCGCAGAACGCCGGCTTCACGGCCTACAGCCTGCAGTTCACACCCGGCAGCACGGGTGCATACACCTTGAGCTTCGAGGGCGCCGGTGGCGACAACATCGGCATGCTTCTTGACCGCGTGCAGGTGACGGCGGTCCCTGAGCCGCAGACCTGGGCTCTGCTGGGGCTCGGCCTGGCCGCCGTCGGCGGCATTGCACGCCGCCGCCGGGCTGCCTGAAAGCCGCTCCGGCGACAAGCGTCTCGGCCCGCCAATGGCGGGCCGCCTTTTTTCGGGCGGGCCAATCGGCCGGCCGCCTCAGGCCGCAATCTTCTCCAGGCAATAGCCCAGACCGCGCACGGTGGCGATCCGGATCGGGCCCTGCTCGATCTTCTTGCGCAGGCGGTGGATGTAGACCTCGATCGCGTTGTTGCTGACCTCGTCACCCCATTCGCACAGCCTCTCGACCAGCTGGTCTTTGCTGACCAGCCGGCCCGCGCGCTGCAGCAGCACCTCCAGCAAGCCGATCTCGCGCGCCGACAACTCCAGCATCTGATCATTGATGTAGGCCACGCGGCCCGTTGCGTCGAACGTCAACGGGCCGTGCCGGATGAGATTGGATGCCGCACCCAGGCCTCGCCGCGTCAGGGCTCGGACCCTTGCCTCGAGCTCCTGCAGCGAGAACGGCTTGGCCATGTAGTCATCGGCGCCCAGGTCCAGGCCCTTGACGCGCTGCTCCACGCTGTCGGCGGCGGTCAGGATCAACACCGGGACGGTCGAGCCACGCGCGCGCATGCGCCGAAGCACGTCGAATCCATGCATCTTCGGCAGCCCGAGGTCCAGGATCAGCAGGTCAAAGGCATGGGCCGCCAGTGCGGCGTCGGCCTCGCTTCCGCTGCCGACCTGGTCAACCGCATAGCCCGAT
>JBJXHB010000214.1:0-4198 GCA_046160725.1 Aquabacterium sp.
GCGGCGGAGGCCGGCAGCAGCCCGGCGGCGGCTAGGGCGCAGGCCAGCCCGACGGCGGCCAGCAGCGGCCGGGTTGGCCCGGACGAATGAAGTGGTCTGTGCATGCGCCGCATTGTCCCGGCCCGCATGGGCAAGCCGTGCAAGCGGTACGGCGAATGGCCGGAATGGCGGTGCGAACGGCCGCTGAGGGCGGCCGGCGACGCCGGCGCGGTAGGTCGCCCGCCCCGACGCGCTCGCTTCCTGGTTGCGCGTCCGCCGCCGGGTGATGACGCAGCCAGGCCACAACCCTTCTCTTGGCAGGATCAGACCAGCCGTGCCTTTTGCAGGGCCAGCATCATGTCCCGGGCCGGCATGGCCAGGGACAGCTGCTTGCGCAGCGTCTCCAGGCCCTTCATCAGCATCGAAGGCTCGGCTTCCAGCACCTTGGCCAGCTTGGGCACATGCGCCGGGTCGATGGCCAGCACCTTCGCCGCCTTGCGGGCGTCGAGCGGCTCGATGGCCATGGCCGCGATGGCGTCCTTCTCCAGCGCGATCTGCATTTCGTCGGCCTCGGCCTGGCGCAGGCGGTCGGCCCAGGACTTGATGTCGGCCTCGTAGCTCTTGCGGTCTTCCTCGGGTGCCTGGTCGACCGTGGCGCGGCGCATGTCCAGCAGCTCACGCAGCTTGAACATCGGCGTGGCGAACCTGGGGAACGCGGCGGCGTCCCGCTGCGCCTTGGCCAGCGCCTTGGCATCGCGCGCGGCAAGCGCCTTCTCAGCCGCCGCGACGACCGCCAGCATGTCCTTCAGCGCCGCCGGCCGATAGCCGCTGTGCACCTCGAGATAGGCGTTGGCCTTGGCCCACTTCTTCTCGAAGTCGGCGCCACCCTTCTCGGCGGTGTCGATGGCCTTGTCGGCCTTCTCGATCAGGCGCTTGCCCGCGGCATAGGCACCGGAGGCGGCCTCGGCCACGCTGTCCATCTGCTCGAGGATCACCACGGCGGCACCGGCGGTATCGACGAAGCCCTCGGTCTCGGTCAGCTCGCGCACCGACTTCTGGATGAAACCGGCCTGGCCGGCGATGTTGGACAGTTGCGATAGATGCCGCTCCAGGTTGCCGCGGGCGTCCTTCATGCCGAGCAGGTCGCCGGTGACGATCGCACTGTTGAGCGCCATCGCGGCGGCCTTGAACTTCGGGCCCGCGCCCTTCCACTCGACCAGGACCTCCTGGGTGCGGGTGCGTTGCTTGACGGTCAGTGCCGGTGCGATGTGGGCCATGGGGTGCTCCGATGTGGCGGGGTGTGCGGTGCCGCCACTGTCGTGGGCCCCGGTTTCAAGGCGGCTTCAACACCGGCCGCCCTTGTTTGATTTGTTTCGCCGGCACGCTGGGATACGCTGCGCATCCTCTCGACCGCCCTGGCGCTCCACTGCATGAACCTGCATCGCATCGCCCGCACCGTGCATCGCTGGCTGGCCTGGCTGATCGGTCTGCAGCTGCTGGCCTGGCTGGTCGGCGGCGTGGTGTTCGCCTGGCTGCCGTTCCAGCCCTGGGTCAAGGCGCAGGACATGGTGGGCAAGCCGGTGGTCGACCTGGGAGCCGACTGGCCGGCGCAGCTGCAGGCCGCCCTGGCCGCGTCGGCACCGGCCGCTGCGGTGCGGGGCGTGGCCGCCGTGCCCGGGGCGGACGGTGCGCTGTGGCGCCTGACCCTGGCCGACGGCCGGGTCCACCGCCTGCGCGCCGACGGCCGGCCCTGGACGGCGCCGGAGGGCCGCGACATCGAGCGCTATGCGCAGGCGCTGTACAGGGGTGGCGGCCGCATGGTCGGCACCGCCGAGCGCATGTCCACCGCGCCGGCCCGGCTGGGCATCGTGCAGGAGATGGCGGGCCGGCGCGACCTGTGGCGCGTGCGCTTCGACGACACGCTGGGCACGCGGCTGTATTTCGACGGAGAGGGCGGTGAGTTCCTCACGGCGCGCACCGAGGCCTGGGTCTGGTACGACCTGCTGTGGCGGCTGCACATCATGGACTACACCGGCGGCGACGACTTCAACAACGCGCTGCTGCGCGGCGCCGCGCCGCTGGCCCTGTTGATGGGCCTGGCCGGTACCGTGGTGGCGCTGCAGGCCGGCTGGTTCCGGCTGCAGGGCCGACGGCGCCGGCTGCACGGCGCCAGCGGCGGCTGATGCCGCCGGTTGGCCTGGGCTATGCCACGGCCACCGTGCGCCGGCGCTGCCATAGGGCGGCCACGCAGGTGACCGCCATCAGCGCGCCGGCCAGCGCGAATGGCGCACTGGGTCCGACCTGCCGGTACAACGCGGTGGCGGCAAGTGGGCCGATGACCATACCCATGGCCTGCGCCGCGCCCAGCGTGCCAGCCGCGGCACCCTGTTCATGGGCCTGCACGGCATTGGCGTTGGCCGCCTGCATGCCCGGGAACACGAAGCCCATGCCGAAGCCGGAGCAGAAGAAGCCCGCCATCATCTGCCAGGGTGCGGCGACCCAGATCGCCGTCGAGAAGCCCACCGCCGAGATCGCTGCGCCGGTGGCCACGATGCGCCAGGGCGGCCAGGCCAGCCGGCGCACGATCAGCTGTGCACAGACCAGCGCCAGGCCGACGCAGGTCAACGCCGCGCCGGCCAGCGCGGCGGCCTGCTGGGTCGCCAGCCCGAAGCGGTCCTGGGCAAAGAAGCCGGTCACCACCTGCGCCGACATGATGCAGGTGAAGGCCGCGAAACCGGTGAACAGCGCAAAGCGGATACGGCGATCACGCCAGTTGAGCGTGGTCTGCGGCCCCAGCGGCCGCTGCGGTGGTGGTGGCAGGCGCCGGTGCACCATGGCCAGCGCCAACATGCCCAGGACCGTGGCGGCCCAGATCGGGCTGTTCAGGTTGACCGCCGACAACGCCGATGCCGACGCCGGCCCCAGCACCATGCCTACGGCCTGGCCCAGCCCTAGCGCGGCCATGGCCTGGGCCCGGGTCGCCTCGGTGGTCACGTCCGCGGCATAGGCCTGCGCGGCGGTCTGGTAGGCGCCATACAGCACCGACACCGCCAGCCGCGTCAGCATCAACACGCCAAAGCTCAGCGCCACCGCCGGCACGATACCGGCCTGCAACTGCATCTGCGACCAGGCCAGATAGACGCCCATGGCCGCGAAACCCAGTACATAGCCGACCAGCCCCAGCCGCATGATCGGCAGCCGGCCGCGCCGGTCGCTGGCGCGGCCCCAGGCGGCGGACACCACCACCAGCGCCAGCCCGGCCAGGCTGACCAGCAGGCCAACCTGCCACTCCAGCAGGCCCAGCTGCCGGGCCACCAGCCCGATCACCGCATTGAAGGCCATGAAGCCCATGGTGGCCAGGCCACCCGCGATGGCCAGCACGCGCAGCGGGGTCATCGCGCAGGCTCGCCGACCGGGTGATGCGCCGTCATCACGCCATCATCCGTTGCAGCTCGCCGCTGGCGATCAGCCGGGCCAGGTCCTCGGCGCCACCGACCAGCTGGCCCTTGACGAACACCATCGGAAACGTCGGCCAGCCGGTCCACAGCTTGAGCGCATTGCGCCGCCGCCAGGTGTTGAGGTAGCTGCCGTATTCCAGGTAGTGGTGCGGGATGCCGGCGGCGTCGAGCGCCTGCCGGGCCTTGCGCGGCATCGGGTTCTGGCGCATGCCGACCACCACCACCGCATGCGCAGCGACGGCGGCGCGCACCTCGTCGACGATGTCCCGGTGCAGGCCGGCCACCTTGTCACGGATGGCGGGATGAATCTGGTCCTCGGGCAGGATGTGGCGTGGCATGGAGAGCGGTTGATGCAAGGGGCGGGCCCGCAGCATACTGGGCGCATGAGACGCCGCAGCCTGACCCTGGCACTGATGCTGCCGCCACTGAGCGCCGCGGCCACGACCGACGGCGATCTGGCGCGCGAATTTTCCGCAGCGTTGGCGCGCGCCCACGCGCTGCGCGATGACGCCGTGCGCAACGGCGACCAGCCCTATGGCGCGGTGGTGGTCGATGCGCAGCACCGCATCGTCGGCGAGGCGCCCAGCCGTGTCGTCCGGCTGCGCGACCCGGATGCCCATGCCGAGCGGCAGGCGATCCACGATGCCCGGCAGCGGCTGCAGCGCAGCGACCTGGCCGGCTTGGTCCTGGTGAGCAGCTCGCGCCCCTGCGGCCTGTGCGAGGCCGCCGCCGCGCGGGCCGGCCTCGCCCGAATGATCTGG
>JBJXHB010000215.1:0-3812 GCA_046160725.1 Aquabacterium sp.
ATGATGCGCTGGACGCTCGAAGCGATGGGCTTCAACATCCAGATCATGCCGCTGCCCGAGGTCTACCTCGCGATCCAGCAGGGCGCGGTGAGCGGGCAGGAGAACCCCGTCGACACCATCTACTCCAACAAGTTCTACGAGGTCGCCCCCCACGTCACGCTGACCAACCATGTGTACAGCCCGATCCCGTTGGCCATCAGCGAGAGGACCTGGGCCAAGCTGTCGCCAGCTGACCAGAAGGCCGTGACCGAGGCCGCACTGGTGGCGGCGCGCTTCAGCCGCGACATGATCGCCGGCAACGACGACAACCAGCTCAAGGAGATGGCCGGCAAGGGTGCCAAGATCAATGCCAAACCTAACGTCGCGGCCTTCCGTGCCGCGGTTCAGCCGGTCTATGGCAAGGCACGCGAGAAGTACGGCGCCGACGTCGATGCCTTCCTGAAGGACGCCGAGGCGGTCCGCAAGAGCGCCAGGTAGGCCATGACCCCGCTGCTGTCCCCGGTGGCCGCGGCGCCCTGGCCCATCCGGTTGCTGGGGCGCGCGGTTGACATCCTGGTCATCGCCATCGGCGGCGCGATGGCCGCCCTGGTCTTCTTCAACGTGACGCTGCATCTCTTCCGCATGGACCTGGCCTGGGTGACGGAGCTGGGCGAGCTGATGATGGTGTGGGTCACGTTTCTGGGCGGGGCCTGCGCGGCCCAGCGCGGCATGCACATGTCCATCACCGAGTTCATCGACAAGCTGGGCCCGCAGGGCCGGCGCTGGGCCGACTGCGCCGTGCTGGCCGCCTGCCTGGTCATGCTCGCGGTGCTGGTGCGCTTCGGCTGGTCACTGGTGGGCTCCAACTGGGGCAACCAGCTGACGGTGCTGGAGTGGCCGATGGCCATCCAGTACATGGGCATGGCGGTCGGCTGCACGCTGATGGCGGTGTTCGTGGCCTTCGACCTGTGGCAGGCGGCGGCCGGCGTGCCCCGCGAGCGGCGCTACCTGCCGACGGAGTGAGTCGACATGCTGGCCTTGACACTGTTCGGCGTCTTCTTCCTCATCGCGCTGGCGGGCGTGCCGCTGCTGTTTGCGATCCTGATCACCACAGTGGGCATCATCTGGGCGCAAGGCCTGAGCCACCCGATGGAGACCATCTTCCTCAGCTTCATCGGCGGGGTGGAGCCCTTCATCCTGCTGGCCGTGCCGCTGTTCATCTTTGCCGGCGAGCTGCTGGCCCAGGGCGGCGTGGGCAAGCGCATCGTCGAGTTCGCGCGCGTGCTCTTTGGCTGGCTGCCGGGCGGCCTGGGCGTGGTCACGGTGATGAGCTGCACCATGTTCGGCGGTGTGTCCGGCTCGGCCATTGCCGACACCGCGGCCATCGGCTCGCTGGTCATCCCGGCAATGGTGGCGCGCGGTTACTCGCGCGGCTTTGCCGCGGCCTTGCTCGCGGTGGCCGGCACGCTGGCGCTGCTGATGCCGCTGTCCATACCGTTCCTGGTCTATGCGTTCATCAGCGGCGTGTCGATGCGCACGCTGTCCATGGCCGGCCTGGTGCCGGCGCTGCTGTCGGCGCTGGCCTTGATCGCGGTGTGCATGTGGCATGGCCGCCGCACCGGATGCGACACCGGCGAGCAGCGGTCCACGCCGGCGCAGATCCGGGCCGCGACCATCGCGGCGGGCCCGGCGCTGCTGATGCCGTTGATCATCATCGGCGGCATCTGGAGCGGCCTGTTCACCCCCAGCGAGTCCGCGGCGGTGGCCGTGGCCTACGGGCTGGCGGTGTCGCTGCTGTACTACCGCGACCTGAGCTGGCGGCAGGTGCCGCAGCTGCTGCTCAACGCCTTCATCACCAGCGCCACCGTGATGCTGGTGATCGGTGCCACCGGGGCCATGGCCTGGCTGATCACGGTGGAACAGGTGGCGCAGCAGATGGCGGACTGGATCCAGGTCGTCGCGACGCAGCCGTGGATGTTCCTGCTGCTGTTCAACATCTGCCTGCTGCTGCTGGGCATCTTCATCGAGCCGCTGCCGGCCATGCTGCTGTCGGCGCCGCTGTTCCTGCCGCTGGCCAAGCACTTTGGCCTGGACATGGTCCATGTGGGCGTGATGATGACCGCCAACCTGGCCATCGCGCTGTACACGCCGCCGGTGGGCGGCACGCTGTTTGTCGCGGCGCGGCTGGCCAAGGTCGGCATTGGCGAGATCACCCGCCACCTGTGGCCGCTGATGACGGCCACCTTTGCCGTGGTGCTGCTGGTGACCTACCTGCCGCAGCTGTCGCTGTGGCTGCCGCGGTGGATCCAGTCGTGGTGATGGTCAGGGCCACTGAGGACATTGGCCATACTTCTCCCCCTCAACCCATGAAGGTACCGCATGCAGGCCCTGGTCGTCGAGTTCCGCATCCTTCCTGAGCACATCGAGGCCTTCGAGGCCGCGATCATCGAGAACGCCCGTGCCTCGCGCGAGACCGAGCCGGGCTGCCGGCAGTTCGATGTCTGCCGCGACCCGGCCGACCCGTCGCTGTTCTACCTCTACGAGCTGTATGACGATGAGGCCGCGGTGCAGGCGCACCTGCAGGCGCCGCACTTCCTGGCCATGAGCGCGCTGACCGCCACCTGGGTCGGCAGCAAGAAGATCATGCGGCTGCGCCGGCAGGCGCCCTGAGGTCGCTGCGCCGGCTCGAGTCGATGCGTCAAACGTTTGTTTCAAACAATCGTTTGGTTCAGCCGCTACACTGCCGGCATGGCCGCCTCACCAAGCCGACGAGCCCGTGGCACTGCTGCGCCGCCTCCAGCGGCCGACGATGCGCGAGCGCGGCTGCTGCATGCCGGGCTGCGGTTGTTCGCGCACCACGGCTTCACCAAGACCCGCACACGGGCGTTGGCCGAGCAGGCGCAGGTCAATGTGGCGGCCATCAGCTACTACTTCGGCGACAAGGCGGGGTTGTACCGCGCCGTGTTCACCGAGCCCATGGGCTCGCCCGAGGCCGACATTGCCCGCTTTACCGGCCGGCAGCTGACGCTGCCGCAGGCGTTGCGCGGGTTCTACGAAGGCTTCACCGGCCCGCTGCGCCAGGGTGACCTGTCGCGGCTGTGTACCCGCCTGCATTTCCGTGAGATGCTGGAGCCCAGTGGCCTGTTCGACTTCACCGAGGCGCTGGGCATCGAGCCACTGCACAGGGCCTTGCTGCAGGTCCTGTGCCGGCACCTCGGGCTGAGACGGGCGGACCGCGACCTGCACCGGCTGGCGGTCTGCCTGACCGCACTGGGCGTGCACCTGCACGTGGGCCGGGACATTGCCGAACAGCTGGTGCCGGGCATCCTGGATGGTGACAAGGCCATCGACCAGTGGGCCGACCGGCTGGTGGACTACGGGCTTGGAATGGTGCAGGCCGAGGCGCGGCGCCGCGGCCTGGCCTTGCGTTTGGGACACACCGCATGACGCGGCGGTTCATCCTGCCGCTGGTGTCCGTGTCCTGGCTGCTCGGGTGTGCCGGCACCGTGGGCCCTGCGTCGCCGCCCGCGGTCATGGCAACGGCGTGGCAGGCACCGGCGCCGGTTGCAGCCACTGGGATGGCCTCGGGCGCCCCGCCGCACGCGGGCGACACCGCTGCGCTCGCGCGCTGGTGGGCCCGCTTCCAGGACCCGGTGCTGGCGGAACTGCAGGCCGCCGCCCAGCAGGTCAGCCCGGGTCTGGCCATGGGTTTGGCGCGTGTCGCCCGTGCACGGGCGGCCGTTGTGAGCGCCGGTGCCGCGGACGCACCTCGCCTGGACGCGATAGGCAGTGTCATGACGGGACGTGCCGCGGCCGCGGCGCCCCCCACCACC
>JBJXHB010000216.1:0-5735 GCA_046160725.1 Aquabacterium sp.
GCCGGCCGGCGAGGCCTCCTGGCGCAGCATCACGGCCTGGTCACCGCGCAGGATGGCGCGCGCCGGCTCGTCCAGGGCCAGCACGTTGTAGTCGCCCTCGGTGCGCACGCTGCCCAGCGCCACCAGCTGGCGCAGCAGGGCGCGCCACTGGGCCTCGCTCAGCGCCGCGCCGATGCCGAAGGTCGACAGCTGCTCGTGGCCATGCTGGGCCACCTTGTCGGTGCGCTTGCCACGCAGCACATCGATCAGGTGGCCGGCGCCGTAGCCGATGCCGCTGAGCTGCTGCATGCGGAAGATGCACGACAGCAACTGCCGCGCCGGCTCGGTGGCGTCCCAGACCTGCGGCGGCCACAGGCAGTTGTCGCAGTTCGCGCAGGTCAGGGCGCCGCCGGCATAGGTCTCGCCGAAATAGGCCAGCAGCCGCACGCGCCGGCAGTCATGGGCCTCGGCCAGGCCCAGCAGCGCATCGAGCTTGCCGCGCTGCAGGCGCTTGTAGTCGTCGTCGGCCTCGCCCTCGTCGATCATGCGGCGCTGCTGCACCACATCGCTCAGGCCATAGGCCATCCAGGCGTCGGCCGGCAGCCCGTCGCGCCCAGCCCGGCCGGTCTCCTGGTAGTAGCCCTCGATGTTCTTCGGCAGGTCCAGGTGGGCCACGAAGCGCACGTCCGGCTTGTCGATGCCCATGCCGAAGGCGATGGTGGCCACCATCACCACGCCGTCGTCGCGCAGGAAGCGGTTCTGGTGTGCGGTGCGCATGCCGGCGTCCAGCCCGGCGTGGTACGGCAGGGCGTCGAAGCCCTGCGCGCGCAGCCAGTCGGCCGTCTCCTCGACCTTGCGCCGGCTGCCGCAGTAGACGATGCCGGCGTCGCCCTCGTGCTCGTCGCGCAGGAAGCGCAGCAGCTGGTCGCGCGCGCCGTCCTTGCCGACCAGCCGGTAGCGGATGTTGGGGCGGTCGAAGCTGGCGATGTACGGCCGCGCCGCCTGCAGCGCCAGGCGCTGCACGATGTCGGCGCGGGTATGGGCGTCGGCGGTGGCGGTCAGCGCCACCCGCGGCACGTCCGGAAACTGCTCGTGCAGCGCCGACAGGCCCAGGTACTCCTCGCGGAAGTCATGGCCCCACTGACTGACGCAGTGCGCTTCGTCGATGGCCAGCAGCGAGAACAGCCCGCGCTCGTGCAGCGACTGCAGCATGGCCAGGAAGCGCGGCGTCAGGATCCGCTCCGGTGCGGCGTACAGCAGCACAAGGCGTCCGGCCAGCATCTCCTGCTCGATGCGCCGGGCCTGGTCGCCCTCCAGCGTCGAGTTCAGGAAGGCCGCATGCACGCCCAACTCCTCCAGAGCGCCGACCTGGTCGTGCATCAGCGCGATCAGCGGGCTCACCACCAGCGTCACGCCCAGGCCGCGACGGTGGCGCAGGATGGCCGGCAGCTGGTAGCAGATGCTCTTGCCGCCGCCGGTGGGCATCAGCACCAGCGCGTCGCCACCGTCGGCCACACGCTGTATCACCGGCTGCTGCAGGCCGCGGAAGCTGTCGTAGCCGAAGACCTCGCGCAGGACGGCCCGCGCGTTGTCGCTGACCGGCGGCGCGGCGGCGGATGCCGTTGCGTCGGCGCGTGCGGCGGTCGGTATGTCGGGGCTCATCGGTGGGGCATGGTAGCGGGCAGGGTAGCGGGCAGGGCCGCCCAGGCCGCGGCTATGCTGGCGGCCCGCGCACTGTCACAGCGGCTTGCGCCGCGACGCCCCACCGATGCCGAACGGCTGCACTGTCGATTCCGATGTCGCGCCTGGTTGGGCGAGCCGCTGGTCCTGGTTGGCGACCGGCCTGGTGGCGACTTGCCTCGCTGTGACGCCGCTACCGGTGGCCGCGGAGGATGCGGCACCGCGCCAGGTGCTGCGGGAGACCGGCGACCTGGTCTTCCACCTGCGCGGCAGCGGCGCCGCCACGCAGCTGGTGCGCCGGCGCGGCCGTGACGGGGCCGCCGAGGTGCTGTGGCCGCTCGCCGACGGTGCGGCGCCACTGCGGGACTATGCGCCGGCGCCGGGGGGACGCTGGGTCGCCGTTGTGACCCAGCCGGCAGGCGCCAGCGCCCTGTTGCAGGTCCTGGACACCCGCAGCCGCCAGACCAGCACGGCGCGCTTCGATGGCACCGATGTCGGTGCCCTGGCCTGGACGCCGGACGCCCGGCAGCTGGCCTTCAACCGCCTGCGCCAGGCGCCGCCGGGCACACCGGCGGGTGGCGAGGTGTGGCTGTGGACGCCGGGATCGCCTGAGTCCACGGCACGTGCCGTCTTCGGTGACGGCGTCGCCGGTGTGTCGATGCCGGCTGGCCATGTGCCGGCGCTGGTGTTCACCCATGACGGCCTGTGGGCACTGGGTTTCGGCCTGCATCCGACGCGCCGCGACCTGGCCCTGTGGCTGGCCCCTGCGGCCGGCGTGCGCACGGGTCAGCCGCGCTGGCGCCTGCTGGTCGATCCGGCCGAGCAGGTGGAACGGGTGACCTACAAGCAGGACCGCCTGTACCTGCTGAGCCGCCGTGAGGCGCCGCGCGGCCGCATCCTGGTGCGTGCCTTGAGCCAGCCGGACCAGCCGGCCCAGGTGTGGTGGCCCGAGGGCCATGCCACGCTGACCGGGCTGGCCGCCGCCACCGACGCCCTGTACATCAGCCTGCAGGATGCGGCCGGCGCCGGCCTGCAGCGCCGGGCCTGGAATGTCACGGCCTTCGTGCCGGTGGCGCTGCCGCCCGGCGCGGCTTTCCGGCTGGACGATGTCGACACCTTGGCCAGCGCAGCCGACCCGCGCCTGCCGGGCCTGCTGCTGCCGCTGCACGCTGGTGGCCGGGTCCGGCATGTGCTGGTCTCGCCGGACGCGGCCGTGCGCGAGACCACGCCCTGATCGGCCGGCCCGGGCGGCGCCTTCAGGGCGTCTTCACCGGTGGCAGCGGGTCGAACTGGGCCGCCGTCTTGGTCTGCCAGCCCTTGATGGCCACCGCCATCTCGTCGATGTCGAAGATCGCCGCCTGCAGCAGCGTCATCTGGTCCAGCGCCTGAGCCGTCGGATAGTCGCGCGCATGGTTGAGTGCGCGCTTGCTGCCGGCTATGGCCAGCGGGCTCTTGGCCGCGATCTTGCGCGCCATGTCCAGGGCCGCGGCCTGCAGCGCGGCCGCGTCCGGCAGCACGGCATTGACCAGCCCGCCGGTCAGGGCGCGCTGGGCGTCGATGCGGTCGCCGGTGTAGGCCATCTCGCGGGCCAGGGCCTGCGGCACGATCTTGGGCAGGCGCTGCAGCGTGCCCAGGTCGGCGGCCATGCCGATGTGGATCTCCTGCACGGTGAAGAAGGCATCGGCGCTGCACAGCCGGATGTCGCAGGCGCAGCTCAGGTCGACACCGCCGCCGACGCAGCCGCCCTGGATCGCCGCGATGACCGGGAAACGCGCCTCCTCCAGCACGTCGAAGCAGGCCATCAACCGACGCAGGTGGTCGACGAAGGCCAGCCGCGCGCGCGCCGTGCCGGTGCGCAGGATGTCGAAGTCGCCGAAGACATCCAGTGCCATGCCGGCACTGAAATGCCGGCCGGTGGAGTCGATGACCAGCACGCGCGTGGTGCCCGCATCGTCGAGGCCGCGCACCGCGTCCCGCAGCGCCGGGAAGAACGCCGGCGACATGGTGTTCAGGCGCTCGGGGCGGTTCAGGGTCAGGCGGGCGACGCCGGTGGCGGCGTCGGTGGTCAGCTGGAAGAAGTCGCTCATGGCGGTGGCCTCGGTGATGGGATTGAGGAGGGGCGGTGTGACGCGTCGGCCGGGCGGGGGTGCGGCGCCGGCTCTGGGTGGACGGCCGCGCCGGGATTGTCCGGGCTGGCGATGGGCCCCTTGGGCACGATGACGCCGCTGCGTGCCTACACTGCCGCCCCATGCAGACCCTGACCACGGCCGACGGCCTGCCGCTGCATCTGCGGCGCTGGGCCGCGCCCGGCACCGCTCGCGGCACGGTGCTCATCGTCCACGGCCTGGGCGAGCACATCGGCCGCTATGGACATGTCGCGGCGGCTCTCAACAGCGCCGGCTGGCATGCCGTGGGCTATGACCACCGCGGCCACGGCGCCAGCGGCGGAGCCCGCGGCGCCATCGCCGGGCCGCACAGTCTGTTGGCCGACCTGGCTCTGGTGATCGACCGGGTCCGCGCCGACCTGCCGGGCCCGCTGGTGCTGCTGGGCCACAGCATGGGCGGCCTGGCGGTGGGCCGCTTCGTGGCCGAGGCCCTGGCGCCCGTGCCCGCCGTCTGGTCGCGCCCGGTCGACGGGCTGGTGATGAGCAGCCCGGCGCTGGACCCGGGCATGAATGCGGTGCAGCGGCTGCTGCTGGCCGTCATGGGGCCACTGGCGCCGAACCTGGCACTGGGCAACGGCCTGGACGCCAGCGGCGTCTCCCGCGACGCCGCGGTGGTGGCGGCCTACAAGGCCGACCCGCTGGTGCACGACCGCATCACGCCCGCGCTGGTGCGCTTCATCGTCGACGGTGGCGTCGCGGTGCGGGGCCTCGCGCCACAGTGGCGCATGCCGACCCTGCTGCTGTGGGCCGGTGCCGACCGGCTGGTCGCCCCGGCCGGCTCGGCCGCCTTTGCCGCGGCGGCGCCGTCTGCCGTGGTCACGGCACGCTGCCTGGACGGCCAGTTTCACGAGATCTTCAACGAGCCTGAGCAGGCGGCCACCCTGGCGTTGGTGACCGGCTGGCTGGGGCGGCTGGTGCCGCCACCCACCTGACGCCCGGACCCACCGTGACGCCAACGGCGCGCCCGGCCCTGCGGACGGGGCGCAACATCCCACTGGAGACATGACCATGAACGCACCCGAGTCCTTCACCGCACTGGCCGCCCGGATGGCCGACGAAGCCTGGGACGAGCGCATCGTCCCGGCGCTGACCGACTACATCCAGGTGCCGGCCAAGAGCCCGATGTTCGACGCCGACTGGGCCGCGCATGGCTTGCTCGACCGCGTGGTGCGCGACGCGGCGGCCTGGGTCGAGTCGCGCCGCGTGCCGGGCCTGAAGCTGGAGGTGGTGCGGCTGGAAGGGCGCACGCCGCTGATCTTCTTCGAGCTGCCGGCGTCGCGCACCCGCAGCACCGACACCGTGCTGATGTACGGCCACCTCGACAAGCAGCCGGAGTTCAGCGGCTGGCGGCGCGGCCTGGGGCCCTGGTCGCCCAAGATCGACGACGGCCGGCTGTACGGCCGTGGCGGGGCCGACGACGGCTATGCCGTCTATGCCGCCATCACCGCCATCGAGACCCTGCAGCGCGCCGAAAGCCCGCACCCCCGCATCGTCGGACTGATCGAGACCTGCGAGGAGAGCGGCTCGCCGGACCTGCCGGCCTACCTGGAGGCGCTGCGCGGGCGCTTGGGCCAGGTCAGCCTGGTGGTGTGCCTGGACTCCGGTGCCGGCAACTACGACCAGCTGTGGCTCACCACCTCGCTGCGCGGCATGGTGTCCGGTGTATTGAAGGTGGAGATCCTGACCGAGGGCATCCATTCGGGCGACGCCAGCGGGTTGGTGCCGTCGAGCTTCCGCATCCTGCGCCATGTGCTGGACCGGCTGGAGGACAGCGCCACCGGGCAGCTGCTGCCGGGCAGCCTGCATTGCGCCATCCCGGCCGAGCGCGTGGACCAGGCGCGTGCGGCCGCCGCCACGCTGGGCGACGAGGTCTGGAAGCGCTACCCCTGGGCCTGCGGCGCCGACGGCAGC
>JBJXHB010000217.1:0-2732 GCA_046160725.1 Aquabacterium sp.
TCAATCTGGCCGCGGGTCAACGTGAACTGCGCTGGATCCCACTGATCAAACTGCTTGGAATACGCGCGCACGGCTTCGTCGCCGCGCGCTTCGATGTCGCGCAGGATGCCTTCGACGGTCTGGCGCACTTTCGCGTCAGCCTGGGCCAGCGCGGCGGCATCCTGGCCGCGTTTGAGATATCGGATCAAGGTCACACCTTTCGACGACGCGCCAGCGGGGCGCCTGACCACACAGCATACGTATGCATTTTTGATGCAGCATAGGGAGCAATCGCTCCGTGTTTTCCCTGTTCTGTCTGCAGCCCTCGATTCGAGTCCGGCCGCCGATGACCAGCATGCAAACCTATTCAGACTGCGTTTCGCCAATCAACAGGGTCAAGGCGCCAGGCGCCGCACCTGGCCCTGGCCCTGGCCCAAGGCCCGCATCGACGCACTGATGCGCCGATCCTTGGCCACCAGCGCCCAGAAGCGCTGCGCCAACGCGGCTGCGGCTTGCCAGTCGCCGCGCTCCTCGGGCAGCGGCAGGGGCACATCGGGTGCCTGCAGCGGCGGCACTTCGCCGCCGGCCAAAGGAGCAAAGCGCATCGGCAGCATGTCGGACACCGGTGCCAGCCGCAGCCGGCCGGCAACGGGCGCGAAGCTGAGGTTGCCGGTGTGCATGTCGGTGTTGGCCATCAGCCGGCCAAACCAGTGGATCACGTTGATACGGCGGGCATCGTCGCCGTCCAGCCACCCCAGCGCCACCAAGGCCTGCGCCAAGCGCGGCCAATGGCTGTGCCCCAGACCCAGGGCTTCGGCATCCAGGGTGGCGAGGCTGACCACCGGGTTGCGGCCACGGTCTCCATGGCGATCGAATCGCTCCGACTCGAAAAACGTGCGGCCCGCGTGGCGCAACACTCGAGAACGTGCGACCGGCAGGCCAGGCTCGCAGGCCAAGGCCAGCAAGTCCAGATGTTCACAGATCAGCAGGTCGGCCCAGCGGCGCACCGCGGCCGAGTCATCAGCGCCGGAGAACTTGACGATCACCTCGGGCGACAGCGCCCCGCCCAGCGCGCGCCGGTCGGTGAACTTGGGGAACTCCCCGGCGGCGTTGGACCCGGCCACGCCGGTGGCAACGGCCTGTTCGGCCAGCGCCGTATAGGCCCGTGCACAGGAGGGCTCGGCGATGGGCGCGGACCGGGCCGCCCCGTCGGCCTGCCAGCGGCGCAGGCCGGCATCGCCCAGGATCAGGTCACCGGGGCGTCGTGGCCGAATCGGGTGACCGCCACCAGGTGATCGTCATCGGTCCGGTCGCGCGGCTCGGGCGGCAGGCCCAGGTCGTCGTGGTGGCGCCGCGCGGACTGGCGGCCCATGTAGCCCTGGACGCGCATCTGCTGCAAGGGGTAGGGCAGGCCGCTCCACCAACCCGTGACACGCCGCCGCGGGCACGGGCCACAGCGCGCTGTCCAGCAGCCAACAGCTGCCTTGCGGCTCGATCAGCTGTAAAACGCCAGCGGTATTCGCCTGTCCGTTGAGATCAACCCGATAGACGGGCATGTCATTGGTGTCACCGCGCGGGCCACGGCGCGCGGCATAACGTCTGCGGCGAGCGGCACCGGCCGCCACCAAGGCAGAACCTTGTTCGGCCAGCAGACGCAACAGCGCGGTGCGGGGGACGGCCAGGGCCTCTTCCAAGCTGGGCGCGCCGCTGGGGCCCAGGCGCCTGAGCACGCTGAGCAGGCGTTCGCGCGGAACCGTCAAACGTTGTCGCATGGATTTTGGTGGGATTCTTCGCTGCAACCGCACCTGAAAACTTAATTCAAAACAACAACTTATGTTCATCAGTATCTTGATGATGGCTATCAATCGGTTTGATTTGTTCGAGAGGTAGGCACGGCGGTGTTGAGTGGCGACGCGAGTGCGCTGACGCAGGGGCGCGTGATCTCCCGCCAAAGCCCGAAAGTCACCAGCAGCGGTCATTTCAGCGTCCGTAACGCGCTGGCGCCTGGAAGCCTGATGTTCGTCGCGCTGGGCGATCACCAGCTCGACAGCGAACGCGCCAAGCCCAAGCCAAAACTCAGGACCTCGACAGGGACCTGGACCTGGACCTGGACCTGGACCTGGACCTGGGCCACGGCAAGGTGATGCGCATCCGCACTGACGGCCAGTCGCCGACCAACAACCCCTTTGCCGACCTCGCGGGCAGCTCGGTGGTACGACAGGCGGTGTGGTCGTACGGCCACCGAAACGCGTAAGGCCTGACACTGCACCCCGGCACCGACCAGCCGTCGGCGGTGGAACATGATCCGCAAGGCGGCGTCGAATGGAACCACGCTCAGCCCGGCCGCAACTGCAACTGGCCGTTGGTGAGCCAAGGCTGCGGGTACGGCACGCCGGTCGGCCAATGCACACCCGTGGGCGGCGCCAGCAGCGCTGCGGATTTCGAGCCATCGATCAGCGTCAGGGTGCCCACCTCCATCGCGCCCAGCGGCATGCTGTTCTACAGCGGCAGCGGCTTTCCTGAATGGCAAGGCCAGCTGTTCATGGGCGCGCTGGCCGGGCAGGCGCTGTGGCGCATCGAGTTGAACGGCGACCAGGTGCAAAGCCGCGAAGCGCTGTTCGGCACCCTGACCGAGCGCATCCGCCACGTTCGCCTGGGCCTCGACGGGTGGATCTACCGGCTGGCCGACAGCAGCAACGGCCGCACCCGGCGCGTGCAGCGGCAGTGATGCAGGCTGCAGCGACGGCGGCGCC
>JBJXHB010000218.1:0-4669 GCA_046160725.1 Aquabacterium sp.
ATGGTCTGCGGGTCTTGGCAGGACTGGTCATGGCTCGCCGGCGCCACTTCGGCAATTGGGCGTCGGCTGGTTGCGCCGCACGCAAGGGACGCATCGGCGCGGCAAAGGCGCAGGTGCGGCGGGCCGCGGCGCGCAGATTCGATGGTCGCTGCGCGACTCCCCTGCGCTGCTCGGCATCTCGACAGCGCGCCGCAACCCGCCGCACCCACGCCATTGCTTTTGCAGTGTCAGTGATCGAGCAAATGCGCCTGGGCGACCAAGACGGGTATCGAGTTCTCTAACGGTTCTCCGCTGCGCCGTGGCGGGGCGGGCGGAGGGCTGGGCTGCGCTGTCGAGGCGCTGAGCAGCGTAGGGGTTGCCGGCCGCGCGCGTATCCGCGCGCCTCCACATCTGACTCGCGGCACAGGTCCGAGCGAAGTCGAGCGAAGCGAGCACAGCGAGTTGTGCCGCGGGCCGGCAATCCTGAGCAGCGCAGGGGACCCGCGAATCGGGCGCCGAATCTGCGCTGCCCAGCCCCCCGCCCGCCCCATCACGGCGCATCGGCGCGCCGACGTCGGAAACGAGGCTGCTCGAGCGACACAGCACGTCGATCCCCAATGCGAACCGGCCCATCACCGCACCGGCCGCACCACCGGCGTCAGGTCGACACCCGCCTGGATCACGGCGCGGCAGGGGTTGCGGCCGAACCAGTAGCTCAGTTCGTTGGGATGCTCCAGGTCCCACACCACGGCATCGGCCTGCTTGCCCGGCTCCAGGCTGCCGTGGCTGGCGCCCAGGCCCAGGGCGCGGGCGGCGTTCAGCGTCACGCCGCGCAGGGCCTCCTCGGGCGTCAGGCGGAAGAACGTGCAGGCCATGTTGAGCATCAGCAGCAGCGACAGCCCCGGCGACGAACCCGGGTTGTGGTCGCTGGCGATGGCGATCGGCACGCTTGCCTCGCGCAACGCGGCCACCGGCGGCAGTTTGGTCTCGCGCAGGAAGTAGTAGGCCCCGGGCAGCAGCACCGCCACCGTGCCGCTGGCCGCCATCTGGCGCACGCCGTCGTCGCCCAGCCACTCCAGGTGGTCGCAGCTCAGGGCGCCGTGCGCCGCGGCCAGGGCCGCGCCGTGCTGGTCGCTCAGCTGCTCGGCATGCAGCTTGATCGGCAGGCCGAGCGCACGTGCGGCCTCAAACACCCGGCGCGTCTGCTCAGGCGTGAAACCGATGGTGTCGCAGAACACATCCACCGCGTCGACCAGGCCGGCCGCCTGCTGCGCCGGCAGCCAGGCACAGACGGCCGCGATGTAGTCGTCCGGCCGGCTGTCGTACTCCGGCGGCAGCGCATGGGCGCCCAGGCTGGTGGTGCGCACAGTCATGGGCAGGGCTTGGCCAATGCGCCGTGCCACGCGCAGGCAGCGCGCCTCGGTGGCCTCGTCCAGGCCATAGCCGCTCTTGATCTCGATGCTGGTCACGCCCTCGTCCAGCAGCGCCTGGGCACGACCGGCCGCCGCCTCGAACAGGTCGTCCTCGGAGGCCTCGCGCGTGGCCCGCACCGTCGAGCGGATGCCGCCGCCGGCGCGGGCGATCTGCTCGTAGGTGGCGCCGTTCAGCCGTTGCTCGAACTCATCGGCGCGGCGCCCGCCGTAGACCAGGTGGGTGTGGCAGTCCACCAGCCCCGGCGTCACAAGCGCGCCCTGCAGGTTGTGCTCGTGCACGCTGCTGCGCGCCAGCGTCGCGGCCAGGTCCGCCGGCATGTCGCGCTCGGCGCCGACCCAGCGGATGTGGCCGCCCTCGGTCAGCAGCGCGCCTCGTTCGATCAGGCCATACGGCATGGCCTGCGTGGCGGCGCTGGCGCCGGCCATCGTTGCGATGCGCGCGCGGCGCCACAGGTGCAGGGGGGCGGTGGTCATGGCGGGGCGGAATGCTTCACAAGGTCTCAGGGCAAGGGCTGGGCGTCGATCCAGAAGGCGCGCACGCGGCCGCGCTTGTTGGTGAGTTTCCAGCTCTGGCGGGCCCCTTGCGGTGTCCAGGCCAGGCTCATCGCCGGCAGGGTGATGGCGGGCTCGCCGTCGATCTGCAGCCGCGCGTCGTCACAGGTGAACACGGCGCGCAGCCGCGAGGCCTCGACGTGGGCGATGCCCGGCTGGACGACGCTCATGCGGCCCTCGGCACGGTCGGCCTTGAGCATCAGATTGAGGTCGCGCGTCGGGCCCTCCAGCAGGGCGCAGCCCGGTGTGGCGGCGCCGTCGAACTCGAGCGGCGGGTTGTCCGGCGTCAGCTTCACCATCCGATCGGGCAGCCGCAGCCGCACGCCGGCGCCGTCCAGCACCGCGAACCAGCGCTGCACGCCGGGGTAGGCCGAGAACGGCCCGTCGCGGCTGATCTCGGCCACGCTGATGCGCAGCGACCAGTCGTCCGGCGCCGGCCAGGTCACCAGCTCGCGGGTGCTGCCGCCGCCATTGAGCCAGGGTGTGGAGGCAACCTGGTCGATGGTGATGATGTTCGGGCTCATGGCTGGGCTTTCAGGGTTGGAACGACGCTTCGATCTGGTAGCGCGCACCCGGGTGTACCAGGCGCGCCGTGGTGATGACGGCGCCGCGCGCCATGGTGCGGCGGGTGACGATCAGGCAGGGGTCGTCGCGGCCGATCGCCAGCAGCCGGGCCTCGCGCGCGCTGGCGCGGCCGGCCTCGATGGCGACCTCGGCCTGCCAGTACGGCGCCACCTGCAACAGGTGGTGCGTGGGCGTGGTGGTGCGGAAGTCCTGGGCCAGGAAGTCGGGCGCGCAGGCCGGGTTGACATGGCGGTCCTCGCACTGCAGCGCCATGCCGTCCTCGCGGTGCAGGATCAGGACATGGAACACCGGGGTGCCCTCGGCCAGGCGCAGGCGGCGCGCGACGTCGCGGCCGGCCGGCTCCTCGCGCAGCAGCTGCACCTGGGCATCGTGCCGGTGGCCGCGCGAAGCGATCTCCTCGTGCAGGTCGCGGATGGTCAGGGTGGACGCTGCCTTGTGCGGCTGCAGCGCGAAACTGCCCACGCCCTGCACCCGCTCGACCAGGCCCTCGGCCTGCAGCTCGCGCAGGGCGCGGTTGACCGTCATGCGGCTGACACCGAACTGCGCCACCAGCGCGGCCTCGGACGGCATCAGCGCGCCGGGCGCCCAGGTGCCGTCCTGCAGCCCCTGGTGCAGGTGGGCCTTGACCTGCTGGTAGGGCGCGGACGCGCCGGCCGCGGGCGGTGCGGAGACCGGCGCAGAGACCGCCGCCGCCGCGCGGGACGTCCGGGGGGCTCGGTCGGTTCGGGTCTGGGGCCTCGGGGAAACCATGAGCGGATGCTACTTGCCTAAGCTTGTCTAGACAAGTAGAGTCCAACCCCAAGCCGCCCTGCCATCGGCTGCCAGGAGCCCCGCCATGACCGACCTGTCCCCCCTGCACCGCATTGCCCAGCCCCGGCCCGTGCGCGCCCCGCGCGGCACCGCGCTCAGCTGCAAGAGCTGGCTGACCGAGGCGGCCTACCGCATGCTGCAGAACAACCTGGACCCGGAGGTGGCCGAGAACCCGGACGCCCTGGTCGTCTACGGCGGCATCGGCAAGGCCGCGCGCGACTGGGACTGCTTCGAGGCCATCCTGCGCGAGCTGCGCACGCTGGGCGACGACCAGACGCTGCTGGTGCAGTCCGGCAAGCCGGTGGGCGTGTTCCGCACCCATGCCGACGCGCCCCGGGTGCTGATCGCCAACTCCAACCTGGTGCCCAAGTGGGCGACCTGGGAGCACTTCCACGAGCTGGACCGCAAGGGCCTGATGATGTACGGCCAGATGACGGCCGGCAGCTGGATCTACATCGGCAGCCAGGGCATCGTGCAGGGCACCTACGAGACGTTTGTGGAGGCCGGGCGCCAGCATTTCGGCGGCAGCCTCCAGGGTAGGTGGATCCTGACCGCCGGCCTGGGCGGCATGGGCGGCGCGCAGCCGCTGGCCGCCACCTTCGCCGGGGCCTGCAGCCTGAACATCGAGTGCCAGCAGAGCCGCATCGACTTCCGCCTGCGCAGCCGCTACCTGGACGAGCAGGCAACCGACCTGGACGACGCGCTGGCGCGCATCGCCCGCTACACCGCGCAGGGCAAGGCCATCTCCATCGGCCTGCTGGGCAATGCGGCCGATGTCCTGCCGGCATTGGTGGCCAAGGCGCGCGCCGGCGGCATGAAGCCCGACCTGGTGACCGACCAGACCAGCGCGCACGACCTGGTCAACGGCTACCTGCCCTCGGGCTGGGCCGTCGAGGGCTGGCGCGCCGCCCAGGCCGACGGTACGCAGCATGCCGCGCTGCGCGCCGCGGCGGCGCGCAGCTGCGCGGTGCATGTGCAGGCGATGCTGGACTTCCAGGCCATGGGCATCCCCACGGTGGACTACGGCAACAACATCCGCCAGGTCGCCTACGACGAGGGCGTCAAGAACGCCTTCGACTTCCCCGGTTTCGTGCCGGCCTACATCCGGCCGCTGTTCTGCCGTGGCAAGGGGCCGTTCCGCTGGGTGGCGCTGTCCGGCGACCCGGAGGACATCCGCAAGACCGACGCCAAGCTGAAGGAGCTGTTCCCCGATGACGCCCACCTGCACCGCTGGCTGGACATGGCCGGCGAGCGCATCGCCTTCCAGGGCCTGCCGGCGCGCATCTGCTGGATCGGCCTGGGCGAGCGCC
>JBJXHB010000219.1:0-5335 GCA_046160725.1 Aquabacterium sp.
CCGCCGCGGCGCGCGGCGCCAGCCGCGAGGAACGCGGGCGCTATGCGGGCAAGCTCAAGCGGCTGAAGGCTGGTTTGGCAACGAAGCTCTGAGGGCCCGCAACGGCACCCGTGACGCTATCGGCGCCACCGGGTCGTCCCGCCGCACGAGGTGGCCGGATTGGCGACACGGCGGATCACCGCGGTGGTCACGGGCGCTGGCGCGGTGGCACCCGGCTGTCCAGCGGCGCCGGCTGGTACGTGGGCATGATGCGGCAGCCCGGACCGAACGTGGCCTGGATCTCGGTGCAACGCTGCTCGATCGACTGCGGGGTCGGCCTGAGCCCCTGGTCGATCCACCTCAGCAAGGCCTCCAGCAGCGTGACGTAGACCGGATCGGCCAGATAGCTGTGGTCGGCGTGTGCCGTAAAGACCTGTACGAGGCGATCGGCGGAACCGCCACGGTTCATGATCGACCGGAATTCGTGCTGCAGTTCGACGAAGGCCACGCCATCGTCGATGCCATGCACACTCAACACCGGTACGTCGATGCGGCCGGCAAGCCCGGCATCCGCTTCGAAACGCGCAACGGCCGCAGCGTCGGCCGCGTACCTCGGCACGCCTTCGTTGAGCGCGCGATCGTTCGGCGAACCGCTGTACACGGCCCCGATGTTGCCGAACACGTTGCCAAGCCCCCGATTCAGCGCGATGTCGCGGAAGTGAAACGCCGAGCGATTGAAGTGCGTGCGCAAGTTGCGCTCCGGGATCCGGGTAACGGCCACAAGCGTCTGCAGGCGACGCGCCTGTTCGGCGCTGCGGCGGGCCGCCGGGATGCCCAGGCCCAGACACTCCTGGGTGCGCGCATCGATGTCGGCCTGCGTCATCGTCGAGTCGCGGGGCAGACCCATCCAGAGCGGATAGGGAGGGTCATCGGGACGCGGGTGGTTGGCGCAGAGAAACTGATAGACCGCACGCAAGTCCAGCCGGAAGTCGTAGGACCTCGTACCGCCACCGAGCACGCCACTGGTCAGCAAAACGGCGTCATAGGGTTTGCCGGCACCGAACATCTCGGCTCCCTTGGCAGCCACCCCGGCGCCATAGGACTGGCCGTGCAGGATCGTTCGCCGAGGCTGACCCACGTGCGAGACGAAAATGCGCCGCAGGCGTTCGGTGTCCGCGGCCGCGCGGCGCAGCTGCAGGCCACCGTCGGAGTAGGTCGAGCCGGCCCAGGCAAACCCGGCCCGCACGGCGATCGACCAGCGCTGCAGGTCTTCGACGGTCCGTGCGAGCATGGGTGGCCCGAGCTCAGGGCCGCCGTGTGCGTGCAGGAACAGGTGGCCGTTCCAGGCCTTGGGGATCGCGATCAGGTAGCTCGCGCCGGCGGTATCGGTTCCAGACAGGCAGCGTGTCCCTTCCGGCACCTCCTTGGGACAGTCCATGACCTTGGGTGCGGCCTCGGCGGGCCACTGGATCGGCGGGGCCGTCGTGGTGCAGCCGGCCAGAAGCGCCAGGATGCCCAGGGCAATCAGACGCGGTATGCGTCGCGCATGGGTAGCGGTCATGTCATGTCCTCCGGCCGGCAACGCCTACTTGCGGCGCCGGGCGACGCCGGCCAGTGCAGCCAGCCCGGCCAGCATCATCGCCCATGTACCCGGCTCCGGCACCGGCTGCGTGAAGCCGAGTTGCTGGCTGGCGATGCGCTGCAGCGCCACGGCGTCGGCGGCCGAGATGCCAAGGTCGCGCGCCGCGATCTCGGCGGCTCCGAGCGACAGCGGGTCCAGCCCGGTCAGGGTGCCGAACAGCGTCAGCGCGCTGAGATACGAGCCATGGGCACTGGCATGAAGGCCGTCGTCGAACCAGAGGTCGACCAGGCCGTCGGCTCCGGCGCCGGGTGCCCACATGTCGCGAGTGGCCACACCTTGCTGCACCGCGCGCATGAAGGCCTCGCCCACCGGCGCGATGCCGGCGAAGCCACCGCTGCCGTCGTCGTCGGCCTTGTCAGCCATGTCCAGGAAGGCCAGGCGCAACTCCTCGGTCATCGTCTCCAGGCCGTCGAAGAAGGTCGCTGTCGAGAGGTCGGTGGTGCGGGTGACCGCGCCGGTCGTGTCGTCTCGCGTGGTGCGGAAGGCGCCATGCACCATGTCCTGGCGGGCCCAGGTCTGATACAGGTAGACCTGGGTCGCCATCGACGCCAGGGGGTTGGTCGGGATGGTGCGCTGGGTGCTGCAGGCCGTGCTCGAGTAGCCCGCCGCAATGCAGGCGGTCTGGTTGCCGCCGATCAGGTCGCGCTCCCGGTACTGGTGGCCCGTGCCCTGGTGGATGAAGTCCTCCAGCTTGTCCGCATAGATGCGCGCGTACTCCGGATTCGATCCCAACGACACATTGTTGACGTTGGTGCGACGAAGCAGCGGCTCGTCGCTCTGCTCCTGCAGAACCACCTGGTCCCAGGTCTGGCTGGCAACGTTGCCGCGCAGGTCCCAGCCGGCCGGGTTGGTGTTGAGCATGTGCCCGCGCAGCGATGCGGCATTGCGCGCCGACAGCGAGACGTCGTAGTCCAGGTTCTTCTGCGCCGTGAACTGCTTGAAGATGCCGGCCACGCCGCCCCATGGATGCGGCTCGAAGGCATTGGATCCGCCGGGATTGGCCAGCCACATGGCATGGGTCAGGTCGTGCACGTTGGCGGCGTTGTAGCTCATGACCGGGTCGACCCGGCCGAAGCTGAAGCTGTTGCCGACGAACAGGACCTTCTTCGGGTCGGCGGCGGCGGCCTGGGCGGCCAGCAGGCCGGCCAGGGCCAGGGCGGCAATGCGCATGATGTCTCCTCGTTGTGGGTAGCGGAAGATCGCGATGCTGCCGGCCCAGGACCATAGGGTCAAATACCGGATTTCGGTCATCTGCATATCATCCCGATATGGATATTCGCCAGCTGCGCTACTTTGTCGCCGTCGCCGAGGCTGGGCACATCACCCGTGCTGCCGCGGTGCTGGGCATGCAGCAGCCACCGCTGACCCAGCAGATGCGCCGGCTCGAGGCCGAGCTGGGCCTGCCGCTGCTTGAGCGCCACCCACGCGGCGTGCGCCTGACGGACGCCGGGCAGGCGCTGCTGGCCGATGCCCGGCCGCTGCTGGCGAGCTTTGACGGCCTGCGTCAGCGCCTGCGCCAGCGGGCCGACGGGGACAGGGGCCGGCTTGCGGTGGCCTTCACCAGTTCGGCCGCGGCCCATGCCTTCACGCCGCAGGCGCTGCGCGAGTGCCGGCTGCACCATCCGGGCATCGAGCTGCACATCGACGAGGACAACGCCGCCGCCATCACCGAGGCGGTCGCCGCCGGCCGGCTCAATGCCGGCCTGATCCGCGTGCCGGTGGCGCATCCGCCGGGCGTGCGCTTCCAGACCCTGCTGCACGAGCCGGCACTGCTGGCCCTGCCCGTGGACCACCCGCTGGCGGCGCGCCCGGCCGACCGGTCGGTGCCGCTGCGGGCGCTGCATGAAGAGCCGATGATCCTGGTGCGGAGGCCAGGCGCGCCGGGCCTATATGCCAACCTGCTGGAGCGCTGTGCACGGCTGGGCGTACAACCGCGCATCGTCGCCGAGGTGGATCGGATGATGACCAACCTGAACCTGGTGGCCGCCGGTGCCGGCCTGTCGGTGGTGCCGGCGTCGATGGCCGGCCACCATGCGCAGGCGGTGGTCTATCGGCGCCTGCCGACATCGGCCCGGCTGGATGCGCCCCTGACGCTGCTGACGCGGCTGTCCGACCCGTCACCGCTGACCCGGCGGCTGGTCGAGCGGCTGCTGGACCTGGCGCAGCGATGGCCCGCCTGAAGCGCCGGCAATGGCTGGCCCTGTGCGCCGCTGGTCTGGCAGGGCGCGCGAGCGCGGTCGGTCCTTGGCCCGCAGCGTCGCTGACGCTGATGCTGGCCTACCCGCCGGGCGGCGTCACCGACCGCATCGCGCGGGCCCTGGTGCTGCGGTTGCGCGCCGCCTTGGGCGTCCCCGTGCAGATGAGCTACCGGCCGGGAGCGGGGGGCACGCTGGCGATGGAGGCCCTGGCGCAGGCGCCGGCCGATGGCCGCCTGCTGTGCCTGAACGCCGCCACGCCCTTGACGCTGGCGCCCTGGCTCGGACGTCTGCGCTACGACCCGCTGCGCGACATCGCGCCGATCGCCGGTCTGATGGCCACGCCGGCGCTGGTGGTGGGCACGCCGGCGCTGGTGGTGGGCACGCCGGCGCTGGCTGCGCCGGACTGGCCGGCCATGTTGCAGGCCGCAGCCGGCCAGCCGGGCGGCCTGCGCTGGGCCAGCAGCGGCATCGGCACCACCGGCCACCTGGTGGTGGAGCAGGTGCGGCTGGGCACCGGCCTGCCCTTCGTCCATGTGCCGTACAAGGGTGGCGGTGCCCAGTTGCAGGACGCCCTGGCCGGCCAGTTCGAGCTGCTCAGCACAAACCTGGCGGCGCCGCAGCTGCAGTGGGTTGAGCAAGGCCGGCTGCAGGCGCTGGCACTGGGTGCGCCGCAGCGCCACGCGGCGCTGCCGGAATTGCCAACGCTGGCCGAGCTGGGCCATCCGGCGGCCAGCCGAGGGTCCGTCTTTGGCCTGTTCGCGCCGGGCCGCATGCCTGCGGCGATGCGCCAGCGCCTGCACGCGGCCCTGCGCAATGTTCTGACCGCGGAGGATTGGCAGTCCCTGGTGCGCGCCGAGCTCAGCCTGCCGCTGGATGAGGGGCCAACGGTGCTGGCCGCACGCCTGGCCGATGAGTCGCAGTCCAACCGCCGGCTGGCACAGGACCCGCGCTTCCGCGCCTGATCAGGTGTCCTTGCTGACCTTGATGGTCGGGAACTTGCTGGAGAAGTCCTTTGCCGTGGCCGCGATCTTGATCGCCACCCGGCGCGCCACGGCCTTGTAGAGCGCGGCCACGTCGGAGTCGGGCCGCGCGGCCACGGTGGGCGTGCCGGAGTCGGCCTCCTCGCGGATCTGCATGGCCAGCGGCAGCGCGCCGAGGTAGTCGACCTTGTGCTGCTCGGCCATGCGCTTGCCGCCGTCGGCGCCGAAAATGTGCTCGGCATGGCCGCAGTTCGTGCACACATGCACCGCCATGTTCTCGACGATGCCGAGGATGGGCACGCCGACCTTCTCGAACATGGTCAGACCCTTGCGGGCGTCGATCAGCGCGATGTCCTGCGGGGTGGTGACGATGACCGCGCCGGTGATGGGCACGCGCTGGCTGAGCGTCAGCTGGATGTCGCCGGTGCCGGGCGGCATGTCGACGATCAGGTAGTCCAGGTCGCGCCAGTTGGTCTGGCGCAGCAGCTGGTCCAGCGCCTGGGTGGCCATCGGGCCGCGCCAGATCATGGCCTGGT
>JBJXHB010000220.1:0-3707 GCA_046160725.1 Aquabacterium sp.
CACCTTGGCCTCGGCCAGGCCCCCGAGCCAGAGGTCGATGTCGTTGAAGCGCGCATTGCCGCTGGCGCCCATGAAGCCGGCATCCGCCATGGCTGCTGTAGCTGCAACGCCGAGTGCGACCTTGTAGGCGGCCCAGTCCGTGGTTCTGAGCGCGGCCCACCCGGCGGCGTCGTAGGTCGACTGGTACGCCACCAGGTCGGCCCCGGCGTAGGCCATGATGAAGTTCTTGAGCGACGCCGGGGTCAGCAGATGGGCGCCGAAGTCGGTCCAGCTGTCATAGGGCGCAAGCGCGGCCTGGCCGGTCTGGCTGAACATGTCGGCGCGGAAGGCGTTCAGGGACGGAATTCCGGTGTCGCGGCCGCGTGCGATGTTGATGGCCGCCAGGTCCAGCGGCAAGCCGACCAATGCGTTGCGCATCGCATTGACCATGAACTCGTCGACCTCCATGCCAACCTGGCGCGCCATGCCGGCCGCCAGTGTGTCCGTGTAGGCGACGCTGCCCAGACCGAACATCGCGGTCCCGGTCTTGGTGGTGGCAAACACCAGCGGATTCAGGAAGTTCTTGATCAGCGTGTCAACGAAAAGCCGCTGGTCGGTCGGCCGGATGATCTGCACGTTCTCGGCCAGCTGCGAGTGGCCGAAGCGGAACACCGAATGCGCAAACTCGGTGGTGATGCCCGGGTTGACCAGCGGGTCGTAGCCGCTGTAGGCGTCGATGTTGGGCGTCAGGCGGTAGGCGTATTCCTCAAACGCGACCTGCTGATACTCCGCTTCCACCACCAGCCGCGCCGCCTGGAAGTACTGCTCGCCGGTCCAGGCCGGGCCCTGGGCCTCGACCTGGGACCGGATCATCTGGTAGACCCGGTTGTGCTCGGCATGGAAGATGCCGTGGATCGTGGTCAGTCCGTAGTTTTCGTTGATGCGGCCGTCGCCGGCGATGAAGTGCGCGGCCAACAGTTCGTTGTCATAGAAGCCGGGCGCCGGCGGCGGGCCGCCGGCCACGGTGTCGGCATCCGGCAGCAGGCCGGGGCCGGGGGTGGCGCCATGGGCGATGTCGTCCAGGAAGGCATGGCCGGTGCGCTGCACCACGCCCTCGATCACCACCAGCTGGGCATCACCATTGGCGTCTGGTACGAAGGTGCCGTCGGCATTGACCAGCAGCTGCGGCAGGTTGAGAACGTCCTGGTCGGTCAGCGTGATGCCGATGCGCAGGGCATTGACCTTGATGTCGGACCAGTGCGGCATACCGACGTTGAGGTTCGGGTTGGCATCGGTGTGGGTCAGCAGCCGGCCGGTGGCCACGCCATTGGCGTCGTACTCGCGCAGGAAGACGGCCATGACCGGATGGCTGCCGTAGGTCGGCCCGAGGTCGGCGTAGGCCGAGATGGTGTTGTGGTAGACCCGGTCCAGGCTGCCGTCGTTGTTGGCGTCCGGGCCCAGGGTGAAGTTCGCCCGGGACACCATCATGAAGTTGTTGGCGCCGGGCGCGGTGCTGTACAGGCTGTCGCCCGGCAGCAGCGGCAGGTAGATCACCCCGGCGTCACCCTTGGGCACGAAGTCCAGGTCGTGGGTGAAGAACTGTCCGAACAGCGCGAACAGGCCGCTGGCCGGCAACCCCAGAAGTCCGGACGGCGCGGCACGGATGGCCGTGGTCTGGTTGGCCACCAGGTTGCTGATCTCCCGCGGCGTGGAGTCGACAACGAAAGTCTGGCTGTTGTCGTAGGCGGTGGGCGTGTTGCCCGTGAACGGGTTCGGGTCCGCGTCCCGGCTGGCGACCTGGTGGGAACTCAGGATGAACTTGATGTCCGCCGCACCGTAAGCCGCCTGGCCGGACTGCAGGTTGTTGTCGACGCCGCTGATCGAGCGCAGGCCAACGGGGTCCACTCCGTTGACAGGCGGCGGCGCTCCCAGCTGCGTGAGCAGGAAGTCGATATCCGTCAGCGTCAGCTTGACCGCCATGCCATCCCCCTAGCCGTCCGGCCTTGTTACAAGCCGTGTGTACGCACTTTGCGCGCGTTTGACGGCGCCCCCACCCCCCTCAAATGAGGGGGGTGGGGGGTTAACACCTAACGGGTCTGAAGTCTCCGGTACTGTGACGGACTGCACGACGGGTCACTATCTCTCGCGGAATGCGCTGTCCCGCACCGACACCAGCGGCTTGACGAGGTACCGCAGCACGGTCTGGGACCCGGTCAGGATGTCGACCTGGGCCTGCATGCCCGCCATCAACGGGAGCTTGCGACCACTTACGTCGGAGGGACTGCCTTCAATCGACACTCGTACTTGGTAGAAAGCCTCGCCGCGGTCATTGGTCAGTGCGTCGGCACCAACCCGCTCGACGCGGCCACCGATAGCCCCATAGATCGCCGCGTCGTAGGCGCTCAGCCGGATCCGGGCGCGCTGGCCCTGGCGGACAAACCCGATGTCGCGGGGCGACACCAGGGTCTCCAGCACCAGAGCCTCATCGGCCGGCACGATCTCGACCACCGTCTCACCCGGCTTGACCACACCGCCGGTCGTGTTGACCAGCACGCGATTCACCGTGCCGCGGGTCGGCGCCTTCAGGACTGTGCGGTCGACACGGTCACGCAGGGCCGGCAGGGCTGGCTCCAGGGTTCGAAGCTCGCCCAGCGTTCGGCCCAGGTCCTCGCGAGCCTGGGCGCGGAAGGACAAGGTCAGCGCATCAAGCCTGGCGCGGGTCTCCACGATGGCCTGGTCCAGCCGCAGCACGCCGACCGAGGCGCCGTCCTGCCGGCCCTGCGCCTCCGCCAGGACGCGCTCGATGCGCACCAGCTCGATTCGCGGCTCCAGGCCCTTGGCCACCAGCTCCTCCAGCATGGCGTGCTCCTGACGGGCCGCCTGCAGCGCCCGCGCCGCTGCGGCAGCGGTGATACGGGTCTCCTCCTGCTCGCGTTGCCGCTGCGCCAGCTGCGCGGCCATGGCGGCGACCTGCGCCGCCAGTTCGGCGCGGCGCGCCTCGAAGGCCGCTGACTCGGCGGCCACGAGGTCGGGCGCGGCCTGGGCCAACGCCGACGAGAAGCGCAGTGGCCCCGTCGATGACTCGGCCTGCAGCCGCGCCGCCCGAGCCTCCAGCTGCAGAGCCTGGCGCCGGCGCTGGTCCAGGTCGCCGTCCGCCTGGGTCGGGCTCAGCGTCACCAGCCGGTCGCCAGGGGCCACCTGCTGACCCGGCGCCACATGCACCTCGCTCACCGTGCCGCCTTCGAGGCTCTGCACCGACTGCACACGGCCCGCCGGCACCAGCTGGCCCTGGGCCAGCGCCACGGTGTCGATCTCGGCCAGGGCGGCCCAGAGAAGCAAGGCCGCAACCGTGGCCACCATGGCCAGCAGCAGCACCGTCGACCAACGACCAACCTCACCCAGGCGCGCCGCCACCGACAACGTCGGCGCAGCATCGGCCGGCCGCGCAGGACGGCGCGCAGGCGGCACGGCCGCCGAACCATTCCGGCCGATGTCGCTCATGCCGGCCTCCCGGGTCCGGCGGCGATCTTGAGCACCTCGGCCTTGGGGCCAAAGGCCAGCAGCCGGCCACGGTCCAGCACCGCCACCTTGTCCACCAGTTCCAGCATCGATGGCTTGTGCGTGACCAGCACCAGGGTCATGCCCTGCAGCGCCGGCTTCAGGCGCTGCAGCAGCTCACGCTCGGCCGTGGCGTCCATGGCGCTTGTCGGCTCGTCGAGAAGCAGCAC
>JBJXHB010000221.1:0-11377 GCA_046160725.1 Aquabacterium sp.
GACGGACAGTCAGGCTGAGACTGATCGGCTGTGGGCGGCGCTGACCGCCAATGGCGGCGAGGAGAGTGTTTGCGGTTGGCTGAAGGACCGCTACGGGGTGTCGTGGCAGATTTACCCGAAGCGGCTGACAGAGTTGACGACGAGTCCCGACAAGAACGTGTCTGCCAAGGCGATGGCGGCCATGATGAAACAGAGAAAGATCGATATCGCCGCCATCGAAGCGGCGGTCCGCGAGGCTGGTTGACTACGACCGGCCGAGCTATGCGGCTGGCCTATGCCCGGCCAGCCACGCCGGCCGCATCATGCATGCCAACCTCACGCATCCGGACTTCGCGCTGATGGCCGGCGACACACCGCCCGGCGTGCCCTTCGAAGGCATGAAGGGCGTGATGATGACGCTGACCTACGACAGCGCCGCCGAGGCCAGGCGCGTCTTCGACAAGCTTGCCGCCGACGGTACGGTGACGATGCCACTGGCCGAGACCTTCTGGGCCGAAACCTTCGGCATGGTCACCGACCGCTTCGGCACCGGTTGGGGTGTCAACGGCGGGAGCAAGGCGATGTGATGTCGAGCCCGATGAACCGTGACGGAGGCGCCCGATGGCAACAGCCCGACCTTTCCTGATGTTCCAGGGCGGCACGGCCCAAGCCGCGCTGGACCTGTACTTCGCCACCTTCCCGGATTCCGGCAAGGTGCGTGTCGAGGACTGGGCTCCCGGCGAGCCCGGGGCCGCAGGCACCATCAAGATGGCCGTGTTCACGATCTGCGGGCGGGAGTTCATGTGCTCTGACAGCCCGGTCAAGCACGCGTTCTCGTTCACGCCGTCGACTTCGACCTTCGTGGACTTCGACTCGATCGCCGAAATGGAGCGGGTGTTCGGCGTCCTGTCGGAGGCAGGCAAGGTCCTGATGCCACTGGACAACTATGGCTTCAGCCAGCGCTTCGGCTGGGTCAATGATCGTTTCGGCGTGTCCTGGCAGTTGAACCTGGCTGTTTCGTAGCGTGCAGAGCGCTGTCGAAGTCCGCCATCGTCGATCGTCGTGCAAGTGAAGGAGCATTTCCATGAGCAGCACACTGTTCAGGTTCCTGTTGCCGCTCGCGCTCGCCATGGCCAGTGCCATCACTTCGGCGGCCTGGGCCGGCGAATACTTCGAGGGTGACGGTGTTGCCATCCGCGGCCATGACCCGGTGGCCTACTTCAAGGACGGCAAGCCGGTGAAGGGCAGCGCCGAGCACCGCTTCGAGCACAAGGGCTCGACCTTCCACTTCGCCTCCAAGGCCAACCGCGACGTGCAGAAGAAGTGGAGCACCGACATCCCCGGACATGTGAGCAAGGCCAGTCGCCATTGGCCCGCCGTTGCCAAGCAGACCAAAGTGATCGAGCAGGAGGCCCTGCACTGCCTGGTGCTGGACGGCGCCAACCGAATGGGCAGCGACGGTGTACCGGAGTTCGTCGAAGTGCCGGCGCCAACCGACGAAGCGCTGCAGTCGGGGGCCGGCCTGGCCTGTTCCCTCAGGGGCAGTGCCACGCCAACGCTCAACTTGCCTGGCCTACTCGCTGCCGTTCGTCCTCGGAGAGCCAGCGCCATTGCCCGGGGGCCAGGTCTTCGGGCAGGGTCAGCCCGCCAAAGGCGCTGCGATGCAAGGCCTCGACGCGGTTGCCTGCCGCGGCCACCATGCGCTTGACCAGGTGGTAGCGGCCCTCAGTGACCGTGATCTGCAGCGTCATCGGCCCTGCCGGTTCGCAGGCCAGCGCACGCACCGGCTGCGGATGGTCGTGCAGCAACACGCCGGCCAGAAGGGCGGCGACCTGCGTCGAGTCGACGGTGTGTTTTGTCGTCGCCAGGTAGACCTTCGGGACATGGCGCTTGGGGTGCGTCAGGCGATGGATCAGGTCGCCCTGGTCAGTCAGCAGCAGCAGCCCGGTGGTGTCCTGGTCCAGCCGCCCCACGGGCTGCACGCCGCGCCGCCGCAGCGGATCGGGCAGCAGGCTCAGCACGCCCGGATAGTTGCGCGGCGCACGCGAGCATTCGTAGCCACCGGGCTTGTTCAGCACCAGCACCGCCTGCGCCTGGTACTGCCAGGCCTGGCCATCGATACTGAAGCTCAGGCCGTCGACATCCAGTTCCTGTTGCGGGTCCAGCAGCGTACGGCCCGCCACCTGCACCAGCCCAGCGGCCACGGTGCCGGCGCATTCGCGGCGGCTGCCGAATCCTTGGGTGAAGAGCAGGTCTGCCAGGCGCATCGTCAGCGAGTGTCGCATTGGCGCTCGCGGCGCCTGCGGCAGCGGCTACGCTGCCGGTCCTGCCTCCTGCTCCGACGCTGCCGGCCGGCGCGCTGCCCATGTCCCGTCCTCACCTGCCACCCACTGCCCCCAACCATGTGCTGCGTGCCTTGCGCCGCAGGCCGGACTGCACGGCCTTCCAATGGGACGGCGGTGCGCTCAGTGGCCGCGGCACGGCCGACCTCATCGCCCGCATGCAGGCGGTGTTGATGCGGCATGGGCTGGGCCGTGGCCAGCGCATGGCATTGCTGGCCGCCAACCGTGCCGACGCCTGGTGCGCAGGCATTGCGGCGCAGGCCTGCGCAGCGGCTATCACGCCGCTGCATCCGCGCGGGTCGCTGGTCGACCATCAGGCCCATCTGGACGACAGCCAGGCGTCCATGCTGGTGCTGGACCCACATGGCTTTCCTCAACGCGCCGGCGAGCTGGCAGCGCTGGGCGGGCGCACCGTCTTCACGCTCGGTCCCGCTGAGTACGGCATCGACCTTTTGACCGCCGCCGACGCGGTGGGCAGTGCCGAGGTGCACGATCTGTCCCTTGGCGACGACATCGCGGTCCTCAACTACACCGGCGGCACCACCGGCCGTGCCAAGGGCGCATTGCGGCGCCACTGCGATGTGCTGGCCGGCACGCAGGCCATCCTGGCGGACTTTGAGCTGCCGGCCGTGCCGCGCTTTCTGGCCGTGGCGCCGATCAGCCATGTCGCCGGCTCCAAGGTGCTGCCCACGCTGATGCGCGGTGGCACGGTGCATTTGCTGGCCGGTTTCGACCCGGCCCACACCCTGGCCACCCTGGCGCGCGAGCGTATCAACATGACGCTGCTGGTGCCGACGATGATCTACACCCTGCTGGACCATCCGGCGCTGGACGGCACCGACCTGTCGGCGCTGGAGCTGATGTTGTACGGCGCGTCGCCCATGGCGCCGGCCCGGCTGCTGGAGGGCTTGCAGCGCATCGGCCCGGTGTTTGCCCAGCTCTACGGTCAGACCGAGTGCTATCCGATCTCGTTCCTCGCGCGTGCCGACCACAGCGCGCAGCGGCCCGAGCTGCTGGCGTCTTGCGGCTTTGCCTGCAGCAATGTGGACGTGGCCCTGCTGGATGACGCCGGCCAGCCGGTGGCGCCCGGTGAGGCGGGTGAGATCTGTGCCCGCGCGCCGCAGGTCATGCAGCACTACCTGGGCCAGCCCGAGCTCACCGCGGAGACCTTCCAGCACGGCTGGCTGCACACCGGCGACGTGGCGCGCCAGGACGACGAGGGCCGGCTGTACATCGTCGACCGCAAGAAGGACATGATCGTCAGCGGCGGCTTCAACATCTACTCCCGCGAGGTGGAGGATGTCATCAGCGCCCAACCTGGCGTAGCCCAGGTGGCGGTGTTTGGCGTGCCGGACTCGAAATGGGGCGAGGCGGTGACCGCCTTCGTGGTGCGCCAACCGGGCGCTGACGTGCAGGCCGTTGCCCTGCAGCGCGAGGTCCGGCAGCGCAAGGGCGCGGCCCATGCGCCCAAGCACATTGAATTCGTCGACGAGCTGCCGCAGACGGCCGTGGGCAAGGTGGACAAGAAGGCCCTGCGCCAGCGCTTTTGGGTCGGCCAGGACCGACAGGTCGGTTGAACCGGGGAAGCCTCGCCATGCACATGCCACTGCCGTCAACCATCACCCGCCGCCTGCGCCTGCCGCTGATCGCCGCGCCCATGTTCCGCGTCAGCGGGCCCGACCTGGTGCTGGCCGCTTGCAGGGCAGGGGTGATCGGCGCCTTCCCGACCGCCAACTGCCGCAGCGTCGACGAGCTGGACGCCTGGCTGCACCGCATCCGTGCCGGCCTGCAGGCTGAGCATGCCGCCTTTGCACCCAACCTCATCATGCGCCGCGCCACACTGCGCGACGAGCTGGCCTGCCTCGTCCGGCACCGTGTCGAGCTGGTCATCACCAGTGTGGGCTCGCCAGCGCCGGCCGTGCAGCCGCTGCATGACATCGGCTGCGTGGTGCTGGCCGACGTGGCCAGCGTGCGCCATGCCGAAAAGGCCATCGAGGCCGGGGCCGACGGTCTGATCCTGCTCAGCGCGGGTGCCGGCGGCCAGACCGGCTGGGCCAATGGCTTTGCCTTCGCACGTGCCGTACGCGCCTTCTTCGACGGGCCTCTGGTGATGGCCGGCGGCATGGCCGACGGCCATGCCCTGTGGGCGGCGCAGGCCCTGGGCTGCGACCTGGCCTACATGGGCACGCGGTTCATCGCCACGCAGGAAAGCATGGCCAGCGCCGGCTACAAGCGCATGTTGGTCGACTGCCGGCTGGACGACGTGATGCTCACCCGCGCCTTCACTGGCCTGGAGACCAACATGCTGCGCCCGTCCATCGTCGCCAGCGGCCTCGACCCCGATGCGCTGCCCGAAGGCATGGATGTCGAGCGTACGGCCGAGCTCTATGGCGCGGCCGCCCCGGGCGCGAGACCGCGGCGCTGGACCGACATCTGGTCGGCCGGGCATGCGGTGTCGGGCGTTGGCGCTGTCCAAACGGTCGCCGACCTGGTGCAGGCAACGGAGCAGGAGTACCGGGCTGCACAGCAGGCCAGCGCGCGGATCACCCAGCTCGGGCGGTGAGGTTCGAGCAGACCTCAGGGCTTGCGGCGATAGCGGGTGATCTCGAAGTCCACGCCGGCCGCCGTGCGGTGGCTTGCCAGCGGCTCACGGTCGAACTGGCTGCGGTCCCATGCGGGAAAGAAGACGTCGCCGGGTAGGTCGGCATCGACCTCGGTCAGCAGCAGCGTGTCGGCCCGCGGCAACGCCTGCGCGTACAGCTCGCCACCGCCCAGCACGAAGACCTTTGGCGCTGCGCCCACCAGAGCCAGCGCGTCCTCCAGGCTGGCCGTGCGTTCGGCGCCGTCGGCTTGCCAGCCCGACTGACGGGTGACCACCACGTTGCGGCGGCCGGGCAGCGGGCGGAACCGCTGCGGCAGGCTGTCCCAGGTCTTGCGGCCCATGATGACCGGGCAGCCCATCGTGGCCTCCCGGAGATGGCGCCGGTCGGCCGGGTCGCCGAACACCAGGTCGTTGTCGCGGCCGATGGCACCGTTGCGGGCCACCGCCGCGATCAGCAGCAACTCGCTCACACCGCCACCGGCGCCTTGATCGCCGGATGCGGGTCGTAGCCTTCGATCAGGAAGTCCTCGTACGCATAGTCGAAGATCGACGCCGGCCGGCGCTGCAGCACCAGGCGGGGCAGGGCGCGCGGCGCGCGGGCCAGCTGGGTCTCGACCTGCTCCATGTGGTTGCTGTAGAGGTGGCAGTCGCCGCCGGTCCAGACGAAGTCGCCCGGCTGCAGGTCGCACTGCTGGGCGACCATATGGGTCAGCAGCGCATAGCTGGCAATGTTGAACGGCACGCCCAGGAAGATGTCGGCACTGCTCTGATAGAGCTGGCAGCTGAGGCGCCCGTCCGCGACATAGAACTGGAACAGCGCGTGGCAAGGCGCCAGCGCCATCCTGGGTATGTCGGCCACGTTCCAGGCGCTGACGATCAGCCGGCGTGAGTCCGGGTTTGCCTTGATCTGCTGCACCACCTGCGCGATCTGGTCGACATGGCCGCCGTCCGGCACTGGCCAGCTGCGCCATTGCACGCCATAGACCGGGCCCAGGTCGCCGTCGGCCTTGGCCCATTCGTCCCAGATCGTGACGCCGCGCTCCTGCAGCCAGCGCGCATTGCCGTCGCCGCGCAGGAACCACAGCAGCTCGATGGCGATGCTCTTGAAATGGACCTTCTTGGTCGTGATCAACGGGAAGCCCTGTGAAAGGTCATACCTCAGTTGATGTCCAAACACGCTGCGCGTGCCGGTGCCAGTGCGGTCGGTCTTGGCCACGCCGTGGTCACGGACGTGGCGCATCAGGTCTTCATAAGGGTGGGGCGCGGCCATGGCGCATTGTGCCGATGCCGGACCAGGCCCGGACCGGGCCGCCGTCTCATACCCGATTGCCTTCAGGATTATCAGTTCGGCTGGCGCCACTGGGCTCATTGCCACCGTTGCGACCGACTGCTGTAGAGGTCGGACCGCCGTGCGCTCAACGTCCGCGCAGGGCCGAGGCCACCGGGTAGCCGGATGTCTACGTGTCCCCCGCCATCGATCGGCCTGACGGCCGACCGACGGCTCCTCCTTTACCTCCGACATCCGGCTACCCGATGTCCTCGGCCCGGATGCCAAGGAGGTGTTTGACCCAGCCCGCCCTGCCGCTCTCGCGCCCATCGTCAAGGTCGGCTTTGCGGTTGCATGTCTAGAACCGCAAAGAGCCCGTCTCAGCCCTTCAGTCCTATTCGATTGAGTGCGAGTCCGTATCAGGCCGCAGACGCCGCCTCCAGCCCGAACTGCATCGCCGCCAGCCGGGCATACAGCCCGCCGCGGGCCACCAGCTCGCCATGGGTGCCGATGTCGACGATGCGCCCGGCCTCCAGCACCACGATGCGGTCGGCCTTGAGCACCGTGGCCAGGCGGTGCGCCACCACCAGCGTGGTGCGGCCGGCGAAGGCCGCCTCCAGCGCCTGCTGGACCATGCGCTCGCTCTCCGCGTCCAGCGCGCTGGTGGCCTCGTCAAGCAGCAGCAGCGGTGGGTTCTTCAGCAGGGCCCGGGCGATGCTGATGCGCTGGCGCTGGCCGCCTGAGAGCCGTACGCCACGCTCGCCCAGGAAGGCGTCATAGCCCTGCGGCAGCGCGCAGATGAAGTCGTGTGCATGGGCGGCCCGGGCGGCGGCCTCGACATCGGCATCGCTGGCCTGCGGCCGGCCATAGCGGATGTTCTCGCGCGCGCTGGTCGAGAAGATGACGCTGTCCTGCGGCACCAGGCCGATGCGGCCGCGCAAGCCGGCCAGGGCCAGGTCGGGCAGGGCCATGCCGTCCAGCAGGATGCGGCCGCGCTGCACGTCGTAGAAGCGCTGCAGCAGCTGCAGCACGGTGCTCTTGCCGGCGCCGCTGGGGCCGACCAGGGCCACGGTCTCGCCGGCTTCCACGTCCAGCGAGAAGCCGTCCAGCGCCGCCTGCGTGGGCCGAGATGGGTAGTGGAAGCCCACCGACTCGAATCGCACCGTGGAGCCGCGCGGCACCGGCGGCAGTGGGCGCGGCACGGCGGGCTCCTGCACGGGTGAGCGGGTGGCCAGCAGTTCCATCAGGCGCTCGGTGGCGCCGGCCGCGCGCAGCAGGTCGCCGTAGACCTCCGACAGCACCGCGACGCTGCCGATCAGGATGATCACGTAGACCACCGTCTGCCCCAGGTGGCCGGCGCTGATGTGGCCGCGCGTCACCGCCTGTGTGCCCTGGTAAAGGCCCCAGAGCAATGCGCCGAAGGTGGCGGTGATGATGAAGGCCACCAGCGCGGCCCGCAGCCGCGTGCGCTTGCGCGCGATGTCGAAGGCCTGCTCGCTGGCCAGGGCGAAGCGTTCGGACTCGCGCGGCTCCTGCGCATAGCCCTGGACCACCGGGATGGCGTTCAGGATCTCGCCGGCGATGGCGCTGGTGTCGGCCACACGGTCCTGGCTGACCCGCGACAGCTTGCGCACCCGACGCCCGAAGTACAGGCTGGGCAGCACGATCAGCACCAGGATGCCCAGCACCTGCGTCATCACCACCGGGTTGGTCACCACCAGCATGCCCAGGGCGCCGACGCCCATCACCGCATTGCGCAGGCCCATGCTCATGGACGATCCGACCACCGTCTGCACCAGGGTGGTGTCGGTGGTCAGACGGCTCAGCACCTCGCCACTGGCCGTGGTCTCGAAGAACTCCGGGCTCTGGCGGATCACATGGGCATAGACGGCATTGCGCAGGTCGGCGGTGACCCGCTCGCCGATCCAGCTGACGAAGTAGAACCGCGCTGCCGAGAACAGGCCCAGCGCCGCGCCAACGGCAAACAGCGCCAGGAAGTGTCCCCGCAGTGCCATCAGCCGCTCACCGGGCGGTGCCGCCACCAACCCCTGGTCGATCAGGCCTTTCAGCGCCAGCGGAAACACCAACGTGCTGGCCGCCGACAGCACCAGGAACAGCAGTGCCAGTGCGATCCGGCCCCGATAGGGGCGCAGAAAGGGCAGCAGGCCGGACAGGGATTGCGGGGTGGCCGCAACGGGGCGTGAGGTCTCGACCGTCATGGGGGCAGTCTAGGCGCGTGCGACCAGTGGTCGGCGCGGACCTGCGGCGGCACGCCGCGTCACCGCGGCGCCGGACCGCGAGGGGCGGTATATGCCCCCCCGGTTTCGGGGGTGGATGGATGGCCAAAGGGCCGCCAGCGATTAATGGTTGCCTAACGCTTGCTGCCGACCATGCACCCGTTCGTTTCCTTCCGCCATTTGTCACCGTTGAAACCCTCAGGAGAATTCCATGCGAGCCATGTCCCGGAACCTGCATCGCCTGACCCGCCCACGCGCACTGGCCCTGGCCGCTGCCGCCGTGGTCGCCATGCCGGCCCATGCCATCGACTTCTTCTGGACCAGCGGCGACTTCGTCACCGGCGTCACGGCGCCCGAGCCGTTGCTGGCCGGCGACACCCTGTTCATCCAGGCCGGCGGGCTCAAGCGTTTCGTCGGCGCGAGCTTGACCAACCAGGGCCTGGTGCGCTGGCAGGCCGACACCCTGCAGGGCGGTAACGGCACCACCGTTGCCAACAGCGGTGTCTGGCAAAGCGAGTCCGATACCAACACCTTGGTCTGGGCCTTTGGCGGCCAGCCGGTGTTCAACAACCTCGGCACCTTCCGCAAGACAGCCGGCGTCGATACGCAAGTGGGCAGCTGGCGATTCGTCAGCAACGGCGGTCTGATCGATGCCCAGGTGGGGCGCATCAGCTTCAACGGCAGCAGCAACAGCTTCAATGCCGGGTCGCGGTTCACCGGTGCAGGTGAGGTCGCGATCACAGGCACGGCGGTATTCACAGGCGCATTCATGTCGGACAACCTGGTCCTGGCCGCGGGCACGGCCAACGGCTCCGGCGCCGTGCTGAATGGTGGTGTGGCCCAGGCCAACGGCAACATCGGTTGGACCGGCGGCGACCTCACGGGCAGCTGGACCATAGCCGCCGGCAGCACCTTGACGGGCTCGGGTGCCGGCGCCAAGCGCCAGGTCGGCTCCAACATCGTCAACCAAGGCACCCTGCGCTGGAGCTCGACCGAACAGCTGCAGAGCGGCAACGGCTCCAGCCTGACCAACCAAGGTCTGGTCGAAGCGACCGAGAGCGCCACGTTCAACTGGAACTACGGTGGGCAGGGCAGCCTGGTCAACCAGGCCGGCGGCACGGTTCGCGCCACCAACGGCGCCACGCTGACCATCGGCAACATCGCGCTGGTCAGCAACGGCGGGCTGTTCCAGACCACCGGCGGTGGAACCATCGTCTACGCGGGCGGCACGAACCGGTTCAACGACGGCACGACCTTTGCCGGCGACCACCGCCTGACCGGCGCCTCGACCTTTGTCGGTGGCATCTTCTCCGATGACCTTCGGGTCGTTGCCGGCGCCAACACCGGAGGGGACGGGTCACCTGGGTCGAACGCCACCTTGAAGGGCGCAACCCGGTTCCAGGGTGGTGACCTGTATGGTCACTGGGTGATCGACAGCGGCGCTGTGGTGACCGGCGAGTCCGGCGGCGCCAAACGACAGATCGGATCCACCATCACCAACCAGGGCACGCTGCGCTGGAACACCGGCGAGACGATGCAGACAGGGAACGGCTCGCGCCTGGTCAACCAGGCCTTGATGGAGGCCACGACGGACACCAGCTTCAGCTGGATCTATGGCGGCCAGGGCGCCATCGTGAACGAGGCCTCCGGCACCATGCGTGCCACCAATGGCGCGACGCTGAACATCGGCAACGTCGCACTGACCAGCAACGGCGGCCGGTTCGAGACCACCAGCGGCGGCACGGTGGTCTACAGCGGCAACTCGAACCAGTTCAACGACGGCACGCGGTTCGTCGGCGACCATCGCATGACGGGCCAGTCCACCTTCTTCGATGGCATCCACTCCGACAACCTGCAGTTCGTGTCCGGCACCCTGTTCGGCGGCGATGGCAACCCGGGCTCCGGCGCCACGCTGAAGGGCGCCGTCCGCTGGCAGGGCGGCGACCTGCATCGCAGCTGGGTCATCGATACCGGTGCCGTGGTGACCGCCGAGGACAGCGGCGCCAAGCGGCAGATCGGCTCCAACATCGTCAACAAGGGCACGCTGCGCTGGACCTCCGCTGACACCATGCAGACCGGCAATGGGTCGAGCCTGAACAACCAGGCGCTGATCGAGGCCACCGCGAGCGCCAGCTTCAACTGGATCTACGGCGGCCAGGGTGCCATCGTGAACCAGGCCACAGGCACGGTCCGCGCCACCAACGGCGCGACACTGAACATCGGCAACCTCGCGCTGACCAGCAACGGTGGCCGGTTCGAGGCCACAGCCGGCGCCGGCATCGTCTACAGCGGCAGCTCCAACCGCTTCAACGACGGCACGCGGTTCGTCGGCAACAACGCGGTGACCGGTGAGGCACGCTATGTCGATACCGTGCAGTCGGATGGCCTGCGCTGGGTCGGCGGCACGCAATACGGTGGCGACGGCACCCCGGGGTCCTACGGCCGTATGGCCGGAGGGGTCACCTGGGAGGGCGGTGACCTGCGGGACCGCTTCGAGGTCAAGGCCGGGGCAACGCTGGTGGCCATCGGCGCGGGCTCCAAGCGCACGATCGGCGGCGAGCTGGTCAACAACGGCCTCGTGCGCTGGGACAGCGACGTTTCACTGCAGGGTGGCAATGGCTCCGTGCTGGTGAACAACGGGCGCTTCGAGATCTCCACCGATGCCGGCATCGTCTGGGGCTTCGGCGGCCAGAGCCAGGTTCAGAACAACGGCCTGCTGGTCAAGACCGGTGGCGCCGGCGTCAGCTCCATCGTCAACGTCGACCTGAGTAGCAGCGGCACGATCGACGTGCGCAGCGGCGCCATCGCCTTGCCGACCAACTTCAGCAATGCCGGCACGCTGATGGGCACCGGCGCGTTCAACCTGGCCGGCACGCTGACCAACAACGGCCACCTGGCGCCGGGCGGGTCGGCGGGGACGCTGACGATCAACGGCAACCTGCTGCAGTCG
>JBJXHB010000222.1:0-3139 GCA_046160725.1 Aquabacterium sp.
CGCCGCGCTGTCACGGGCCTTGACGGCCGCGGGCACGCTGGCCGCCATGTCGGAGGCCCGGGTGGTGCGGGCGTTGTAGTTCTTGCCGGCCTGCAGGACCCGCTGGCGGATCTCGTGCAGCAGTTCCTTGGTGGGGTTGGACATGGTTGCTCCTGCGGTGGTGGGCCAAGCGTGCGGGCTGGCGGCGCCAGGCGCATCACGATGGCCGTCATCATCGGAGGGCACGGCCGGCCGGTCATGGGCCGCCTGTCCCGTCCCCGGCGCGGGCATGCGGCGCCTGGCGCTGAAGCGGCGGGACGGGTGTCCCGCCACGTCGGACCGCCGCTACACCACGCCGCGCACCCCGGCCCGCGACCAGATGGCCCAGAGCAGCGCCGCCGCCAGTGCAAAGACCAGGCCCGGCACCCAGCCCCAGGCGTTGGCGAACAACGCCGGCGCCGGCGCGACGAAGGTGACCAGCGCGATGCGCGAGAAGGCCGCACCGGCCAGTGCGGCATTGAGCGCGCCGCCCATGAAGCCCTCGCGGCCGACATGGCCGAAGAACACCGCCGCCGAGAAGCCGCTCATCAGTGCGGCGCCCCAGGCGGCGCCGGCCAGGCCCTGGGCCACGAGCAGCAGCGGCAGCGACCCGGCCCCAGCGGCCACCGCGCTGGCCGCTGCGGCCACCAGCGTGCCCGCGGCCATCACCGGCAGCGCGCCCCAGCGCCGCACCGCCAGCGATGCCGGCATCAGGGCCAGGTTGAAACCGGCCCAGAACACCGGCATCAGCAGCGGCAGGTCGGAGGCCGGCGCATGGCGCAGGTACAGCGGTGCGCTCAGCACATTGGCATGCAGCTGCGCCGCGGCCGCGGCCAGCAAGGCGGCCAGCAGGAAGCCGGGGATCGGACGTACCGCCGACTCGCGCTGTGCGGCGGCCGCGCCGGCAGCGGCGGCCGCACCAACGGCCGCACCAGGGACCGCACCAACGATGGCACCATCGACCGCCCGTTGCCGCGCCAGGGCGCGCTCGGCCAGCACCATGCCCGCGGTCACCGCGGCCAGGGCCAGTGCCGACAACACGAAGGGCCCGCGCGGGTCCAGGCCCTTGAGCGTCAGCCCCAGGTAGGGCCCCAACGCTGCGGCAATGCCGGTGCCCAGCAGCATCAGGCTGGCCATCCACGGCAGCGATGGCTTGGCCACGTAGCGGCCCAGCAGCGTCAGCGGCGGCGCGCGCAGCGCCGACGAGGTGGCCGCCCACAGCGCCGTGATCGCCACGAAGAGCCCGGGCGAGCCCTGGGGCGCGATGAACGGCAGCGCCAGGAACAGCGCCGCGGACACCAGCGTGGTGCCCAGCACCCAGAGCCCGACCTTGCCCAGCACCCGCGCCGCACGGTCGGCCCACAGGCCCACCGCCAGGTCGCAGACCACGAACACCAGTTGGTCCATCAACAGCAGCCAGGGCACGGCGGCCTTGGGCAGGCCGGCCTGCTGGGCCAGCGCCGGCAGGTAGATCACGTAGACGATCCAGCCGAGCGCAAACAGGAACTGCACGCCGGCCAGGTACAGGCCGACCGAGGTGGGCGCGCGGATTGCGGCGGCTGTCATGGCGCCCCCAGGCGGCCGACGATGGCCCGCTCCAGCGCGGCCAGGTCGGCGTCGTCGACATAGGCCTGCGCGCTGATGCGCAGCCACAGCCGGCCGGCGCGCGGCAGCACGGGGCACTCGATGCGCTGCTCGAACAGCAGCCCGTCCTGCAGGCGGCGGGCCGCGGCCGCGTCGTCACCCAGGCGGGCCGGCAGCGGCATCATGGCCATGGTGCCGACCATGGCCTCGGGCACGGCCGGTGCCAGGTCCCAGCGCGCGGCCAGGCGTTGCGCCGCCGCCCAGGCCAGCGCATGGTTGCGCTCGCGCAGCGCCTGCGCGCCGCCCAGGTGGCTGTCCATGAAGGCCCAGCCGGCGGGCGCTGCCAGCCAGCCACTGGGGTCGCGGGTGCCGGTCCAGTCGAACTCCTGGTCCCAGCGCCCGCCATAGCCCCAGGAGATCACCGGCGGATGCAGCCCGGCCTGGCGCTGCGGTGCGGCCCACAGGATGCCGGTGCCGCGCGGCGCGAAGGCCCACTTGTGCAGGTTGGCGGCATACCAGTCCACGCCCAGCGCGGGTATGTCCAGCGCGATGGCGCCCGGCGCATGTGCGCCGTCGGCCAGCACCGCCACGCCCGCGGCGCGGCAGGCCGCGGCCATGGCCTGCAGCGGCAGCACCAGTGCCGACTCCGACGTGATGTGGTCCAGCAGCGCCAGCCGGGTGCGCGGCGTCAGCGCAGCCTGCAGCGCGGCCACGCAGCCCTCGGGCGTGGCCGCCGGATACGGCAGCGTGGCGATGCGGATGGTGGCGCCGGTCAGCGTGCCCACATGCTGCGCTACGCGCTGCATCGCGCCGTAGCCGTGGTCCAGCAGGACGATCTCGTCGCCGGGCGAGAAGCGCAGCGACCGCAGCACGGCATTGACGCCGCTGGTGGCGTTGTCGACGAAGACCAGGTCGTCGCCCCGCGCGCCGAGGTGCGCGGCCAGCGCGTCGGCCGCCTGGCGCAGCGTGGCGCGCTCGTCGTCGGCCGGCTTGGGGCGATGTGGCAGGTGCACCAGCTCGCGCAGCAGCGCGCGCGCCGGCTGGCGCTCGATGCGCTGACGCCACTGGTCCTGCGCCGCCAGCACCGCCCGCGGCGTGGCGCCCACGGTGCCATGGTTCAGGTAGGTGATGTCGGGGTCCAGCCACCACAGCGGCAGCAGGTGGCGCCCATAGGTGGGCGGGTGGGCGGCAGGTGGCGTGGTCATGAAGGGCTGCACCTCGGCGGGTGCCGGCGCGGCAGGCGATGCGGCATGATGACGCGATTGCGCAGCCCGCGCCCCCTGGAGAAGCCCTTGCACCCTGTTCTCACCCACGCCCTGGCCGCCGCGCTGGGCCTTTGCCTGGCCGGCGCCGCCGCAGCCCAGGCCGCAGCCTCCGCGCCGGCCGCGACTAGCGCACCACCCACGTCCGAGGCCGCGGCCAAGGCCGCCAAGGAGGCCGGCGCCGTCGTCACCGCGTCCGGCTTGGTCTATCGTTCGATGAAGGACGGCACCGGCCCCAGCCCCAAGGCCACCGACACGGTGCGGGTGCACTACCG
>JBJXHB010000223.1:0-2762 GCA_046160725.1 Aquabacterium sp.
CGTGCCTTCACCTGGTCCAGCGCCTGCACCAGCGCATCCACCCGGATCGGCTTGGTGACATAGTCGTCCATGCCGGCGGCCAGGCACTCTTCGCGGTCGCCCTGCATGGCGTTGGCCGTCATGGCGATGATGCGCGGGCGCTTCAGTGCCTCGGGCCAGCGCGTGACGATGCGCCGGCTGGCCGTAAGCCCGTCCATCTCCGGCATCTGCACGTCCATCAGCACCACATCGTAGGGCTGGCGCGCCACGCATTCGATGGCCTCAATGCCGTTGGAAGCCACGTCCGCGCGGTAGCCCATCTGCTGCAACAGGCGCAGGGCCAGCTTTTGGTTGACCACGTTGTCCTCGGCAAGGAGGATGCGCAAAGGGTGGCGCTCAGCCATGCCGGCGTCCATGCGCGGCTTGGCCGGCGCGGCCGCGGCCTTGGGCGCCGCATCGGCGTCGTGCGCCAGCAGCCCAACCAGGGTGTCGAAGAGCTGGCTTTGACGCAGCGGCTTGGCGAGCGTCGCGCCGAAGAGGTCGTCTGCCGCTTCCTTGCGGCCCAGGCTTGAGAAGAGCACCAGCGGTAGCTTGTGCCCAGCCCCGCGAATGGCCTTCGCCAGTGCCGCTCCGTCCATGCCCGGCATGTGCATGTCGATGATGGCCAAATCGTAAGCACTGGCCCCCAACATCTTCAGCGCCTGCGCGGGGAATTCGGTGTCCTCGACCACCATGCCCCACTTGGCGGTCTGCAAGGCCAGGATGCGCCGGTTGGTGGCATTGTCGTCGACCACCAGGATGCGCTTGCCCGCCAGTTGCGGCTGCTGGCCCAAGAAGTCGCGCCGCGCGCCCTGCGGCAGTTCGGCCGGCAGCGCGCGCATGGTGAAGTGGAAGCTGCTGCCGGCCCCCGGCCCGGCGCTCTCCGCCCACATGCCCCCGCCCATCAGTTCGGCCAGCAGCTTGGAAATCGCCAGGCCCAAGCCGGTGCCGCCGTACTTGCGGGTGGTGCCGCTGTCGGCCTGGCTGAATTTCTGGAACAGGCGGCCTAACCCCGCCTCGGAGAGGCCGATGCCGGTGTCGCGCACGGTGAAGTGCAGCAGGTCGCCGGATTCAGCCTTCTCGGGATGCACCGTCAGCACCACCTCGCCGGCTTCGGTGAACTTGACCGAGTTGGAAAGCAGGTTGAGCAGGATCTGCCTGAGCCTTGTCACGTCGCCGTTGAGCGCCGCCGGCACCTCGCCTTCGAACTGATAGGCGATGTCGAGATGCTTCTCCGCCGCACGGCCGCCGATCAGATCGAGCGCCGACTCCACGCATTCGCGCAGGTCGAACGGATGCGCCTCGATGTCCATGCGCCCGGCCTCGATCTTGGAGAAGTCGAGGATGTCGTTGATGATGGTGAGCAATGAATCGCCGCTGTCGCGGATGGTGGTGGCGAAGTCGCGCTGATCCTCCGTGAGCTGGGTATCGAGCAAGAGGCCGCTCATGCCGATCACCGCGTTCATCGGCGTGCGGATCTCGTGGCTCATGGTGGCCAGGAACGCGCTCTTGGCTTCGTTGGCGCTCTCCGCGGCGGCGCGGGCTAGTTGGGTTTGCCGGAACAGCTGAGCGTTCTGGATCGCCACCGCCGCCTGATCGGCGAAGGTCTTGAGAAGGCGGATCTCGGTGGCGGTAAACGGCCGCATGTCGAAGTGGAAGGCCGACAGCGTGCCCAGCACGCGCTGGCTCGACACCATGGCCGCGCTCAGCATCGAGACATTGTGTCCCCAGGTGCGAAACGTGGCACGCACAGACTCGGGCACGCCAGGACCGTGCAGCACGTCGGGCCAGTGCGAAGGCTCGCCGGTGACCAGGTCTCGACCCGGCGGCGGCCGTGGCCAGAAGCGGTGTGCCACCTCCGCCGACCCGCCCGTGGCCAACTTCAAATGCAGCAGGCCGTCGTCCTCGATGGCCCCGAGCGCCAGGTCCGCGCCGGGCAGCAGTTGTTGCAGGCTCCGGCAGATGCTCTCGAACACCGGCTGCGCGTCGGCCATCGACTTGCTGACCACACCCAGCACCTCGGCCGAGGCCGTCTGCTGCTGCAAGGCCTCCTGCGTCTCCTGCATCAGGCGCGCGCTCTTCATCGCGATCTGCGCCTGCGCGGCGAGGTCCTGTACCAGTGCGATGTGCTGGTCGCTGAACGGGCGCACCGTCGTGCGCGCAAGCGAAAACACGCCGACGATCCGCCCGGCCACATCCAGCAGGGGCACGCCAAGGTAGGTGCACACACCGCCCAGTTCGACGCTGGCAACGGCGATCGGCAGGCGCTCGTGATAGACCGGCAAGGTCTTCAGATCTTCGGCATGAAAGTAGGCGGCATCCTGCGGGGCGCCGCCCACCAGGTACCGGACCGGCACTGCGGCCTGCGCACACCAGTCAGCGAAGGCCGGGGGCAGGTTGCCTCCGGCAAAGGTGACGGTCCGTGCCTGGTCGCCATCTACCAGCCAGAAAAAGCCATAGTCGGCGTCGCACAGCCGGATCGCCTTCTCGCGGATCGCGAAAAAGACCGCATCGATCTCGCCGGGCGACGAATTGATGACCTGCAGCACCTCGGTGGTGGCGGTCTGCCGCGCCAGCGCCTCCTTGGTTTCGTTGAAAAGCCGCGCGTTCTGGATCGCGATCACCGCCTGGTCGGCGAAGGTCTCCAGCAGCGCGAACTCCTTCTGCGAGAATGCGACAGGTGGAATGCGAATGATGTAGAGCGCGCCGATGCCCTCGCCCTTCCATTGCATGGGCGCGAACAC
>JBJXHB010000224.1:0-5641 GCA_046160725.1 Aquabacterium sp.
GCGTCGCAGGCGGCCTGCGGGTTCTGGTGCCAGTCCAGCATGCGCGACAGCGTCTGCAGGTGGCCCTGCGGCTGCATGTGGCCGCCCATCACGCCAAAACTCATCACCGGCCGGCCGCCCTGGGTGAGGAAGGCCGGGATGATGGTGTGGAACGGCCGCTTGCGCGGCGCGATGACGTTGGCATGGGCCTCATCCAGGCTGAAGCCGTGACCGCGGTTCTGCAGGCTGATGCCCCACTCCGGCACCACCACGCCGGAGCCGAAGCCCATGTAGTTGCTCTGGATGAAGCTGATCATCATGCCGCGCTCGTCGGCGGCGGTCAGGTAGATGGTGCCGCCGCGCGGCGGCGTGCCGGGGCCGGGGTCCTGCGCGCGGCTGGGGTCGATCTGCTTCGCCCGCTCGGCCAGGTAGCTGTCGCTCGTCAGGTCGGCGCTGCTGACGGCCATGGCGCCGGGCTCGGCGACCCAGCGGTAGGTGTCGGCAAAAGCCAGCTTCATGGCCTCGATCTGCAGGTGCAGGGCCTGCGGCGAGTCCACGCCCATGCCGGCGATGTCGAAGCGCTCCAGCATGCCCAGCGCCATCAGCGCGGCGATGCCCTGGCCGTTGGGCGGAATCTCGTGCAGATCATGGCCGCGGTAGGTCGCCTGGATGGTGCCGCACCCCTCGGGGCGGTAGGCCGCCAGGTCGTCGGCGGTCATGGCCCCGCCCTGGCGCGCCGCCTGGGCGGCCATGGCCTGCGCGATCTCGCCGCGGTAGAAGGCCTCGCCCTTGGTCGCCGCGATGGCGCGCAGGGCGCGCGCCGCGCCGGGCATGCGGAACAGCTCGCCCACCGCCGGCGCCCGCCCGTGCGGCAGGAAGACATCCGCAAAGCCGGGCTGGGACACCAGGTCGGCCACCTGCGCGGCCAGCACCCACTTGCTCTGCACCACCACCGGCACGGCATAGCCGCGCTCGGCGATCTCGATGGCGGGCTGCAGCAGGTCGGCAAACGGCAGCTTGCCGAACCGGGCGCTGAGCTCGGCCCAGGCGGCCACCGCTCCGGGCACGGTGACGGTGTCCCAGCCGCGCTTGGGCATGGCCTGCGCGCCGGCATGGCGACGCCGGATGTAGTCCGGGTTCCAGGCCGCGGGCGCGCAGCCCGAGGCGTTGAGACCGTGGATCTGCTGGCCGTCCCAGAGGATGGCGAAGGCATCCGAGCCCAGGCCGTTGCTGCACGGCTCGACCAGCGTCATGCAGGCGGCCGCGGCGATGGCCCCGTCCACCGCATTGCCGCCGTTCTGCATCATGCGCAAACCGGCCTGCGCGGCCAGCGGATGCGAGGTGCTGACGATGTTGCGCGCGAACACGGGCGAGCGCGGCGACGGATAGGGATTGGTGTAGTTGAAGTTGTGCATGGCGGCGGCCCTGGAGCGGTGGGGCATTGTCGTGTGGCTCCAGGACGACGGCCGACGCAAGTTCCATCTGCAGTTCAGCAAGCGGGAAGGGATGTACCGGGACCTGGCGCAGGACCTGAAGAAAAGGCGCGCCAGTTCAATGCCGACGAGTACCGGGCCAAAGCGACATCCAGCTGCCGATGCCGTTCAAGTCGGTATCCGACACCCTCTGACCGCGTAGTGCCGGCGAGCCAGCCAGGCCAGGCCTGCCAACATCAGGGCCCAGGTGCCGGGCTCGGGGATCGCCGGCGCAGGCATCAGCTCGAAGGCGCCCAGGGCGTCGATGTCGAAGCCATTGGCGCCACCCGGCGGCAGGTTGGACGTGCCCTGGACGCGTACGTAGCGCGCCCACTCCAGGCTGCCCAGGTCGCGCCCGTTGATGCGGGTCACGAAGGTCAAGCCATCACCGGCTATCCGCTGAGTGATGCCTTGCTGAGGGCCAGCCTCGAAGAAGTCAATGCCGTTCTGACTCACCAGGACGATGGCGTCATTGATACCGACGCCGTTGCCGCTGTTCCATTTGTAGACGTTGAAGTCGGTCTGGTTCTGGCCGGTGACGGCGTCGCGGCGGTTGACGATCACCATGTCGCCGAAGTCGAAGGTCACCTGGCCATTGCCGAGACCGACAAATGTGCCGTCGGGTGGCCCCAGGAAGACACTGTCGGCAAACCCCGTGGTGTTGCTGGCCAACATGGTCGGCCAGTTGGCATGGGCTTGCGCGGCGGCCGCCAAGGCGCAGGTGACCAGCAGGGTCTTCGTGACTCGGTTCAAGGTCTTCTCCATTTGGGTTGAGGTGCTGGCTATGCTCCGCACAGGCCGTTGCGGTGCCGTTGCGGCGCCGGATATTGGGAGGGCTTTCCGTGGATGAAGCTGGGTGGCCGGGACGCATGTCGGGCTGGATGTCGAGGATGCGGGTGGCAGCGTGGGTGACGCCACTCCTGGCCGCCTGTGCGGCCGCACCGCCGAGCCCAGACCCCTTGCCACGCGCTGTCTCCGCGTTGGTCGAGCCCCTGGTGTCGGTGCACGAGTTCAGCGGCGCCATCGCCCTGATGCGCGGCCACCAGCTGGTCTATGCCCAAGGCTTCGGCCAGGCCAGCCACGACCCCGCAGCGGCCTTTTCGCCGCAGACGCCCAGCGACGGCGCGTCGCTGGCCAAGACCTTCACCGCCGCCGGCCTGTGGTGGCTGGTGCACGAGGGCCGGCTGACGATGGACACCCCCGTTCAGGCCATCGTGCCGGCATATCCGCATGGCGGCGTCACGGTCGCGCAGCTGCTGGCCCACAGCAATGGGCTGGCACCGGACTACGAGATCTTTGACAAGCACTTCGCGCCGGGCCAGCCGCGCACCACCGAGGCCTTGCTGCGGATCGCCGGCCAGACGATGCCGGCGCCCGCCTTCGGCCCGGGCACGCGCTTTGAGTACACCAACCTGGGCTATGACGCCGCGGCGCTGGTCATCGAACGTATCAGCGGCCAGCGCTACGCCGACTATGTCCGCGATCGCTTCTTCCGGCCGCACGGGATGACACACAGCTTTGCGCGCCCACCGCAGTTCGCCGACTGGCCGGTGCCTCGGACGCGCGGCTACCGGTTCCGGGACGGGCGCTGGCAAGACCATGATGCCTATGACGACGAGGCGTTTCTGGGCGCGTCGAACCTGATCTTCTCGGCCACCGACCTGGCGCGCTGGGGCCAGGCCTGGGCCCAGGCGCGTGCGCTGCCCGCCGAGGCCGAGCGCGCCGGCCAGGCGGCCCCACTCATTGACGGGCGGCCGTCGGCGATCAACGGCCTCAGCTGGTACTGCGCCCCTGGCGGTCGGCGCTGCCACTACACCGGCAGCCTGAACGGCTTCCATGCGCTGGTGTACTGGGACCGGGACCGACAGGAGAGCGTGGCCCTGGTGTCCAACAGCGCCATCCCGGCCTGGACCCTCATCCCGTTGCAGCGTGGCCTGGTCGACGCACTGGCCGGGCGCCCGGCGACGCCACCCTCACCCGCCGCGTCCGCACTGGTGCCCTTGCCTCGCGCGGCGCGCGGCAGCGTCGCCGGCCGGTACCGCGCGCCCGGCCTGGGCCCGGTGCACCTGCGCTGGACCGGGCAGCAACTGCTGATCCAGCCCGACGGTGGGCTGCCGCTCGACGCCCATCCCGTCTCGCGTTCGGTGTTCTACGTACCGGGCCTCGACTGGTTCATCGGCTTCAGTGCCGGCACGGGCGGCGACCCACGTCCGGCGCTGCTGCATGTGCGCAGCATGTACCTCGAGGCGGACGCCACCCGGCTGCCGGACTGAGGCGTCGCTGGCGACACCCGGGGCCATTGCACTTGCTTGGACTTGCCGGCCGATGGTGAATGCCCTAACGTGCTTGCGCGTGTTTCAACGCAGCAGCGCTATTGAAAGGCCCGACCGTGATGCAGACCAGACTCTCCCAACATCTCGGTATCGAGCACCCGCTGTTCAATGCCGGCATCGGCGCTGCGGCGGGGGCCGACCTGGCGGCGGCGGTCTGCAACGCGGGCGCAGGCGGCGTACTGGGCACAGCAGCGTTGCCTGCGCGCTTTGTTCGCGATGAGATCCGCCGCCTGCGCACGCTCACCGCCAAGCCCTTCGGTGTCAACCTCGTACTGCCGATCCTGCGCCGCGGTCAGTTCGAGGCCTGCCTCGAAGAGCGCGTCCGCTTTGTCGTGCTGTTCTGGGGCGAGGCGGACGCCTATACCCGGCACATCGAGGCGGCTCACCGCGAGGGCGTGGAGGTTCACGTGCAGGTCGGGTCGGTCGCAGAGGCGCGAATCGCGGCGGCCTGCGGTGCCGATGCCCTGATCGTCCAGGGCTTCGAGGCCGGCGGGCATGTACGGGGACATGTGGCGCTGACCGTTCTGTTGCCGACCGTGGTCGATACGGTGGCGCCGATTCCGGTGATTGCGGCTGGAGGCATCGCCGACGGCAGGGGCCTGGTGGCCGCGCTGGCCCTGGGTGCCCAGGGCGTGGCAATGGGCACACGGTTCCTGGCCAGTGACGAGGCCAACGCGAGCGCGCATCACAAGCACCGCGTGACGACTGCGATGGCCGAGGATGCCGTGCACACGACCCTGTTCGACGCTGGCTGGGCTGCACCGCACCGAGTGCTGCGCAACGTGGCGATGGCGCGCTGGGAGGCCGCGGGCAGGCCGGTGTCGGGCCAGCGGCCGGGTGAAGGCGAGTCCGTCGGTGCGATGGCCAGCGCCGGCACCCATGTCGAAGTGCCCGCGTACTCGGCCTACGTGCCAGAGCGCGGCCTGGACGAGCAGCAGGCTGAGCAGATGGCGCTCTATGCCGGGCAGTCCTGCGCGCTGGTTGACGCGGTCCTGCCAGCGGCCCGGATCGTCGAGCGCGTCATGCGGGAGGCCGCCGAGGCCGTGGAACGTCTGGGTGGCCTACGCGGCGCTTGAAGGGGCGTAGGTTCCTGAGGCCAGACGGATGGCGGCGACGCGACGCCTACCTGGCGCGCCCAGCCACACCGCGTGGACCGTCAGATGCAGGCGCAGGCCGGCGCACTACGGCGTCCAGCTGCCACAGCCGCTGAGGCCCTCGAACACCCGGCTCTGCGGCGAGCTGCACAGCCACAGCAGCGCGCCGCTGTCGCGCCGGTGCGGTATGAGGCGCAGCTCGACCAGGCCTGTCGGCGCGGGCCCGCATTCCTCGGGCCGGCACTTCGGGTCCTGGCGGCGCTTCAGGTCCTGTGCCTGCTCGTCGCGCACCTGCAGCAACAGGCTGCCCTCGGCGCCCATCGCCAAGCGGTCGATGCGGCAGGTTGCAGCAGGCGGCTCGATGCCGGCTTCAACCAGCGTGGTGGGCCAGCGGCCTTGCTGATCGCGTTGGCTGCGAAAGACTGCGTCCTGCATCGGCTCCACACAGGCCATCACACTGCGGTAGGGCTCGCGCTGCGCCATCACCGGCAGGCCACGGCGGACAGCCTGCTCGCGGCTGACTGGGGACTGGGCGGCATCGCTGCGGCGCTTTTCCGCCGCCGCAGCAGCGCGGGCGGCCTGGTCGCGACGCTGCTGCATCTGCCGCTCATGCAGCCATTGGTGGGCGGCGTAGACGCCGACATGGGCCAAGGCCACCAAAAGGGTCAGCATGGCCAGCAACCCACGTGAGCGCGGCAGCTGGAACAGCCAGTACCAGACACCTGCGAGGGGCACGGCGATCAAGATGCCCAGGGTCAGCAAC
>JBJXHB010000225.1:0-4881 GCA_046160725.1 Aquabacterium sp.
CCGCCCGCTGCCGGCCCAACCGCGGGGGCGTGCATCATCCCGCCGCCTGGATGAAGGCCCGCAGCGCCGCCATGGCCGGCTCGGGCTGGTCGCGCCAGGTGCCGTGGCCGGCATCGGCGATGCGCACGAACTGGCCGTGCGGCGCGGGTATGGCGGCGGTGATCTCCTCGCCGTCCTCCACCGGCGTCACCGGGTCGGCATCGCCGGACAGCACCAGCACCGGGCATTGCACCGTGGCCAGGCCGGGCCGCAGGTTCATGCGCGGATGCTCGCCGCGGCCGAAGGCGAACAGGATCTCCAGCTCGCGGATGCTGCGGCGCTTGGCGTCGTCGTTGGCCGCGCGGCGGGTGTTGTACAGCGGCGAGCAGGCCACCTCGTAGGCGGCCCAGGTCTGCGCATCCGGCGTGGTCCAGAAGGCGCGGGCGATGTCGCGCGCCTGCGGCCCGCCCAGGCGCTCGAACATGGCCACCTTGCGCTCCAGCCCCAGGTGGTGCGAGGTGCTGGACAGCACCACCCGCCCCGGGTGGGCCGGATGCCGCGCCAGGTAGCGCTGGGCGACGAAGCCGCCGTAGGACTGCCCCAGCACCACCGGCCGCTCGATGCCCAGTGCCGCGCACAGCAGCACGATGTCGTCGGCCAGCCGGTCCAGCGTCAGGGTCTCGACCGGCGCGCGGTCGCTGCGGCCGTGGCCGCGGTGGTCGACGTAGACCACCTGCGCGATGTCGGTCAGCGCGCTGAAGGCGGGCTTAAAGCTGCTGTGGTCGAAGCCCGGGCCGCCGTGCAGCGCGATCAGCGTTGGTTTCTGGCGCATGCGCGGGCCGTCGGGCACCAGGCCGGCGCCGTCGATGTCCACATACAGCCGGACACCCGGCTCGATCTCGATGCGCATGGCGCGTCCTCCGTCAAGGCATTGGCCGGCCGCCCGGCCGGTGGCGGGTCATTTCCAGCGCTGCGGCTCCACCTGCACGCTGCCGAGCGGGCTGTTGAGCATCAGCACGCCCTCCTGGATGGTGGCCGACAGCTGCATGCTGCGCTCGGCCAGCGCGGCCAGGGCCGGCGCGGCGTCGGGCGGCAGGCGCCAGACCTGCAGCCGGTCCAGCCGCGACAGCTTGGTCTGGATGCCGCGCCACCAGATGTCGGCCGCCGGGCCATAGGCATAGACGACCACCGACTCGGCCTGCGAGCAGGCGCGGGTGAGCGGCTTGTCCTCGGGCTGGCCGACCTCCACCCACAGGCGCTTGGCGCCGGTGAAGTCGGTGACGATGACATCAGGCTCGTCCGGGTCGGACAGCCCGGCGCCGAAGGCCAGCGTCGCATCACCGTTGCACAGCGTCTGCACCACATGCGCCTGCAGCGCCAGCGCGGCCAGCCGCACCATCATGCGTTCGTCGGTCTCGCTCGGGTGGCGCGCCAGCGTCAGGCCATGATCGGCATAGCAGCCATGGTCGATGTCGGCCAGCTGCAGCTGGGCCTTGAAGATGGTGGGCTTGATGGCCAATGGAAAGCCTTGCGTGCCGCGGTGTGCGGAAGGCGCGGACTATAGGGGTGGTGGTGGGTGGGGCGGTGCGGCGTCTTCTGGGTGCGCACAGTCGTCATTCGAACGTGGTCGTGTTGAACGGGCCAGCGCGACCGGCGCGCGCCGCAGAGGCCGGGCGGCCACCTCCGCTCATGTCCCCTGTCGCCGGCCTGCGGCCGGCGTCTCCTCCTTGACTTCGCTGCGGTGGCCGCCCGGCCTCTGCGCGTGGTGCGGTGGAGCGGGCGGGCACCGTGGCCTGCGGTTAGGCGCCTCCCACAGGCCGCCAAACCCGCCGGCCCCGACAAGTTAGGCTTGACCGCTTTCCGGCAGCATCGGCGCGAAGTCGGCCCGATCGTGCCTGGTGGCCTGCGGAGCCATCGTCATCAAGGCCGAAGTGCGGCTGCTGCCAGCCGCCACGATCCGATGCGCTCACCGCTTTGCGAACCGCAACCGCGTGACGCCGGCACTCGTGCGGCGTGGCGCCCTACTCAGGAGTCGCTGGGTCGTTGTCGGCACCACCGTGGGCCAGCGCCTGGCGTGCCAGCTCTTCTTCGCTCAACTCGGGCGCATCCTGCAGGGCGGCGATTTCTCCCAGCATCTCGGGCGTGGCCTCGACGTTGCCCAGCAGCAGGTCTTCGATGCTGGCATGCGAGACCTTCAGCTCTTCGTGATCCACAGGCGACGGGTGCACCGGCGTCAGCGCCGGCAGCTTGACCGCGGCCAACTCCAGTTGTTCGTCGATCAGCTTGTTGAGACCGCCCTCGGGCGGCGTGTCCTGGTGTGTCATGGCCGTCTCCTTGAGATGCCCCATGTTCCGCCACTTTCGGTCGATGCGCCAGCGCTTCCCGCCTCAGCGCTTGCGCGCCAGGAACGCCCCCATGTGCCGCTGCGGCTCGCCGGTGGCGAATGCGGCGGCGAACTCGGCCACGCTGGCTTCGATGGCGGCATCGGCGCTTTGGGACTCCCATTGCCGCAGCATGCGCTTCTGCTGCCGCAGCACGGCCGCGCCCATCGCGGCGAGTGCGGTCGCGCGCTGGTGCACCGCGTCGTCCAGCGCCGTGTCATCCGCCAGCTCGTGCACGAAGCTCCACTGCTGCGCGGTGGCGGCGTCGATGGTCTCGCCCGACAGCAGCAGCCAGGCCGCGCGCGAGCGGCCGATCAGGCGCGGCAGCAGCGCGGCATGGATCACCGACGGTATGCCGACCTTGGTCTCGGGCATGCCGAATCGCGCGCCGCGGCCGGCGATGCGGATGTCGCAGGCCGCCGCCACCTCCAGCCCGCCACCCAGGCACCAGCCGGCCAGCCGCGCCACCACCGGGCACGGAAACACCCGCACCGCCTCGCACAGGCCGCGCAGCGCCTGGATGAAGGACGGTGCCGTGGCCGGCGTCAGCTGCGCCATCTCCCGGATGTCGGCGCCGCCGATGAAGGTCTCGCCCGGGCCGCGCAGCACCAGCACCCGCAGCTCGCCGCGCTGCGCCGCGGGCGCCAGGGCGGCCAGCTCGGCGATGCCGCGGTCGATGGACGCGCGGCCCAGGATATGCAGCGACTTCTCGCCGGGCAGGGTGTATTCGACGATGCCGTCACCGGCGGGCTGCGTGGTCATGGTGATCCTGTGCTGTCGGTGGTGGTGGGGATGCGGGCGGGCGACGTGCGTCCATGGGCTTGATCATGCAGTCCGCGGCAGCGTCAGCTCGAAGCAGACCCCGCCGTCGTCGTTGCGGGCGACCAGGGTGCCGCCCATCTTGGCCAGGTAGGTGCGGGCCACGAACAGGCCCTGGCCGCGGTGCGCGCCACCATCGTCCTGCGGCGCGGCGCCGGACACGCCGTATTCGAAGATGCGCTCCAGCTGCGTCTCGTCGATGGCCGGGCCGTGGTTGTGCACCGCCACGCGCGCGGTCGCCGGGTCGGGGCTGTCCAGGTGCAGGCGGATCGGCGTGCCCGGCTGGCGGTGGCGCTGTGCGTTGCGCAGCAGGTGGCCGATCGCGTCCTCCAGCGCGTACTCATCGGCGCGCACCAGCAGCGGCGCCGGGTCGCCCTCGAACCGCACGTCGTCGATGCCGATGTAGGGCGCATTGGCCGCCACCTGGCCGAGAAAGGCCTGCAAGTCCAGCACCGCCGGCACCAGCGCATGTGCCGCAAAGGCCTCGCTCGGCGAGGCCTGGCCGTACAGCACCCGCACCGCCTGCTGCATGCGGTCGATGTAGCGTCGGCTGGGGTCGTCCGGGCGGCCGTGCAGCGCCAGCAGGCTCTGCAGCGGCGACATGATCTCGTGGCCCACCGCATGCCACTGGTCCTGCTCCTGGCGGGCCCGGATGCGGGCGCGGCGCACGTCGTCGTTGACCCGGGCCAGCAGGTCGCGCAGGCCCTGCGCCAGCACGCCCAGCTCGTCGCGGCCGTGCAGGTCGGCCACGTCCAGCTGCAGCTCGCCGCCCTCGCGCACGCCGCTGGACAGGGCCGCGGCGCGCCGCGTCAGCAGCGTGATGCGGCGCATCACCACCATCTCCAGGGCCAGCCAGGTGGCCAGCACCAGGGCCAGCAGCGCGGCCACGAAGCCCCAGACCCGCGTCGCGCCGGCGGCCAGCTGGCGGTTGGTGGCGCGCAGGTCGCCGGCCAGCACCAGCTCGAAGCGCCCCTGCGCCGCAGCGAAGGTCTCGCGCAGTGCCAGCGGCCGGGTCTCGTCCAGCGTGGCCGCCGGCAGGCGCCGCACCAGGCGCTCCAGCCAGGGCGCGGCGCTGTCCGGCTGGCCGGGGCCGGCCACGTCGTCGCCGCGCAGCTGCAGCAGCGGTGCCGGCCGGCCCTCGCGCCGCACCGTCAGCGTCTCGCCGGGCATCAGCACGCGGCGCAGCTCGTCCAGCGCAAACGGCAGCGTGGCGCCGGGCGTGTCGCTGTCGAACAGCGCCACATCGCTGCCCGGCGGCAGCAGCCGCAGCCGCAGGCGCAGCACCGACGGGTCGGTCGGAGGCCAGGGTTTCAGGGCGGCCGGCGCACCGGCGTCGGTTTCGCGCAGCGCGGCGGCGGGCAGCCGCATCGAGACCCAGGTGCGGCGCACGCAGCCGGCGCTGTCGCTGCCGTCCAGGCAGCGCGGCTCCTGCCACAGCCAGGCCCGGAAGTCGCGCTGCGGCCGGCTGGCCGGCGTCAGCGCGCTGTCGTCGGCAAAACCGGTCAGGCGGCCGCGCTGCGGGCCTGGCGCCGGCGCGTCGGCATCCGCGGTGTCCGCGGCAACGGCCGCCGCGTCACCCGGCAGGCGCTCGAACGGCGCCACCCAGCCCAGCCGCCGCGGGCCGTCGCGCAGCTCCACCAACACCCGGTGGGCGGCGCTCAGGTCGAGGTTGCCGGAGCGGTGCGGCACCAGCGGGCCGGCC
>JBJXHB010000226.1:0-3919 GCA_046160725.1 Aquabacterium sp.
GTGCTGTTCCGCACCTCGCATCACAGCGCCGCGCTCGAACTGGCACTGGCCAGGCGCGGCATCCCTTTCGTCAAATTTGGCGGCCTGCGTTTCCTGGAAGCCGCGCACATCAAGGACGCGCTGTCCCTTCTGCGCTGGACGCACAACTTGCGCTGCCGGCTTGCGGGATCCCGGGTGCTGCGATTGGCCAATGGCATTGGGCCGGCAGCCGCGATGAAGCTGCTGGACGCGATGGACGCCAGCGACGACCCCGCAGCCACCTTGCAGCACTGGGCCCCGCCGCCGCGAGCCCGCACCGATTGGGCCGCGTTGCGCCAGGCTTGCGTGCAGCTAATGGACCGAACTCCCCCATGGCCTGCAGCGATGGCGCCCGCCATCGACTGGTTGCAGGCCCAGTTGCCGCGCCTGTACGGCGACGACGCCCGGGTGCGCGGCGCCGACCTGGATCAACTGGCGCGCCTGGCCGCAGGCAGCGCCAACCGCGAACGCTTCCTGACCGACCTGACGCTCGACCCACCCGAGGCCAGCAGCGATGAATCCGGCCCGCCGCACCGTGACGAGGACTACCTGATCCTGTCGACCATCCATTCGGCCAAAGGCCAGGAATGGCACTCGGTGCATGTACTGAATGTGGTCGATGGCTGCATGCCGGCCGATCTGGCCACCGGCAGCCCGGCCGAGATCGACGAAGAGCGCCGGCTGCTGTACGTGGCCATGACGCGGGCCAAGGAGCGGCTGCACCTGCTGGTACCGCAGCGCTTTCACATCACGCAGCAGCGCGCCTGGGGCGGCCGGCACCTGTACGCCGGGCGATCGCGCTTCATCCCATCGGCGCTGGACGGTCTGTTCGACCACGTGTCGCCCACCGCACCGGATTCGTCATCAGCGCTGCCCTGCGCTGGCCCTGCTGTTGACCTGGCAGCGCGTTTGCGAGCCCAGGGTGGGTTGCCGGCAGGCTGACAATCCGAGCATTGCGACTGCGCGGCACACAGACTGGCCGCCCACCACCGTGACTTTTCCTGATCTGGCACCGATCGAGAGCGCACGACTCACGCTGCGCGAAGTGGTTGAAGGCGATCTTGATGACCTGATGGTCTTCAATGGCGACCCCGAGGTCACTCGCTTCTTGCCATACGACACCTGGCGCGGGCGCGACGACGCCGTGGCGTGGCATCAGCGCATGCGCACCTTGGCCGAAACCGGCTCGGCGCGGCAGCTGGTGTTGTTCCACAAGGCCGAGCAGCGGGTCGTGGGCACGCTGCTGCTGTTCAAGTTCGACGCTGCCAGCTCACGCCTTGAGGTCGGCTACGTGCTGGGTCGCGCGCACCAGGGCCAGGGTTTGATGCGCGAGGCGCTGGCCGCCGCCATCGAAGCGGCTTTCATGCAATGGGGATTGCACCGGCTGGAAGCCGAAGTCGACCCGGCCAACCTGCCGTCCAACCGGCTGCTGCTTTCTCTCGGGTTCACGCACGAAGGCACCTCGCGCCAGCGTTGGCGAGCCAAGGGCCGACGCTACGACACTTGCCTGTATGGGCTGCTGGAAAGTGACATCAGGCCAAGCGCCGAGCACAACACCTGATGGCGCCGCAAACGAAACGGCCCGGCTTCTTGGCGGAAGCCGGGCCGTTGAACTGATGGTCGGGGTGAAAGGATTCGAACCTTCGACCCACTGGTCCCAAACCAGTTGCGCTACCAGGCTGCGCTACACCCCGAAGCGGCGCATTGTACGGGGGCGCGTCATGGCCAGCCGGCCGGTGCCGGCAACGCCAGTTGCCGCGTGACCGAAAGGCACTGCTGGATGTGCTGTTCGCAGACGAACTTCAGCGCCGAATAGGTCAGCGCGGCCGATACCGCCTGCCCGGCCAGCGGCACGAACTTGGCCGCTTGTTGGGTGGTCAGTCGCACGCCCACCATCTTGAGCAGCATGATCACCAGGTCGCGCGTTATGAGCTTGCCGATCAGCATGCCGCCGCCGGCGCTGATGGCCTTGTAGACCACCACCCGGCGGTCGGGCGCCAGGCGCTCGATCTGCTCGGGCGACAAGCCGAAGGCGGCGTTGATGCGCGGCAGCAGTTCCACCAGCAGGCCGATGTCGGTCAGCCAGTCCAGCCCGGGAATCGGCACCATGGCCACGCCGGCGGCCACCAGCGCGCGCCGCTTGACCATCTGGCGGCAGCGCACCGCCACCTCTTGCAGGTTCTGCCCGTCGGCAGGCATCACTTCCCACTCAGGGGTACGGGCTGCGGCAGTGATCATTCAAGGGCCTCCAGGTTCTAGCCGGGCTCGGCATCACGACGATGCCGTCTTCGTCAGCGTACAGCCATTCACCCGGCCGCACGATCACCCCTTGAATCACCACGGGCACATCGCGCTGGCCTTCGTTGCTTTTTTCGGTCGGCAACGGCATGGGCGCCAGCGCGCGGATGCCCAGGTCCAGCGCCGCCAGTTCGGCCACGTCTCGCACGGCACCATCGACCACCACACCGGCCCAGCCGTTGCGCACCGCGGCTGCACCCAGGTTGCCGCCTACCAGCGCGCGGCGCAGCGAGGCACCGCCGTCTACTACCAGCACCCGGCCCTGGCCGGGTTGGTCCAGCGCGGTCTTGACCAAGCTGTTGTCTTCAAAGCACTTGATGGTGCTGACTCGGCCGGCAAAGCGCAGGCGGCCGCCGAAGCTGCGGAACACCGGCGGCAGCACGCGGAACGCGCCGTCGCTGTCGTTCTTGTGCGCGTCACTCAGATCGCAGGTGGCGAAGTCGCCGGGGGTCGGGTTGGAAGCCATGGGACAGACTGTGCCCGGCCGCCGACCGGGGGTCAAGGCGACCCCCGCGGGGCCTCAAGTGCCGGGAGTCTGCAACTCGGCCAAGGCCGCGACGCGGATCTCGCGCTTGAGGATCTTGCCCGACGGCGTGCGCGGCAGCGGTTGCCGGGCCAGCACGATGTAACGCGGCACCTCGAAACGCGCCAGTTTTTCGGCCAGAAAGCCACGCAACGCGTCGGCGCTCAAGGTCGGGCTGCCATAAACCGTGGCCCCCACCTCCTCGCCCAGGCGATCGTCGGGCACGGCGTAGACGGCCGCTTCCTGCACGTCGGGGTGGGTCAGCAGCGCGGCCTCGACATGGCCGCAGCCGATGTTCTCACCCCCGCGGATGATCAGGTCCTTGATGCGGTCGACGATGAAGAGATAGCCCTCATCGTCGATTAACGCCACGTCGCCGGTGCGAAACCAATCGCCGACGAAGGCCTGCGCGTTGGCTTCAGGCCGGTTCCAGTAGCCGCGAAAGATCGACGTCCCGCGGATCAGCAGCTCACCGCGCTGCCCGGCTGGCAAGGGCTTGCCATCGTCGTCCACCACCAGCAACTGCAGCACCTGCGAGCAGCGGCCAGAACTGGCCGGTCGCGCCAGGTAGTCGTCGCCACCGATGCCGGTGCCGATGGCGTTGGTTTCGGTCATGCCCCAGCCGATATTGGGCATGGCCTGCGCAAAGCTGGCGCGGATCTGGCGCACCTGCTCCGGCGCGCGAGCCGCGCCGCCGCCGCCCACGAACAGCAGCGTGCTCAGGTCGTGCCGGCCCGTTTGCGCCACGCGAACCAGGTCGCCGGTCATCGCCGACGGCGCCACCACGGTGGTCAGGCGGTGTTGGTCGATCAGGCGGGCGGCTTCCTCGGCGTCCCAGCGGTACATGCACACCATGCGGCGCTGTTGCCGGTAGCTGATCAGGTAAGACGCATGCAGCCCCGTCACGTGGAACAGGGGTGCCGCCAGCAAGGTGCCGGGGTTGTCCACCGCCGCCGGCTGGTCCAGGCCCGTCATCAGCGCACCGACGCGGGCGTCGAGTTCCCACGACAGCAGGGCTGACAAGATGTTGCGGTTGCTGGACGGCACGCCCTTGGGGTGGCCGGTGGAGCCGGACGTGAA
>JBJXHB010000227.1:0-12839 GCA_046160725.1 Aquabacterium sp.
GTCGGCCACCACCGCGGTCGCGTTCTGCACCACGTCGGGCCACGATGTGGCACCGAAGCCGACGTCGATGACGATCATCAGCTTCTCGACATAGGGCAGGAAGGCCGGCTTCTTGTCGACCAAGGCCTTGACCACCTTGGCGGCGTTGTCCAGCTCGGTCTTGCCCTTCTCGGCCCGCTTCACCTCGGCCATGATCGAGATGATCATGGTGTTGATGGTGCCCTCGATCTTGCCCAGCTTGGCCTTGGCCTTGGGGTCGGCCTTCTTCATGATGGCGTCGACACCGAGCAGGGCCTTCTCCAGCTTCTTGGCGATGTCGTGGGCTTTGACGACCACGCCGTTGGTCTTGTCGCGCCCGCGCGCCAGCAGGTTCTCGCACTTCTTGATGCTGGGCAGCTCCACCACCAGCACCTTCTGCACGAACATGGCGTTGATCTCGGCCGCCGCCAGGCCCGCGGTACTCAAGCCCTTGTAGGTCTTGACGACGATGCCCATCGTGGACTTGAGCTGCTTGGTGGTGTCCTCCAGCTCGTCACACAGCGCCTTGCACTGCACCGCAATCTGCGCGGCCGAGCGCACCATGGCGATGATGCCGGGGATGGCTGTCGCGCCGAAGGACGCCCCGGCGCTGGCCGCGATGGCGATGCTCGTGATCAGGCCGGCCACGCCCAGGCTGACCTTGATGCCCGCCTTCCACTTGTACTTGCTGTATTCCTTCTTGGTGCTGGCCAGGTCGGCAAACACCTTGGCGGTGTCGCGCTCGACGGCGCGCACCGCCAGGTCGACCTGCTCCTTGACCAGGGCCTGGTAGGTCTTCAAGACCGCCTTGCGCTTGACATCGTCCGCCTTGGCCTCCTCGGCCTTGGCGTCGTAGCCCTTGGTGGCCATGATCATCTGGCGCAGGATGCTGTCGCCGATCTTGGTGGCCGCCTCCGACATCTTGGCGCGGAACAGCGGGTCCTTCTTCCAGGCCTCCGCGATGCCCTTGTCCGCCGGCACCTCGACGCGGAAGCCGAGCTCCGGCACCTTCAGGTGCACGGGCTTGGCGCCGCTGGTGATGTTCTTGGTCAGGTTGACCAGATCGATGATCGCTTCAGCCATGTTGCGCGCCCCTCCCGGCGTCGTGAATGTTTCCCATTGTGGGCAAGTGGACGACAGCGAAGCGCCCCTGGAAACCCCACTGAAGGGTGAGGGCCGGCTCGACGATCAGGCCGCGCCTGCGCCGCGCCGCGACCGCACCGCACCGGCCAGCACCTGCAGCACGCCGACGGTCTGGTCCCAGCCGATGCAGGCATCGGTGATGGACACGCCGGGGCGCAGCGGGACACCCGGCAGCAGGGCCTGGCGGCCTTCTTCGAGGTGGCTTTCGATCATCACGCCGGTGATGCGTCGATCGCCGGCCGCCAGGCGCACCGCCACGGACTGCGCGTTGTCGATCTGCCGGCGGTGCTGCTTCTCGCTGTTGGCATGCGACAGGTCGATCATCACCTGCGGTCGCAGCCCGGCCTGCCGCAGTGCCGAACAGGCCGCGTCGACATGCTCGGCCGATAGGTTAGGCGCGCGTCCGCCGCGCAGGATGACATGGCAGTCGGCATTGCCGCGGGTCTCGAACACCGCGGCCATGCCCATCTTGGTCATGCCCATGAAGGCATGCGGCGCCGCCGCGGTGACCATGGCATCCACCGCCACCTGGATGCCGCCGTCGGTGCCGTTCTTGAAGCCCACCGGGCAGCTCAGGCCCGAGGCAAGCTGGCGGTGGGTCTGGCTCTCCGTCGTGCGCGCGCCGATGGCACCCCAGGCCACCAGGTCGGAGATGTATTGCGGGCTCAGCAGGTCCAGGAACTCGGTGCCCACCGGCAGGCCCATGTCGACGATGGCCAGCAGCAGCCGGCGCGCGCGTTCCAGGCCCTCGTTGATGGCAAAGCTGCCGTCCAGGTGCGGGTCGTTGATGTAGCCCTTCCAGCCGACGGTGGTGCGCGGCTTCTCGAAGTAGGTGCGCATCACCAAGACCAGCGCGTCGTCCAGCCCGCGCGCGGAGTCGCGCAGGCGCCGGGCGTAGTCCAGGGCCTGGGCCTCGTCGTGGATGGAGCAGGGCCCGACGACCACGATCAGGCGGTCGTCCTGCCCCTGCAGCACGCGCGACAGCGCCAGCCGCGCGGTCTCCACGCCGGCCAGCGCGGCGTCGGACACCGGCAGCTTCTCCAGCAGCAGGGCCGGCGTGATCAAAGGCCGCACCGCCTCGATGCGGGTGTCGTCGATGCGGGTGGTGTCGCGCGTGGCGCGGCGGCTGCCGACCTCGCGGTCATGGGCGGGGTCGTCGAAGGGCGGATGCGGCATGGGGGGGACGATGGGCAGAAACGAAAAAGCCGGCCGGCCCTGGGGGGGGGCCGGCCGGCATTGTCAGGCGGTGGTCGTCTGTGTCCCTGAGCGACATCACCTCATGCCGTGATGGACACGGCATGGGTGTGGGTCAGGGCTGGCGCCAGACCTTGGCGCGCGATGGCCCTGCGGACCGCCTGCGCTACTGGGCCTGCTGGATACCCGCGATGGCCCAGTTGCGGCTCTCGTCCTGCGGACGCACCAGGTGCCAGACCTCGTCGAAGGCCTCGGCCTGGGCTGCGGCTTCTTCCTTGACCTGGCCGGTGAAGCGGACGCTGACCACCTGCTGGCTGGCCTCCTGGGCGAAGTCGATCAGGCGCGCATCGACCTGGACCACGTCGGTGTGCTGGCCGGCGTCGCCGCGGTCCTGTAGGTCAAGGCGCAGCGAGGCGAACAGCTCGGGCGTGGTGAACTGCCGCAGGTCCTGCACGTCGGCGCGGTCATTGGCGGCCTGGAGCCGGATGAACAGCATCTTGGCCAGACGCTCGAAGCCCTCGCCGTCGAAGCCAGCCGGCAACACAGGGGCCACGGCCTGCGGCGCCAGGGCCGCGGCAGGCGCAGCACCGCCCACGGCCAACGGTGTGGCCAGGGCCGAGCCGATCGCCACCGACGGCGCACCGCTGGAGCCGTCGATGCCACTGCGCTGCATGCCGGGCCGCTCGTCGACGAACTGCACCGGCTTCGGAGGTGTTGCAGTGCGAGCCGCACCACCCATCGTGCTGCCGCCCGCGCCGGCACCGGCCATCGCCAGCGGCGACGCGCCACGGCCACCGGCCATGCGCTGCATGACGAAGCGGATCAGGAAGAACGCGGCCACGCCGAACAGCGCCATCATCAGCAGGCTGGCCATCTCACCGCCCAAGCCCAGATGGCTGAACAGGGCCGCCAGGCCCAGGCCCGCTGCCAGACCGGCCAAGGGTCCCATCCAGGAGCGCTTGGGCGCCGCAGCGGCGGCGGCACCAGCCGCCGCAGGCGCGCCGGCAGCGGCCGGTGAGGTCGGTGAGTTGGGCGTGGCGGCCGGGCCCGGCGTGGTGTTGTTCTGGGCCTTGTCCGGCGCGCTGCGCTGCATGCCGGAAGACTTGCCACCGCCCAGGCGTTTGGCATCCGCATCGGTCGGCGACAGCGACAGCGACGTGGCCAGCAGCAGGGACAGGGTCCAGAGCGACTTCTTCAACATGGTGATCCTCATGGCCGCCATCGACGCGGCAGACGAATGTCGTGCCACCGGCGGATGCGCGAGTGTGCACCCTGGCGGCCCATTGGAACTTGGGGATTGCGGCACTCGATGAGCCGGTGCATTGCGCTTAACCTTGGGCCCATGAAGGCCTGGAAACGAAATCTGCTGCTCCGTCGACAGGCTGCCGCCTGGACCGCAGTCGCGGTCGGGGCCCTTTGGGTGGCCGGCTGCGCGAGCTTCGGCCCCGGCGACATCGGCCCCGGCAGTACCCGCGATGCGCTGGAAGCGCGGCTGGGGCCGCCGCATGCGGTGCATGACTTGCCCGGGCGGCTGCGACGCCTGGAGTACAACACCGGGCCCTACGGCCGTCATACCTGGATGGCGGATGTGGACGTCACCGGCCGCATCCTGGCCCTGAATCAGGTCATGGCGCCGGCCTTCTATGACCGGGTGGCCGCCGGCATGACCCAGGCCGAGTTGCTGCGGCTGCTCGGGCGGCCGGTGCACCGCATTGGCAAATGGCGCAACGGTCAGATCTGGTCCTGGCGCTATCCTGGGTTTGATTGCCTGTGGTACCGGGTGGAGCTGGATGCCGCCAGCCGCGTGGAGGGCGGCGGACACGCACCGGACCCGGCCTGCGACGGCGACAACGACCAAGTGCGCTGATCGGCGCGCACGAACTCGGTGCATCGACGCACCGAAAGCACGCTCCATCTCGGTCGAAACCTCAACAATGCCCATGACTGGTGCGTCCCAGGCGCACCACATCCGGCACGGTCTTTGCTCTTTTGGTGCGTCCTCTCATCCAGGCCGGTGCGTCTCGCACCGAGCCGGACACCAACGGAGACATCGATGGACCAGGTCAAGCAGGGCACCGATGCCCTTTTCATTTTGCTGGGCGCGATCATGGTGCTGGCCATGCACGCGGGCTTTGCGTTCCTCGAGCTGGGCACGGTGCGCAAGAAGAACCAGGTCAACGCCCTGGTCAAGATCCTGGTCGACTTCGCGGTCTCCACCATCGCCTACTTCTTTGTCGGCTATGCGATTGCCTATGGCGTCCACTTCTTCACCGGCGCGGACGTGCTGGCCCAGAAGAACGGCTTTGACCTGGTCAAGTTCTTCTTCCTGCTGACTTTCGCGGCGGCCATTCCCGCCATCGTCTCCGGCGGCATCGCCGAGCGCGCACGCTTCGGCCCGCAGCTGCTGGCCACCGCCCTGCTGGTGGCGCTGGTGTATCCGCTGTTCGAGGGCGTGGTCTGGAACGGCCGCTTCGGCATCCAGGCCTGGATCAAGGGTGCCACGGGCGCGGAGTTCCACGATTTCGCCGGCAGCGTGGTGGTGCATGCGGTCGGCGGCTGGATCGGTCTGGCCGCTGTGCTGTTGCTCGGGCCGCGCGCCAACCGCTACCGCAAGGACGGCGCGATGAGCGCGCATCCGCCGTCCAGCATTCCCTTTCTGGCGCTCGGCGCCTGGGTGCTGACGGTGGGATGGTTCGGCTTCAACGTGATGAGTGCGCAGACCATCGACAAGATCTCCGGCCTGGTGGCGGTGAACTCGCTGATGGCCATGGTCGGCGGCACGCTGGTGGCGGTGCTGATGGGCCGCAACGACCCGGGCTTTGCCTACAACGGGCCACTGGCCGGGCTGGTGGCCGTGTGCGCCGGCTCGGACGTGATGCATCCGCTGGGCGCACTGGTCACCGGCGGCGTGGCGGGCGCCATCTTCGTCTCGCTGTTCACGCTGACGCAGAACCGCTGGAAGATCGACGACGTGCTGGGCGTGTGGCCGCTGCACGGCCTGTGCGGCGCCTGGGGCGGCATCGCCTGCGGCATCTTCGGCCTGACCTCCCTGGGCGGCCTGGGCGGCGTCACCTTCGGCGCCCAGCTGCTGGGCACCGTGTTGGGCGTGGCCTGGGCGCTGGTCGGCGGCTTCGCGGTCTACGGCGGCATCAAGGCCTTCACCAGCCTGCGCCTGAGCGCCGAGGAGGAATACGAAGGCGCCGACCTGTCCATCCACAAGATCGGCGCCACGCCGGATCGCGAGGCCAGCTGGTAAGTGGTCAGGCCGGCGCCATCGCCCAACCTGGCCGGACCCGGGCCTGGTCAGGGCCGGCGTGCCTGGAACACCCGAACGTGGTCGACCTCCAGGGTCACCGGAAACACGGTGTCATCGACGGCGCCGCCAAGGTCGCCCCCGACGGCGATGTTGAGGATGAGGAACTGCGGCCCGTCAAACGGCCAGCGCTCCTTGCCCGAGCGCGGGTTGCGATATTCGAAGTGGACGACACCGTCGATGCCGAACCGCACCACGTCGGGCGTCCAGTGCATCTGGTAGTTGTGGAAGACGGTGCAGGCATCGGGCAACTTGCGCGCCGCGCCGACCCCACTACCGCCATGGCCCGCCGCCATGTGCACGGTGCTGAACACACGGCCCGGTTCGCGGCCGATGTGCTCCATGATGTCCAGTTCGCCGCCAGCCGGCCAGACCGCGTCCCGGTTGAGCATCCATATCGCCGGCCAGGTCCCCGCTCCGCAGGGCAGCCTGGCCCGGATTTCGAAGAAGCCGTAGACCCACTCGCCACGGCCCTGCGTGATGAGGCGGGCGGACGTGTAGCGCTGGCCGCCCCAGTCGGGTGCGCTTGCCAGTGCTTCCTTTCGGGCTGTGATGTGCAGTCGCCCACCCTGCACGCGGGCATTGTCGGCACGTGGTCCGGCGTAGTACTGCAGTTCGCGGTTGTGCCAGCCGGCCTTGTTCATGCCGGTGTCGTGGGCCCACCGGTGGGGGTCGGGCAGGCCGTCACGCTCGAACTCGTCGGCCCAGACCAGGTGGTAGCCGACCGGTACGGCCAAAGCGGTGCCGGTCTTGTCAGGGGCGGCCGCAGCGGCTGCGGCGCCCACGGCGGCCCAAAGGGCGCCTGCCGCGACCAAGGCCCGGGCACGTCGAATGAAGGCCGAAGGGCGCTGTGGGTCTCGCATGGGGGCCGGGTCAGTGCAAACGCCGGCCGTCGGCGTCGAATGGCAGCGCCCACGTGGCGTCCGGGTGCAGCCCAACGACCTGCCCGGTGGCCAGATTCCCGTGTCCCGGTCCCGCCTTGGCATTCAGCAGTCTGTCCATGCCATCGACGCGCAGGTGCAGTATCGATGTGTCACCCAGGTGCTCAGCCAGCTCCAGCCGGGCCTTCAGGGCGCCGCCGGTCGCATCGACCCGCAAATGCTCGCCGCGAATGCCCACGCGCTGGACCGTGGCAGGAGCCGAAGGTGCCAGCAGGTCCCACAGGGCGCGGTGGTCCGCCGACGCATCCGTGCCGGGCCGGTCGACCAGATTGATCTGCGGCGCGCCCAGGAAGCTGGCGACGAACACATTGGCCGGGGTGTTGTACAGGTCCAGCGGCGCACCGAGTTGCTCGATGCGCCCCTGGTTGAAGACGGCGATGCGGTCGCCCATCGTCATGGCCTCTATCTGGTCGTGCGTGACGTAGATCATGGTGGTGCCCAGTTCCCGGTGCAGCCGCGACAGCTCGATGCGCATGTTGACGCGCAGGGCGGCATCCAGGTTGGATAGGGGCTCGTCGAACAGGAACACCCGCGGCTTGCGCACGATGGCCCTGCCGATGGCCACGCGTTGGCGCTGGCCACCGGAGAGCTCGCGCGGGTAGCGTCCCAGCAGGTCGGCGATGTGCAGCACCTCGGCGCTGTGCCGCACCTGGCGCTCGCGTTCGGAGCGGCCGACGCCGGCCATCTTGAGCGCAAACCCCATGTTCTCGGCCACCGTCATGTGGGGGTACAGCGCATAGCTCTGGAAGACCATGGCGGCGCCCCGGTCCGCTGGTCGGACCTCGTTGGCGCGCTGGTTGTCCAGACGCAACTCGCCGGCCGTGATGTCCTCCAGGCCCGCAATCATGCGCAACAGCGTCGTCTTGCCGCAGCCCGATGGTCCGACGAAGACAAGGAACTCGCCGTCGCGCACTTCGAGGTCGATGCCCTTGATGACCTCGACCTCGCCGTAGCGCTTGTGGATGCCCTGAAGCGTGACTTGTCCCATGTCAGTGAGTGTCCGGTTGGTCACGGCTAGTGCCGGTGGGGTCCACCGATCCTGCGGGGGCCCTGGCGATGGGTCGCGACAAATGCACGGTCGATTCGGCGCTACTTCACCGCGCCGGCGGTGAGGCCGGCGATCAACTGGCGCGACGAGAAGGCAAACAGGACGAGCAGCGGAATCGTGGCAATGGCCGAGCCGGTCATCAGGGCGCCCCACTCGGTATTGACCGGGCTCTGCAGGGTACGCAGGGCCAGCGGCAGCGTGTAGTTGTCGATGCTGCGCATCACGATCAGCGGCCCGATGAAGTTGTTCCACGAGGCGATGAAGGTGATCAGCCCCAGCGTGCCCAGCGCAGGCTTCAGCAGCGGCAACACGATGTGCCAGTAGATCCCCAACTCGCCGCAGCCGTCCATGCGTGCGGCCTCGACCAGCTCGCGCGGCACCGCACTGGACGCAAACTGGCGCATCAGGAAGATGCCGAAGGCACTGGCCGCGCCGGGGATGTACAGCGCGCGGTGCTGATCGATCCAACCCAGCGCATCCATGATGAGGAAGGTGGGGATCATGCTCATGAAGCTGGGCAGCAGCATGGTCGCCATCACCAGCGCGAACAGGGCGTTCTTGAAGCGGAATTCGAACAGCGCAAAGGCATAGCCGGCCATCGAGCAGAACAGCAGCGTCAGCGCGGTCGAGGCGAGCGCGACATACAGGCTCCAGCCCAGGTTGCGCCAGAACGGCAGGCGCTCGGTCAGGATCTTCAGGTTGGCGAGGAAGTCGTCGCCGAACCACAGCGGCGGCGGCAGGTTGAAGATCTCCGTGCGCGACTGTGTCGCGAACACGAACATGAAGTAGAACGGCGCGAGCATGATCAGCGCGCCGACGGCCACGACGGCGTGCGCAGCCCACGGGGCGAGACGATGCGACGTCATGCCCCCCCCCGGCGCGAGCGGAAGGCGCGGTTGGTGAGCCAGGTCAGCAACGCCACGACGACGAACAGCAGCCACGACATCGCGCTGGCGCCGCCGAAATCGTTGAAGTCGAACGCCATGCGGTACAGGTACACCGCCGACGTCATCGCCGCCTGGTCAGGGCCGCCCTTGCCGCCGGTGAGGATGAAGGGCTCCTCGAACAGCTGCAGTCCGCCGATCACCGAGAGCGTTACGCCGAAATAGATCATCGGCTTCAGGCTCGGCAGCGTGATGCACCAGAACTGCTGCCAGCGCCCGGCGCCGTCCATCGTCGCCGCCTCGTAGATGTCCTTCGGGATCGTCTGCAGCGCGGCCAGGTACAGCACGACGTTGAAGCCGATGTAGCGCCAGAAGACGATGAAGGCGATCGCCGGCTTGATGTGCTCGGCCTTGCCGAGCCAGTCGATGTTCTGGCCGCCCCACACCGACTTCAGGCCGGCGTTGATGAGGCCGAAGTCGGTGGAGAACAGCGAGCTGAACATGATCGCGACCGCCACCGTCGAGGTGATGTAGGGCAGGAAGTAGGCGCCGATCACGCCGTCGCGCAGCCGCTTGAACGAGGTGTGGATGAACACCGCCAGCGGAATCGCCACCAGGTGTTGCGGCACGCCGGCGGCCAGCGCCAGCCAGAGCGTGTTGGTCAGCGACTTCCAGAACCACTCGTCCTCCAGCGCGAAGGCGAAGTTGGCCAGGCCGACGAAGTCCATGGCCCCCAGGCCACTGGTCGGCTCCCAGGACTGGAACGCGAGATACAGCGAGAAGCCGAGCGGGAAGACGCCAAACACCCCGAACAGCACCAGGAACGGGCTGATGAGCACATAGGGTGCCCAGCGTGGCGACAGACGGAGCGAGTCGGGCAGACGCATGGCGGTCAGCGGTGCGCGCGCCGCGCCAGCAGGCGCCCGGCATCGGCCAGCGCGCGGCCGATGTCCTTGCCGTGGTCGAGCACGTTGTCGAGTTCGGTGCCGATCACCTCGTCGGCGAAGTTGTTCTGCTTGTGGACCTGGGTGGCGGTGATGCGTCGTGCCGCCTCGCGCCAGAGCAATCGGGCCGGCTGGCCGCCCAGGAAAGGCAGTGGCTCCTCGAAGAAGGGGTCGCCGTGCGTGGACAGCAGCGCGGGAAACGCATCCTGCGACTTGAACGCCGCGAACTGCATGGCGGGCTCCAGTGTCAGCAGGCGGATGAGTTCCCAGGCCAGGGCCTTGTTGCGCCCGTCGGCGCGGCGCGGGACGGCGTAGTACGAACCGCCATAGCCGACATAGGTGCGATCGGGCAGCTGCGCGGCACGCCAAAGGCCCTTGGTGCCGGGAGCGACCCAGTTGGCCATCTGCCCCACCATCCAGGCGCCGGACAACTCGGTGGCGAGCGTGCCGCGCTTGAAGCCCTCGGCCCACTCGTTGGACCAGGCGTTGACGCGGGCGTCGAGCTTGTGCCGGCGCACCGTGCGCGCGAGCTCGAAGGCCCGAACGAAACGCGGGGCATCGACCAGCACGCGCGAGTCGCGGTCGAAGTACAAGCCCTCGCCAGGCTTCAGGCCGCTGCGGATGACGATGTCCTTGATGACCTGGGCGTTGGAGATCAGATACGCGCCAGTGGCGGCTTTGATCTTCACGCCCGCCTCCACATAGGCCTCCCACGACGTGGTGAGATCAGCCACGGGCACGCCGGCCCTGGCCAGCAGGTCGGCGCGGTACAGCAGCGTGCCGGGCCCGATGTCGGTCGGTAGCGCGACCAGTTCGTCGCGACGGTTCAGCGCCTGGTCCCAGGCATAGGGCACGAATCGGTCGCGATAGGTGTCGGCACCGTAAGGCGACAGTCGCAAGTCCTCCAGCCCCCGGCCATGCGCGAATCGACCCACGTAGCTGGCCTCCAGCGTCATCACGTCGGGCAGGCGCACCGACGTCGACAGCGCGGTCGTCATGGCGGTGTGGTGGTCGCCGTACTGCCGGCTGACGACCTGGATGTCCACATCCGGATGCCGCCTCGCCCAGTGCGGAATCGCAGCCTTGACGATCTCGTCGACCAGGGGAAAGGCGGCCACGGTCAGCATGCGGCGCTCCGCCGCGCGCACCGGCATGACCGAGGCCAACCCGGCCGCCAGCACCGCTCTGCGCCCGACCTCGGAAGCGCCCATCGGTCTGGAACCGGCACCCTCGCGCGGAGCGTGGGGGTGGGCAGCAGTGGAACGGCCGCGCAGGCTCATCGGGCTTCGAGGCCGGCCGCACAGTGGGTCGCGATGTACTCGGCCTGCGTGGGCATGGCCTTGACGCATTTGGCGATGACCCCGGCCACGTTCTGCACGTAGGCCTCGACCTCGGCCTCGGGCCGCAGGTCGGCGAACGGGTGGTAGCCCTGGGGCACGATGCGCTGGCCGATCATCACCTGCAGCCAGCTGGGCTCCGCGAACAGATCCTGCAGGTCGCGGAACACGCGTCCGTTGCTGCGGAACAGATCGATCTTGCGCTGCAGGGTGTCGGGGATCGACATCGTGCGGCAGTAGTTCCAGAAGTCGGAGTCGTCGCGCTCGGTGGCCTTGTAGTGAAGGATCAGGAAGTCGCGGATGCGCTCGTATTCCCACTGCGTCGTCGCGTTGTACTCGGCAATGTCGGCAGCGTCGAAGCCGGTGTGCGGGAAGAAGCTGATGATGCGCGTGATCGCGGAATGGATCAGATGGATGCTGGTCGACTCCAGCGGTTCGAGGAAGCCGCTGGACAGGCCCACCGCCACGACGTTGCGGTTCCAGAACTGCTTGCGCCGGCCGGTCGTGAACTTGATCAGCCGTGGGTCGGCCAGCGCTTCACCATCCAGGTTCTCGAGCAGGATCCGCGTGGCCTCGTCCTGCTCCATGAAGGCGCTGCTGTAGATATGGCCGTTGCCGGTGCGGTGCTGCAGCGGGATGCGCCACTGCCAGCCGGCACGGTGGGCGGTGGACCGCGTCATCGGCAGCAGGGGGCCGGCGGACTTGCACGGCACCGCCAGCGCCCGGTTCATCGGCAGCCAGTGCGACCAGTCCTCGAAGCCGCTCTTGAGCGTCTGCTCGATCAGCAAGCCGCGCAGTCCCGAGCAGTCAATGAAGAAGTCACCCGTGATGCGCTCGCCACTTTCCATCACCACGGCGTCGATGAAGCCGTCGGGATCGCGTTGGGTCGCACCGGCGATCTTGCCCTCGGTGCGCACGACACCGCGCTGCTCGGCATAGCCGCGCAGGTAGCGCGCGTACAGCCCGGCGTCAAAGTGGAAGGCATGCGCGATGTCGGCCACCGGCGAGCCCGGCATGTCCTTGCGGGCGCGCATGAACTTGGCCTGCAGCGGCGCGGCCGTGTTGATCGAATAGGCATCGAGCGGCGCGGCCTTGCCCGCCTGGCGCATGCGCAGCCAGAAGTGGTGGAACGGCAATGCCTGCGTGGCCTGGCCGACGAACCCGAAGCCGTGGATGTAGCGGTCGCCGATCTGGCCCCAGTTGACGAACTCGATGCCCAGCTTGAAGGTCGCCTGGGTGGCGCGCATGAACGCGTCCTCGTCGAGGTCCAGCGCGGTGTTGAACTCGATGATGCGCGGGATCGTGGCTTCGCCGACGCCGATGATGCCTATTTCATCGGACTCGACGAGACGGATCGAGTAACGGCCTTCGAGCACCTTGGCCAGCACGGAGGCGGTCATCCATCCCGCCGTGCCACCGCCGACGATGACGATGTTGCGCACAGGGGTGAGGCTCATGCGGGTTGCCTTTCTCGCTTACGTGGCTGCTCTGATCCGCCATCGCCGGCTGTCAGGTGAAGGGCACAGCCCGAAGGGCGGCGCTGGTTGAAGCGTCAAGTGTTCCAGAAACGGAAAGGGCCCTGTCGACGACATCAACAGGGCCCCGGTCGCACCGAGCCGTCAGAACTTGTAGTTCGCCCCGAGGAGGATCTGGCGCCCGATCTGGTAGCTGAAGTTCGGGACCAGCTGGGTCGCATCCGGTGCCTCACCGCTCGGCGACTTGTAGTTGGTCGTCCCTGTTTCGGTCAGGTTGTTCACCTGCAGCAGCAGCGACAGGCCCTTGTACCTGCCCGCGTCGTCGAAGGCATAGCCCAGCTGCATGTCGACCACCTTGTCCGACCCCTGCGATCGCGTCGTCGGGCGGAAGAAGATGTCGCGCGTGGTGGCCGTGAACGCCGAGCGGTAGCGCTGGCTGACCCGTGCCGAGAAGCCATGCTTCTCGTAGTACACCGTCACGCTGTTCGAGATCCCGGACAGGCCGTTGATCGGCGTGCTTGAGTTCACCACCACATTGTTGC
>JBJXHB010000228.1:0-13571 GCA_046160725.1 Aquabacterium sp.
GCCGGCAAGGACGACTTCAACCCCACGAGTGCTTCTTCGATGGACCGGGTGAGCGCGATGGTGTCGGCCGTCGGCTGCTTCTGGATGCCCAGGATCACGGCGGGCTTGCCTTCGACACCGGCGTCGCCGCGCCGGGGTGCTGCAGCGAAGGTGACCTCGGCGATCTGGCGCAACAGGATCGGCTGGCCGTTCTTGGCCGTCAGTGCCAGGTTGCTGAGGTCGTCCAGCCGAGACGTGCGGCCCAGATGGCGGATCAGGTACTCGCGCCCGTTCAGCTCCAGGAAGCCGCCGGAGGTGTTGGCGGAAAAGCCCTTCAACGCGCCTTCGAGCTGGTCGTGGGTGATCCCCATTTCGGCCATGCGCGTGGTGTTCGGCTGCACCTGGAACTGCCGGACATCGCCGCCGATCGGGATGACCTGCGCCACGCCCGGCACCGACAGAAGCCGAGGCCGCAGCACCCAGTCGGCGTACTCGCGTGCCGCCATCAAGGACGATGCCCCCACTCTCGCTTCGCTCGCTGCCCCCCGAGGGGGCGTAGCCTGACTTGGGAGCGGCCCGGCGCCAGGCACGATCTTGCTGGGATCAACTGGAATGGCGATCTGCATGATCTCGCCCATGATCGAACTGATCGGCCCCATGTGCGGCACAGCGCCCTCGGCCACGCTGCCCTCCATACCGGACAGCCGCTCCGAGACCAGTTGCCGGGCGCGGAAGATGTCGGTGTCCCAGTTGAAGGTGACGTAGAGGAAGGACAGGCCGGCCGACGAGATGGAGCGCACCGACTCCACGCCGGGCAGGCCGTTCATGGCCGTCTCCAGCGGGAAGGTGATGAGCTGCTCCACCTCCTCGGCGGCCATGCCACCGGCCTCGGTAATGATGGTGACGGTCGGCTTGTTGAGGTCGGGGAACACGTCCACGGGCGTCGTGGAGAGCGTGAACGCACCGTAGGCCATCAGCTCCACGCTGGCGATGATCACCAGCAGCCGGTTCGTCAGGCTGTGTTCGAGTAGCCACTTGAACATGGTGGCTTCCTCAGCGGACCTGGTTAATCAGGGTCGCGCCTTGCGTCGCGACCCGGTCACCGGGTTCCAGCCCGGACGTGACAGCGGCGTTGACACCGTCCAGCGGCTCGGTGGTGACGGTGCGGGGCTCGAAGCGCTCCGGCGCCGTCTTGACCCAGACCACGGTCTGGTTGGCCGGGTTCTTCATCAGCGAGGCCACCGGTACCGAAATGCCTTTGACCTTGTTCCTGGTCTGCACGAACACTCGAACCGGCTGGCCGACCGCCAGCTGGTCCAGCGCAGCACCCTGGGCGCGGAAGGTCAAGGGCAGTGCTTGCTCGCGCAGGCTGCGCGAAGCACCGACGAAGGTCAGCGGCACCCGCTGATCGCCCAGCGCCATCGTCGCGGTGCCGATGTTCGAAGCAAGGGCAGCGTCGAAGGCCAACGCCTCGATGCGCAGACGCGTTGGGTCAACGATCTCGAAGATCAGTTCGCGTGCATCCACCACTTGGCCGGCCACGACGTGGGCCGAGGCGATCACGCCTGACACCGGGGCCAGCAGCTCCTCGCGGGTTGACAGGCCACCACCGACAGCCGCGACACGCGCTGCCAGGCTGGCGGCCTCGCTCTCGGCCGCCTCGATGTCCTTGCGCGGCACCGTGTCGGCCAGTTCCTGCAGGCGCGCGACACGCTTGTCGGCCAGGACCTTGGCGGCACGCAGCTCGGCGAGTTGCGCAGCCTGGTTGGAACGCTCGATGGGCGCCGCGGATGGCACGACATAAGCCAGCACCTCACCCTTGCGCACAGTTTGCCTGGGGTTGGGCAGGCCACGCGTCCCGGGTTCGATGCGGCCGGCGTTCAGCGGCTGCACCTTGCCGCCGGCGTTCGGGTCCATCAGCACCGTGGCGCTGAGTTCCACCGTGCGGGGCAGTTCGGCGGCTTCGGTGACGACCGTGCGCACGCCCAGCTGGCGCTGGGCGGGCTTGGGCAGGAAGACGCTGCCATCGGGCTGGCGCTGCGGCCCGTTGGCGCTGGGCGCAGCGGGGGCATCGCCGTGGTCGTGGCCTGGGCCGGCATGGGCGACGCCGATGGCCGTCAGGGCGATCAGCAGCCCCAGGCCGGAGGCGATCAGGGTGCGCTTCATGCTGCATCTCCCGTCGGGACGCTGCGCGCATGGACCGCACGAAGCCCGCCCCAACCGAGCAAGCCCAGCGCGGCGATGCCGGCCGCCACCCAACCTGCGTATTCGGTCCACGAGTGCGTGTGTGCGGCTTCGTCGGCGTGCGCCTCTTCGTGGACATCGAGTTCACCGGCCAGCAGGTCGGCTTCGTTGCCGGCGGTCACCGTGGCGGTCACCGGCAGTACGCCAGGCTTGGGGGCTTCGGGCAGCACGATCTGGTATTCGTCGTCGCCATGCCGTCCTTCTGAAGCACGAGCCTTGAACTTGGTCCCGCCGATCTCGAGCTCGATCTGCGCGCCGCGCACCGGGCTGTTGTCGGCAAAGCGATCCAGGTACAGCGTGAACTGCTTGCCGTTGAGCACGCCGACGAGTTCGAAGGTCTCGGACACGGCCGAGAAACGCGGAAGCGCCTTGCCGGCGGCCGCGGGGGCGGCGTCACTGTGGTCGTGACCCGGGCCGGACCAGGCGGGGGCTGCGCCAAGCAGGGCCGCAGCGAACAGTGCGGCGGGGAGTTTCGGGAAGTTCATGGGAGATGTCCTGAGGGATACGTTGTGTGGCGTCACGGGTGTGTCACTGGGGCAGAAGGCCCAGGGCCTGGCGCCATGCAGAGATCGCCGCGGCGAGCTCGATGCGTGTGCGTGCGGCCTGGCGGTCCGCCTCGGCCGCTTCGGCCTCGATGCGCAGGCGTGTCGGCAGATCGGTTTCGCCCAGCCGGAAGGACTTGTCGAAGAAGCCGCGCGATCCGCGGGCCAGTTGCGCGCGCCGTTCGGCAGCCATCAGCTGCGTGCGCGAGGCCTCGACCCGCACGCGCGCCGCTTCCCGTTCTGCAGTGAGGCGCTCGCGTTCCAGGGCCAGCTGGGCCTGGATCTCCATGGTTTCAGCACGTGCTTTGGCGCTGCGGGCATCAGAGCGCGGACCGGCGCCGAAGGGGATGCGAATGCCCAGAGTGATGGTTTGCTGGGACGCCTCGCCGCGCGCACCGCGGTCGCGTGTGGTCGCCAGTATCAGCTCGGGGTGGGCGCGCGACTGGGTGGCGGTCAGTGCGACGGTTCGCTCTGCCACGGCGGCACGATCCCTGAGATCCTGCAACGAGGCGTGCGCTTCGAGCTCAGTTGCTGCGACGCCGGGTTCCGGCTCTGCCAGGGTGTCGCCGGAACCAGAGAATGCGGGCAAAGCGCCCGCAAGCGCGCGCAGATGCAGTCGGGCTGCTGCGAGGCCGGCCACTGCCTGCGCCATCGTGGCTTCGGCGCTGGCCACCACGCCGTCGGCTTGGTGCTGGTCGGCGCGGGCCAGATCACCGGCCTTCGCACGCCGGGCCACGTCGGCGGCGATGAGGCGGGTGTTTTCGAGTTGATCGCGGGCTGTCCCGTCCTCGATGCGCGCACGCTGCCACTGCCACCATGCGTCTCGCACCGCAGCAGCGACGCGCAGTCGCGCCGCGTGGGCCCGGCTCTCGATGGCGGCGCCCTCGGCGTCGGCCAGCGCTGCGCTACGGCCACGTTCACCGGGCAGCCACAGCGGCACGACGATGCCAACCTCGACTTCACGCGCGCCTTGGTTGTTGCCCAGGCGGTCGGTCTTGTTCGAGAGTTCGAGTGCCGGGGGCTCTGGCGTCCAGGCCTTGGCAGCACTCAGCTGAGCACGGGCGGCGTCGCGTCGCGCCTGCAGCGCCATGGCTTCGGGCTGGCGTGACCAGGCGGCGTCGAATGCCTGTCGCAGGTTCAACAGGCTTACCGTGGCTTCCGTGTTGCCTGCTACCAGCGCCGGCGCGGTGGCTGTTGCCGTCTCCGCCAGCACGGCCGTGCCGAACAGGGCAGCAGCGGCAAGCGCGCTGGCGCGCAGCAAACAGGCCGTTGTTCGAGTTCGAGGTGTCATCCGATGCTCCAGTGTTGAAAACAACTCACAGGAGATCGGCAAGCGGCGACCAACAGGTCGCGTCGTGCCCGACGGCGCCGCAGGCTGCGGCACGTACTCAGGCGCGAACGGGCTTCAGAAAGGGAAGAGACCCGCCTCGCCGATCAGGCGAGGAGCAGCCACTGAGGGCGTTCGGGTCGGGTCGGTGCGTGCGCACCACCCGTTTCGTCGACAGTGGCGCTGGGCGGCGCGGTCGAGAGCGCGCCATGCAATCCCAGAGGACATGTCACCAACGCGCCGCAGCTGCAGCTGCCGTGGCAGTGGGTGCAGTCCAGGTCAATGGCGTCAGGCGTCTTGTCGCCCGTGGCGCCGCCGGTCTCGTCCGGGGTCGAAGACGGATCCCCACTCAAATCCGCAGCCGGCCCGGCATCGCTGCTGGCGCCGACGTGGTGCGCATGGTCCCGGTCATGGTCATGGTGACCGAAGTGTCCATCACCCTGAATCTCGTGCTCGCAATACGACGCCACCGCCGCCCAGCTGAACTGGAACGGAAGTATCGCGAGCAGAAAGATGGCAAGAAGACGACGCACGGTCGCGAGTCTAGTTGCTGCGGGGTTTTCTTGGCGCATGCAAGGCGTCGAACATGATGTCGCTGCTCTCAGGCGTGCGCCGGCACCGTGCGAAGTTCGGCCCTGGCCTGCTGGATGACCGAACGCGCGGCACTCAGCGCCAGCGCGCCCATGACCGCTGCGACCGCCAGGTCAGGCCAGCCGCTGCCGGTGCCGAGGACGCCCAGCGCTGCGGCCATCACCGCCAGGTTGCCGATCGCGTCATTGCGGCTGCACAGCCACACCGAGCGCATGTTGGAGTCGCCCTCGCGCCAGGCGTAGAGCATCACGGCGACCGACACGTTGGCCAGCAATGCCAGGGTGCCGATGGCGCCCATCGTCACCGGATCGGGCACGGTGCCAGCGGCGGCCGACCACGCGGCCCGGCCGAGGACGAAGACACCGAAGGCGCCCATGCTCAGCCCTTTCAGCAGGGCGGCCCTCGCGCGCCAGGTCAGCGCCATGCCGAGCACCGCCAGCGAGATGCCGTAGTTGGCCGCGTCACCGAAAAAGTCCACGGCATCGGCCAGCAGCGAAACCGATCCGGCATGCAGCCCACCGACCAGTTCGACCCCGAACATGGTGATGTTGATGAGCAGCGCGGTCCACAGCACGCGACGGTAGCGTGGGCTTTGGCTGGCCGCAGGGGTGGCGCAGTGGTGGCTGCCGCAGGAGTCGCTCATGAGGGTCTTCGGGTATCGATGCCTGAATTTGAAACCCTGTAGCGGCTCCGGAGTCAAGCGACTATGCCGCAGATCGTTGGGCGGCGCTTCATGCGCACCGAGAGTCTCGACCCATGTTGGGTGGTCGTTGACGCTGCAGCCCAGGACAGCAAGCTGAAGCTGGGGCACGGCCATGAAGATCGGCGAACTGGCGCTGGCAGCGCAAACCCAGGTTGAAACCATTCGCTTCTACGAGCGCGAAGTCCTGCTGCCGCAGGCGCCGCGCAGCGAAGGCAACTACCGCCTCTACGGCCTTGAGCATGTCGAGCAGCTGGCCTTCGTGCGCCACTGCCGGTCGCTGGATATGAGGCTGGACGAGATCCGCGTGCTGCTGCGATTCAAGGATGCACCGCAGGCCGAGTGTGGTGAGGTCAACGCACTGCCTGATGATCACATCGGCCATGTCGCCACCCGCAGCCGCGAGCTGCGCCAGCTGGAAAGGCAGCTGAAGGCGCTGCGCGAGCAATGCTTCGGTGTCCGATCCGCGGCGCATTGCGGCATCTCCCAGCCTGTAGGAAGTTGCCTGACAAGCGCCGCAGAGGAAAACGGACTCAAGAACACGATTTAGCCTGATGCCGGGGCTGTTTTCGTCTGCTTACAGTGGCTTTCAACCCGTCGCAAACGCCTCAGCCGAGGCACCCCACCGCAACACAAGGAGAACATCCATGAACACCGAGCAAATCCTGGTCGAGATCCGCGAAGCCAACCTGTCCTACCTGATGCTGTCGCAGAGCCTGATCCGGGCCGACCGCGAGCAGGCGCTGTTCCGGCTTGGCATCAACGACGACACCGCCAACCTGCTGGACACCCTGACCCCGGCCCAGATGATGAAGATTGCCTCCGGCAACACCCTGCTGTGCAAGATGCGCTGCGACGACGACCTGGTCTGGAGCCTGCTGGCCAGCCACGGCCGGGCCGCCGCCAACGACGGCGTGTCGCGCCTGCATGCCTCCATCCTGATGGCCGGCCGCCACCAGGAAGCCGCCTGAGCCGCCGCACACCACAGCCACAACAAGGAGCGAGACCATGCGGACCAAGAGCATCCTCACCGAGGCGCGCCAGATCGAGCGCGCCGTAGCCCTGATCAAGCTCGGCGCACGCCTGCAGGTGCTGGAGAGCGAGACCGACCTCAGCTACGAGCGGCTGCTGCGCCTGTACAAGGAGGTGGCCGGGCGCAGCCCCAGCAAGGGCCAGCTGCCCTTCTCCACCGACTGGTTCATGACCTGGCAGCCCAACATCCATGCCAGCCTGTTCCTCAACATCCACGAGTATTTGAACAAGGTCGCCGCGCTCGACGAGATCAACATCGTCATCAAGGCCTACCAGCTGTACATGGAGCAGATCGGCGCCCAGGGCCTGGAGCCGCAGCTGTCCGTGACGCGGGCCTGGCGCCTGGTCAAGTTCGTCGACAACGGCATGCTGACGCTGACCGCCTGCTCCAGCTGCGGCGGGCACTTCGTCACCCATCCGCACGAGATCGCACGCCACTATGTGTGCGGGCTGTGCAACCCGCCGGCCCGCGCCGGCAAGGGGCGCCATGCCGGCGCCATCCGGCTGGGCCAGGCGGCAGCAGTTGCCGAGCCGCACTGACGGTGCCGGCCGTGACCCCCATCACGCATCGGGCCTGACACGCCCTCAAGATACGACTTCAGCCGGCCGACATCCCGGCGGTACATGGGTTCATTGGTTGTCTCCTCCTAGCACAGCGACTGTGCTTTCAGGGCGGTCCCGCAAGGGTCCGCCCTTTTTTCTGGCCGGCCGGCGCCGGCCGACAGCCTCAAGAAGGGGGGACGCGTGTCGATATGTACGCTGCCGAAGGTCGTTGTCGACCCGGCACCCCTGCCGTGAACCTCATCCCGTTTTCCAAGCAGCACCTGCGCCTGAACGAAGCCCTGCCCTTCGGCGTGCGCGACAGGTCCGGCCGCCTGCTGCTGGGGGCTGGCGCCGTGATCGGCAGCGAGGGCCAGCTCGGCCACCTGCAGGCCGAGGACCTGTACGCCGACGAAACCGAGTCCAGCGAGTGGCGCAAGCGCCTGACCGCCGCGGTGGACCACATGATCCGCCAGAACGCGACGCTGAAGAACATCGCCGACGCCCGGCCGGACGAGGCCGCCGCGTCCGGCAGCGCGCGCCTGACCTTCACTGAGCAATGGGCCGAGCTGGCGCTGGGGCTGGACACCGTGCTGCGCGACGCCAGCGCCGCGCAGTCCTGGCTGCCGCGCCTGGCCAGCCACCGCGACCGCGTGCGCCGACTGGCCGGCCACCGGCTGGATGCGAGCCTGTATCACCTGATCTACACCGCCGGCCACAGCACCCAGCACTACAGCAGCCACCATGCGCTGCTGTGCATGCTGATCGGCGCCGAGACGGCCCGCATGCTGGGCTGGACCGAGGCGCAGGTCGACAGCATCGAGCAGGCGGCGCTGACGATGAATGTGTCGATGCGGCGCCTGCAGGACCTGCTGGCCGCGCGCGACAGCGCGCTCACGGCCGAGATGCGCGAGGCCATCAAGAGCCATGCCGCCAATGCCGCCCAGCTGCTGGTGGCCAGCGGCTGCACCGACAAGATCTGGGTCGAGGCGGTGCGGCTGCACCACGACGACTCGCTGCGCGAGCGGCCGTTTGCGCTGCTGACGCCGGGCCAGCAGGCAGCCCGGCTGCTGCGCCGGGTGGACATCTTCACCGCCAAGATGAGCCGACGGGCCACGCGGCTGCCGATGTCGCCGGTGCAGGCCGCGCGCGAGGCTTGCCTGGGTCAGAACCGCGTGCCCGACGAGATCGGCGGCGCACTGCTCAAGTCGGTGGGCCTGTTCCCGCCGGGCAGCTTTGTCGAGCTGGCCAGCGGCGAGGTCGGCATCGTCATCGCACGCGGGCCGCGGGCCAACCAGCCGGAGGTGGCGGTGCTGCTCAATGCCAGCGGCGCGCCGGTGGGCGACCCCATCGTGCGCCACACCGGCGACGCGCGGCATGCCGTCAAGGGCGCCGTGCCAGTCAACCAGGTGCGCGTGACCCCGCCGCACGACCGCGTGCTGGCCCTGCGCTGAAACCGACGCCGCCGCGCGCCGCTGTTCGGCCGATTGCGGCCGGCCGTCACAACCCACACTGCGCCGCATGATCGCGACGACCCTGCGCGCCCTGCCCTGGCCACTGCCCGCGCTGCTGGCCTGGACGCTGTGTGGGGCGCTGCACGCCGGCCTGGCCGCCAGCCCGGCCACGCGGCCTGCAGCTGCTGCCGCTGCCCTGGCATTGGGGCTGTGCCTAGCCGTGCTGCCGCCAGCCTGGCCCCTGCGGCGGCGCGCCATGCTGGCCGCGGGCTGGCCGGTGGCGGCACTGGCATTGCAGGTCAGCCTGCCCGCCTGGGCCTGGGGCGTGGCGCTGGCCCTGGCCCTGCTCGCCTATCCGCTGCGTGCCTGGCGTGACGCGCCGCTGTTCCCAACACCACGCGGCGCGCTCGACGGCCTGGCAGCCGCGCTGCCGCTGCCGTCCGGTGCACGGGTGCTCGATGCCGGATGCGGCATTGGCGACGGGCTGCTGGCCCTGCACGCGCAGTGGCCCCAGGCCCGCATCGAGGGCGTCGAGCAAAGCCGGCCATGGGCCCTGTGGGCGGCGCTGCGCTGCCGCGGCCGGGCCCAAGTGCGGCGCGGCGACCTATGGCGCGACGACTGGTCGGCCTGCGACGTGGTCTATCTATTCCAGCGCCCAGAGACCATGCCGCGGGCCTGGGACAAGGCGCAGCGCGAGTGCCGCGCCGGCAGCTGGCTGGTCAGCCTGCAGTTCGCCATCCCCGGCATCGAGCCCACCGTCGCCCTGCGCGCCGACAGCGCATGGCCCGTCTGGCTGTACCGCATCGATCAGACCACGCCGGCCGGCACGGCCGAAACCGCCTCAACCCGCCGCCCGCGGCGCCGATAAGCCTGGGGCAAGGGGGGCATGGCGCCCTCCGGACCCGAACCCACATCCATCATGTTCGTCATCGTCGGCTGGCTCATGGCCATCGCCTGCATCTTCGGGGTGTTCATCGTCCACGGCGGCAACATCGGCGTGGTGCTGAAGGCCTTGCCGTTCGAGCTGACGACGATCTTCGGCGGCGCCATCGGCGCCATGATCGCCAACAACCAGACCAAGGTGCTCAAGGCCACGGTGGCCGGCCTGGGCAAGTGCTTCAAGGGCAGCAAGTACAGCAAGGCCCGCGCCATGGAGCTACTGGCGCTGCTCTACGACATCCTGCAGAAGGCCCGCAAGGAGGGCCTGATGTCGATCGAGAAGGATGTCGAGGACCCGCACAGCTCGCCGCTGTTCCAGAAGTACGCCACGGTCGGCAACGACCACCATGTCACCGAGTTCATCACCGACTACCTGCGCATGATGGTGTCGGGCAACCTGAACGCACACGAGATCGAGTCGCTGATGGACAGCGAGATCGAGACCCATCACCACGAGGCCCATGCGCCCGCCGCGGCCATTGCCCGGCTGGCCGGCGCGCTGCCGGCCTTCGGCATCGTGGCGGCGGTGCTGGGCGTGGTCAACACCATGGGCTCGGTCGGGCAGCCGCCGGCCGTGCTGGGCGGCATGATCGGCTCGGCCCTGGTCGGCACCTTCCTGGGCATCCTGCTGGCCTACGGCTTTGCCGAGCCGCTGGCCGGCCTGCTGGAGCAGAAGATCGACGAGGAAGGTAAGGAGCTGCAGACCATCAAGACGGTGCTGCTGGCCAGCATGCAGGGCTATGCGCCGCAGGTCGCCATCGAGTTTGGCCGCAAGGTCCTGTACTCCACCGAGCGGCCCACGTTCGCCGAGCTCGAAGGCCATGTCAAACAGAAGAAGTAGTCCGGTGCTGATCGAGCGAGACGGGGTCCGGCGCAGGGCCGCCCCAAGCCGGACGCTCCCCCTCGGGGGGACGGCGCGGTAATCCGCGCCAAGGGGGCACCATGTCCGGCGACGCGAAGAAACTCCAACCGATCATTGTCAAGCGCATCAAGAAGGGCGGCCATGCCGCCCATGGTGGCGCCTGGAAGATCGCCTATGTCGACTTCGTGACGGCCATGATGGCCTTCTTCCTGCTGATGTGGCTGCTGGGCTCGACCACCGAGGGCGACAAGAAGGGCATTGCCGACTACTTCCAGAGCCCGCTGAAGATCGCCATGCTGGGCGGCAGCGGCTCGGGCGACAGCTCGCACGTGCTGCGCGGTGGCGGCCAGGACCTGTCGCGCAGCGGCGGCCAGGTCAAGCGCGGCGACGTCCAGGCGCCGCAGGAGCATGTCAACCTGCAGGCCCTGCGCGCCGAGCAGGTGCGGGCCGAGGCGACGCGGCTGCGGGCGCTGCAGGAGCAGATGGAGTCCGAGCTGGCGAACAACGCCAAGACGTCCCAGTACGCGTCGCAGATCAAGCTGGACATGACCCGCGACGGCCTGCGCATCCAGATCGTCGACGAGCACAGCCGAGCCATGTTCGACAGCGGCAGCGCCGTGGTGCTGCCCCACATGCGCGAGATCCTGCGCGCCATCGGCTCGCTGCTGGCCGAGGTGCCCAACCGGCTGACGCTGGAGGGTCACACCGACAGCCAGCCCTTCCCCGGCGGCGAGCGCGGTTACAGCAACTGGGAGCTCAGCGCCGACCGCGCCAATGCGTCGCGTCGCGAGCTGGTGGCCGGCGGCCTGACCGAGGACCGCGTCCTGCGGGTGCAGGGCCTGGCGTCTTCGCAGCCCTTCAACAAGCAGGACCCGCGCGAGGCGGCCAACCGCCGCATCAGCCTGATCGTGATGAACCGCGAGGCCGAGGAGCGCGTGCTGCGCCCGATGCCGGAGCCGCCGCCGGCGGACATCCGTCCGGACAAGCCCGCGGCCGTCTCAAGCCTGCCGGTGCACGGCCGATAACCCGCGCAGCGCGTCCGTTTTCCCATCCCCCGACCCCAGCCCCCGAGGGTGCCGCCATGAGCAATCCCGCCGACCTGAAGTTCCTGATCGTCGATGACTTCTCCACCATGCGCCGCATCGTGCGCGGCCTGCTCAAGGAGATGGGCTGCAACAACGCCGACGAGGCGGAGGACGGCGTCGCGGCCCTGAACATGCTGAAGGTGCAGCGCTTCGACTTCGTCGTCAGCGACATCAACATGCCCAACATGAACGGCTTCGACCTGCTCAAGGCGATCAAGGCCGACGAGAACCTCAAGCATCTGCCGGTGCTGATGGTCACCGCCGAGGCGCGCAAGGAGGACATCATCCTCGCGGCGCAGAACGGCGCGGCCGGCTACATCGTCAAGCCCTTCACCAAGGCCACGCTGGAAGAGAAGGTGCAGAAGATCCTGCAGAAGCTGGCCGCCACCGCCTGAGCCGGCCACCACCCATACCAAATCGACATCAAGGGAGCGCGCCATGAAGATGGAAGACCCGGCCCACCTGCAGCCGGCACCGGGCGCCGCGACGTCCAACGAGGTGTTCATCCAGCTCGGCACGATCACGCGCCTGCTGCACGACACCCTGCAGCAGCTGGGCGTGATGCCCAAGCTGCAGTCGGCCGCCGACGGCCTGCCCGACGCCCGCAGCCGCCTGAGCTACATCGCCACCAAGACGGAGGCCGCCGCCGACAAGGTGCTGACCTCGGTCGACCAGGCCAAGCTGGAGCATGCCCACATCACCGAGCGCACTCGCCTGCTGGCCGAGCAGCTGGTGACCGACCCGGTGCGCGCGGTGGCATCGGGCGCGGTGATGAATTTCGTCGGCGAGGTCGAGTCCCGCACCGCGGCCATCGACGCGCACCTGACCGACATCATGCTGGCGCAGGACTTCCACGACCTGACCGGCCAGGTGGTGGCCAAGGTGGTGACCCTGGCCCACGACCTGGAGGACAGCCTGGTCAAGCTGCTGGTGCAGGTGCTGCCACCCGAGCAGCGCGAGAAGGTCGACGCCACCATCCTGAACGGCCCCGTCGTCAACCCGGAGGGCCGCACCGACGTGGTGGCCGACCAGGGCGAGGTCGACGACCTGCTGGCCAGCCTGGGCTTCTGAAGCCGGTCCTCTCCGGTCCCACCAGCCTGCATCGCGGCGCCTTCGGGCGCCGCGCCTGCTTGGGCTGCCCGTGCTGCGCGCTGCCCGCTTGACGGCGATCAATCCTTCGGCCGGCCCGGCGTGATGTGATGGCCCATGCCCACTGTCTTCGGCCTGGATGCCTATGCCCCGCGCGAGGTGGCGGCGCGCGTGCTGGAGGTCGGTGTCGGCAAGGCCCGCCTGCCGCTGGCCAGCCTGCTGCTGCTGGGCGTGCTGGCCGGCGCCTTCATCGGCCTGGGCACGATGGCCTTCACCTTGGTCGTCAACGACGCCACGCTGGGCTGGGCGGCCCAGCGACTGCTGGGCGGGCTGGTGTTCTCGCTCGGCCTGCTGCTGGTGTCGGTGGCCGGGGCCGAGCTGTTCACCGGCAACAACCTGATCGCGATGGCCTGGGCCGCCGGGCGGGTAAGCAGCGGCGAGCTGCTGCGCAACGGGCTGCCGGTGGGCGCGGCCAACGCGGCCGGCGCCGCAGGGCTGGCCGGGCTGCTGTGGCTGGCCGGCCATGGTGACCTGAACGGCGGCGCGGTCGGCCGAGCGGTGGTGGCCAACCTGATGCTGTTTCCGCTGGCGGCGCTGCTGGGCGCACCGCTGACGCTGGCCGAGGTGCTGGGCAACCTGGTGCCGGTGGTCGCCGGCAACATCATCGGCGGAAGCGTGCTGGTGGCCCTGGTCTACTGGGTCATCTACCTGCGGCCGCAGGCCGCACCATCGCCCTGACGCCCCGGGCGCAGAAGGACACCATCACCGTGCACCTCACCTTCGTCGGCGCCGCGCAGGAGGTCACCGGCTCCTGCCACCTGGTGGAGGCCGGCGGCGCGCGCTTCCTGGTCGACTGCGGCATGTTGCAGGGCGGACGCGAGGCGCCGGCCCGCAACCGCCGGGCCTGGCCCTTCGACCCGCGGGCCATCGACTTCGTGCTGCTGACACATGCCCACATCGACCACAGCGGCCTGATCCCGCGCCTGGTGGCGCAGGGCTTCAAGGGGCCGGTCTACTGCACCACGCCCACCGCCGAGCTGCTGAGCGTGCTGCTGCTGGACAGCGCCTACATCCAGGAGACGTCCTGGGCCCGCGCCCAGCGTCGGCGCAGCCGCCATGCCGAAAGCGCCGCCAGGCGCCCGGGCGACAGCGCCGCCAGGCGCCCGGGCGACAGCGCCGCCAGGCGC
>JBJXHB010000229.1:0-8379 GCA_046160725.1 Aquabacterium sp.
CGACGGCGATGCCGGCGGCCGCCGCCACCGGCACGGTGCGGGTGCGGCTCTGGCGCCAGCCGGCCCAGGCCAGGACCACCAGGATGAGGAAGACCCAGGGGGGAATGTGTGCGATCACGGTGCGGTCCGGTGGTGAAGTGAAGCCGCAGTCTGCGGCCCCAGCCCCGCGGCGACCACCGCGACGCGACGAAGCGGCAGGAGGTGTCGCGAGACGTCGCCGGCGCAGAGCCTGGCGGTGCGGGCGGGGCCGGTTGCGGGCTTGCCCGGCTGGCGCCGGACTGGTTGCCGCCGCATCATCGGACCCCCTTTGGACAACCCGCAACGGAGCCGCCCCCATGACCCTGCGCCGCCTGCTCACCGCCCTGGCTGCTGCCTTGCCGGCCCTGCTGGCCCTGCCGGCCAGCGCCCAGCCCTGCCCGGACAAGAACCTCAACTACTGGCAGGCCTTCCCGCCCGGTGGCGAGAGCGACATCTCCGGCCGCCAGCAGCAGGCGGTGCTGAAGAAGAAGTGCCCGGCCATCGACGTCGTCATGCAGTACAAGGCCGGCGGCGGCGGTGCGGTCATGTGGTCGAGCATGAACACCCTGCCGGGTGACGGCCTCAACATCGTCGGCATCAACCTGCCGCATCTGGTGCTGCAGCCGCTGGAGGGCACGGTCCAGTACAAGATGGAGGACGTGACACCGGTGTTCTGGTACCACTACACGCCGGACGCGCTGGTGGTGCGCGAGGACAGCCCGATCAAGAACTGGGCCGACTTCATGAAGGCCGCCCAGGCCGCACCCGGCAAGCTCAACATCGGCGGCTCGGCACTGAACAGTGCCAACCATGCGGCCCATGAGCGCATGAACGCCGCCTTCAAGGTCACCAGCAACTACGTGCCGTTCAAGGGCACCGGCGACATGACCATCGCGCTGCTGGGCGGCCACCTGGACGCGGCCATGAGCTACACCGCCTTCCCGATCAACAACAAGGGCAAGGCGCGCGCGCTGGCCGTGGCCATGGACAAGCGCCATCCGCTGCTGCCGGACGTGCCCACCTTCAAGGAGCTGGGCGTGGACTGGGTGGACGGCGCCTTCCGCGGCATCGGCGTGCCCAAGAGCACGCCGCCCGAGGCGCGCAAGCGTCTGGCCGACCTGTTTGCCTCGCTCAACGCCGACCCGGAGCTGCAGGCCATGGCGGCCAAGAGCGGCTTCGAGGTCATCAACGTCGGCCCGGACAGGATGGAGGCCTTCATGCGCGAGCGCGCAGCGGTCTACACCGAGGTCGGCAAGCGCATGGGGCTGGGCAAGAAGTAGGTCCGCGGCGGCCCGGCGACGAGGGTCGCGGGCCGCAGGTTGTCAGGCCAGGCGGTAGGGCTGCTGCAGGCTGGCATGCACCTGCAGCAGGTCCAGCGGATAGCGCCGGCCCGCCGCATGGTCGGCGACGCACTGCGCCAGCAGCGGGCTTCGGTGCTCGGCGGCGCGGGCGATGATCTCGGCGGCGCTCAGCCAGGGCGTGTCGACGATGGGCACGTCCAGTGACCGGCCCGGCTCGCGCTCGCCGACGCTGCCGGTGAAGGCCACGCGCAGCCAGGTGAACTGCTCGCCGCTGGCCGGCCGCTCGGCGCGGGCCAGGTAGATGCCGACCAGGGCGGTCGGCGTGAAGCGGCGCGCCGTCTCCTCCAGCACCTCGCGCACCACGGCGTCGACCAGGGACTCGCCCGGGTCCAGGTGGCCGGCCGGGTTGTTCAGCCGCAGGCCCTCGGGCGTGCGCTCCTGCACCAGCAGGTAGCGGCCGTCCTGCTCGATCACGGCGGCCACGGTGACGCTGGGCTTCCAGCGGGTGTCGGCGGGCGTCGGCGCGGACGATGGCGGGGCAGGGTCGGTCGGTGCGGCGGGCATCGTCTAGGCAGTATCGCGTAGGGTGCCGCCCGGGTTGCTCGGGTAAGCTTCGCCGCCCATTCGAAAGTACGCCGCCACGGCGGCGGCCGGGGCCCCAGCGGCCACGGCGAGGAGACCCACCGATGCTGATCGGCATACCCCGCGAGACAGCGGCCGGCGAAACCCGTGTCGCCGCAACGCCCGAGACCGTCAAGAAGCTCAAGGCCCAGGGCCATGCCATCCGCGTCCAGCAAGGCGCCGGGCTGGCCGCCAGCGCCACCGACGACGCCTATGCGGCCGCCGGTGCCGAGTTGACCGACGCCGCCGGCGCCCTGGGCGCGGACCTGGTGCTCAAGGTGCGCAGCCCGCAGCCGGACGAGCTGGCGCTGATGAAGCCCGGCGCCGCGCTGGTGGGCATGCTCAACCCCTTCGACGCCGACGGCCTCAGGAGCCTGGCTGCGGCCGGGCTCACCAGCTTTGCGCTGGAGGCCGCGCCGCGCACCACGCGCGCGCAGAGCATGGACGTGCTGTCCTCGCAGGCCAACATCGCCGGCTACAAGGCCGTGATGATGGCGGCCGACCGCTACCAGCGGCTGTTTCCGATGCTGATGACGGCCGCCGGCACCATCAAGGCCGCCCGCGTCGTCGTGCTGGGCGTGGGCGTGGCCGGCCTGCAGGCCATCGCCACCGCCAAGCGGCTGGGCGCCGTGATCGAGGCATCGGACGTGCGGCCGTCGGTCAAGGAGCAGGTCGAGAGCCTGGGCGGCAAGTTCATCGACGTGCCCTACGAGACGGCCGAGGAGAAAGAGGCCGCCGAGGGCGTGGGCGGCTATGCCCGGCCGATGCCGCCGTCCTGGCTGGCGCGCCAGCAGGTCGAGGTGGCCAAGCGGGTGGCCAATGCCGACGTGGTGGTGTCCACCGCGCTGATCCCCGGCCGCGCGGCGCCGACCCTCATCACCGAGGACATGGTCAAGGCCATGAAGCCCGGCAGCGTGATCGTCGACATGGCCGCCGGCCGCGGCGCGCCCGGGCCGCATGGCGGCAACGGCGGCAACTGCCCGTTGTCCGAGGCCGGCGCCACGGTGCAGCGCCACGGCGTGACGCTGATCGGCGAGACCAACATCCCGGCCCTGGTGGCCGCGGACTCGTCAAGCCTGTATGCGCGCAACGTGCTGGATTTCCTCAAGCTGGTGCTGGCCAAGGACGGCAGCTTCAGCGTCCCGATGGACGACGACATCGTGATCGCCTGCCTGATGACCCAGGGCGGCGAAGTCCGCCGCAAGGCTTGAGTCGGCGAAGTCAATCGAAAGCAAATGCCATGGATGCCATCAGCCCCACCGTCATCAACCTGATCATCTTCGTGCTGGCCATCTACGTCGGCTACCACGTGGTCTGGACCGTCACCCCGGCATTGCACACGCCGCTGATGGCCGTCACCAATGCCATCAGCGCCATCGTGCTGGTCGGCGCCATGCTGGCCGCCGCGCTGACCGAAGGCACCTCGGCCAAGGCGCTGGGCGTGGCAGCCGTCGCGCTGGCCGCGGTCAACATCTTCGGCGGCTTCCTGGTCACGCGGCGCATGCTGGAGATGTTCCGCAAAAAGCCCGCCAAGAAGGCTGAAGGGGACAAGGCATGAGCGCGCCGGGCCGCTCCCAAGCGCTCATACCGCAGCACGCAGTGCGGAGGGTCGTCCCATGAGCCTGGACATCGTCACCCTGCTGTACCTGGTCGCCAGCGTCTGCTTCATCCAGGCGCTCAAGGGCCTGTCGCACCCGACCACCTCGATCCGCGGCAACCTCTTCGGCATGGTGGGCATGGGCATCGCGGCCGTCACCACCGCAGCTCTGATCGTCAGGCTCGCCGGCAATGCGTCCGGCCTGGCCTGGGTGCTGCTGGGCCTGGTCGTCGGCGGTGGCTATGGCGCCTGGCGCGCCAAGACGGTCGAGATGACCAAGATGCCGGAGCTGGTGGCCTTCTTCCACAGCATGATCGGTATGGCGGCGGTGTTCATCGCCATCGCCGCGGCGCTCGAGCCCTGGGCTTTCGGCATCACGGCCAAGGGCGGCGCCATCCCGGTGGGCAACCGGCTGGAGCTGGCGCTGGGCGCGGCCATCGGCGCCATCACCTTCAGCGGCTCGGTGATCGCCTTCGGCAAGCTGTCGGGCACCTACAAGTTCCGCCTGTTCCAGGGTGCGCCGGTGGTCTTCAAGGGCCAGCATGCGCTGAACGCGGTGCTGGGGCTGGCGATGCTGTTCTTCATCGCCGGCTACACCCACAGCGAGGCCAAGATCGACATGGCGATCCTGATCGCGCTGGCCTTCGTCATCGGCGTGACCATCATCATCCCGATCGGTGGGGCGGACATGCCGGTGGTGGTGAGCATGCTCAACAGCTACTCCGGCTGGGCGGCGGCGGGCATCGGCTTCAGCCTCAACAACAGCATGCTGATCATCGCCGGCTCGCTGGTGGGCAGCTCGGGCGCGATCCTGAGCTACATCATGTGCAAGGCGATGAACCGCAGCTTCTTCAGCGTCATCCTCGGCGGCTTCGGCGGCGAGGTCGCCGGCCCGGCCGGCAGCGCGCAGCAGAAGGCGGTCAAGACCGGCAGCGCCGACGACGCCGCCTTCGTCCTGGGCAATGCCGAGACCGTGATCATCGTGCCCGGCTACGGCCTGGCCGTGGCGCGCGCCCAGCATGCCGTCAAGGAGCTGGCCCACAAGCTGACGGCCAAGGGCATCAGCGTCAAGTACGCCATCCACCCGGTGGCCGGCCGCATGCCCGGCCACATGAACGTGCTGCTGGCCGAGGCCGAGGTGCCCTACGACCAGGTGTTCGAGATGGAGGACATCAACGGCGAGTTCGGCCAGGCGGACGTGGCCATCATCCTGGGCGCCAACGACGTGGTGAACCCTGCCGCCCATGTGAAGGGCAGCGCCATCTATGGCATGCCCATCCTGGAGGCGTACAAGGCCAAGACCGTGATCGTCAACAAGCGCTCCATGGCCAGCGGCTACGCCGGGCTGGACAACGAGCTGTTCTACATGGACAAGACGATGATGGTCTTTGGCGATGCCAAGAAGGTGGTCGAGGACATGGTCAAGGCCGTCGAATGAGCTCGGCGGCGGGGTGATGGCGGCGGCATAGCGGCCTGGCCAGGCGCTCCATCGACGGAAAACGGCGGCCCGTCGCATCCGGCGGGACACCGCCGCGCCGCATCGAGTCTCATCGCGGCCGGACAAACCAGGAGCCGCACCGATGCATGCCAAGCTGCCGGACCTTTCGGCCATTGCCGTGATCGCCCTGGCGGCGCTGGCGGCGGGCTGCGCCACCAACGCATCACCGCCGGCGGCGCTGGTCACCACCGATGCCGAGCGTCTGGCTGTCCTGCTGCAGCGACCCGCACTGCCCAGCGCGGCCGAGCTGCAGGCCGCGGTGCTGGGCCCCGGTACGCCAGGGGTGCGGATCTTCACGCCGCACCGCATCAAGGACGCGGAGAACCTGGCGCGCGCCATCGCCGCCGATCCTGCCGCGTACCGCAAGGCCGCTGCCATTTGCCTTCCGGCGGCACAGGCGATACAGGCCGAGGCCGAAGCGTTGATGGCACGCGTGGCCCGGCTGCTGGGCGAGACGATGCCGGCACCGGCCTATGTGCTGTTCGGTGCCGGCAATTCCGGCGGCACGGCCGGGCCGGATGGCCTGGCGCTCGGCCTGGAGGTGCTGTGCGCGGGCATCGACACGCCCGCGGCCGCGCGGGCGATCCTGATGGACTTCGTGGCCCATGAGATCGCGCATGTCTACCAGAGCCGCCAGCCTCAGGCGCAAGGCCGGCCGACCCTGTTGCACCAGGCGCTGGTGGAAGGCTTCGCCGACTACGTCATGGAGCAGGTCCGAGGCCCGGGCCAGCAGGGCGCCGCAGCCGAGCGCCAGCGCTACGGCCTGGCCCACGAGGCGGCGCTGTGGCGGCGCTTCCAGGCCGACCTGGCGCGCGGCGCACCGTTCGCCACCTGGCTGTACGACCAGAAGCCCCAGGCCGGCGGACAGCCGCCGGACATGGGCTACTGGATCGGCAAGCGCATCTGCGAGGCCTATGTCGCGCGGGCCGCAGATCGGGCGCAGGCCCTGCGCACGCTGCTGGCGCTGCGGGACGCGGGCCAGGTCCTGCGCGACAGCGGCTACGCGCCGATGTAGAAAGGCCCGATCACTTCACCCGCTGCAGCCGCTCGCCCGCCAGCCCCAGGTCGCGCTGGGGGTCGAAGCCGGCGCTGTCGGTGAGCACAAAGCTGCCGTCCTTGAGCTTCCAGGCATGCGGATAGTGGTGGGGTAGTTCAAAGCCACGGCCGTCGCTGCCGCGGAAGACATCCACCTCGCGGATGGTGCGCACGTTGTCGCGCTGCATGCGGTCGGTGCTGGCGTCGCGGGCCTGGTAGCCGCGCATCTGGCCGTCGGCGATCTCCTCACGCGTGCGGCGGGCGTTCTCGCCGCGCTGGGCCATGGCGTTCAGGGTGTCGCGGCTGGTCTGGGCCTGGATCTGCATGATCTTGTTATGGGTGTCGGCGTTTTCGCGCGCCATGGCGGCGTTGCCGGCATTGATGCGGGCCTGCCAGGCTGGGTCGCGGCGGAACGTGTCCCACAGGGTGTCAAAGGTCCGGACGTCGACCGGCCCCTTGTTGGACCGCCAGCTCAGGACACCGAAGGCCATGCCTTGCCGGGTGCGCACCATCATGCCGGCGCCACCCACCTGCGAGTCGATGACCTGCGTGAACACCGACAGGATCTCGTGAACCTCGCGCCCCTGGTCGGACCAGCTGATCGACATGCGGCTCGCGTCCTGCCGGGTCTGCATCGTCGAGTTCGGGCCATTGAACTGCTGCGGCGGCCCGACCTTGTCTGGCCGCGGGTGCCAGCCCAGGATGCGCGCGCCCGGCCGGTGCCGCTGCACCCAGCCGGTCAGGTACTCGCGGCCGTCGGCAAAAGCGCCGGGCGAGCAGTCTTGCACCTGTCCGCCCAGGCTGCTGACGCCCCAGCCCTCGCCGGGCCCGAGTTCGATCTGGGCGCTGCCGTCGGGGGCCTGCGCACGCAGCCGGAAGTTCTGCGTGGGGTGGCATTGGCTGCCGACGCGCCATTGCACGGCGCCCTCATGCCGCCATTGCGCCGGCACCAGCATGGTGGCGGCCGTCATCGGCCGGTCAAAGCCCTGGCGGTCGATCATCTCGACCCGTTTCACGTGCAGCGCGCCGGGGCTGGTCGGTGCGGTGGGTGCGGCTGCCAGTGCTGCGCTGCTCAGGGCGCAGGCGCCCAGTAGAACCTGGGCGGCGCGTTGCAGATGCTGGGTGGTGGACATGGGGCGGCTCCTGGTGGCGGGCGGCGCAAGGCCAATGTGGTGCCGCCATGTTGCAGGCTGACCGTTCCGCCATCGTCTGCGGCCCGATGCGTGCCGGCCCCCTGGACAGGGGGCGGGTTTGCCCTTAGTCGACGCGGCGCCGCCGCGCGGCAAAGCCGACGGCGCCCAGGCCTGCGGCCAGCAGCGCCCAGGTGCCGGGCTCGGGCACCGGGATCGCCTCCACCGCGGCCATGTTGTGGCTGACCCGCCTCCACTGTGTGGTGCCGGTGGCCAGGGTCGAGGCTTCGCCAAAGGACACCGAGGCCAGGCCGCCGGCGTTGTAGACCGCGTTGTCGCTGAGCACCAGCACGCCGTCCTGGTAGACGTTTAGGATCGAGCCGACACCGCTGCCGACCGCCTCCATCCGGTAGGTGTGGAAGGCATCGTCGGTGTCGACCACGGCCGTGTCGCCGGCCGAGTTGTCGCCGTTGCGGATGTAGATCAGGTCCTTGCGGATCTCCAGCACGGCGATGCGTCCGTTGTCGAAGCGGAAGCTCATGTGCCCGGCAGCCCGCCACCAGCCCGAGGTCTGGCTGCCGGAGACGTACTTCATCTCGGCCTCCAGCCAGAACGGCGCTCCGCCCGAGAAGTCCAGGTCGGCGCCGCGCATGGTGTAGAACTGGCGGGCGCTGTGGTTGCTGGTCGTCTGGATGGTCAGGATGCCGCCGGCGAAGCTGGGCGAGCCGGCGCCCTCGTCGACCAGCGCCCACTTGGGGTCGACCTGCTCGGGCAGCAGGTTGGATGCGCCGTCCCAGGTGGTCACCAGGGCTTGGGCGGACGGCACCAGCGCAAGGGCAAGGGCGCTGGCGGCAATCAGGCGGCGGTACGGCATGGGCGGGTCATCCGGTTGATCGCGCGAAGGGCTCGCGCGGACCGGAATGTAGGCAGCGGCCTGAAGCGGGGGAATCCCCGACACCGGGGGCCGGTGCTTGAGCCGTCCGGCGCGGTTTTCCGGCGTAAAGAGCGACCTCGAAAACGTCACGAATCGGCCACCACGGCCCGGGCGACCTAGGGAAACCACCAGGGGCTGTGGAGTCGCTCAGCGCGGCGCCAGCGGGTACCAGTAGCCGTTGCTGGCCAGCACGTGGTAGCGGCCGCCTACCTGGCGCCCAAGGGCTTGCAAAATCCCATACGTCG
>JBJXHB010000230.1:0-18329 GCA_046160725.1 Aquabacterium sp.
CATCGCAGGCCGGTTGCGCCGTAGGCTGCCGGTTCTGCTCGACCGGCCATCAGGGATTCAGCCGTAACCTGAGCACGGGCGAGATACTCGCGCAGCTGTGGCAAGCCGAGCACGGCCTGCGGATGGAACTGGGCCGAGTACCTGGTGAGCGTGTGGTGAGCAATGTGGTGATGATGGGGATGGGCGAGCCGCTGCAGAACTATGCGGCCTTGGTACCAGCGCTGCGTGTGATGCTCGACGATCATGGTTACGGACTGTCGAGACGGCGTGTGACGGTATCGACGTCGGGTGTGGTGCCGATGATCGATCGTCTGCGGCAGGACTGCCCAGTCGCGTTGGCGGTGTCGCTGCATGCGCCCGATGACGCCTTGCGAGATCAGCTTGTGCCCTTGAACCGCAAGTATCCGTTGGATGAGCTGCTATCGGCCTGCGAAAGATATCTGGATTCGGCGCCCCGCGACTTCATAACCTTCGAGTACTGCATGCTTGACGGTGTCAACGACTCGATCGAACAGGCGCGTGCGCTGGTAAGCCTGGTCCGGGACCGATTGCCGTGCAAGTTCAACCTGATCCCGTTCAATCCGTTTCCGCAGTCCGGCCTCAGACGGTCGTCGCGTGATCGAGTGACGGCGTTTGCCAGTGAGCTGACCGCTGCGGGCTTCGTCGCAACCGTCCGAAAGACGCGCGGCGACGACATCGACGCGGCCTGCGGCCAGCTGGCCGGCGAGGTCCAGGACCGCACCGACGCTGCGCGCCGTCTCACCCGGCCGGTGGTGCGGCTGCATCCGGTGGGGGCACAAGGTCATGGCTCGCACGGCTAAGCCGCAAGCCGGTGCGCTGTCGCGGCGACGCATGTTCCCGGGCGCGATCCGGGCCATGTGGGCAGGGCTGTTGGCGGCTGCCATGCTGGCCGGCTGCGCCGAGCCCGGGCCGGCAACGGCACGTGATCGGATCACGCCATCCGACCAGACCGATGCCGAACGCCGGGCCAAGGTCCGCATCGAGCTAGCGTCGGCCTATTTCAGCCGCGGCCAGGCCGAAGTCGCCCTGGATGAGATCAAGCAGGCCATCGCGGCCAAGCCGGATTCGGCCGAGGCGCTGTCGTTGCGCGGGCTGATCTATGCCAGCCTGGGCGAGGAGGCCCTTGCGCTGCAGAGCTTCCAGCAGTCGCTGAAGTTGAATCCGCGTGACCCCGACACGCTGCACAACTACGGCTGGTACCTGTGCCAGCGGCGGCAGTTCGCAGAGGCTGCCACCCAGTTCGCGGCGGCACTGTCGACGCCGCAGTACAACGGCGCCGTGCGAACCCTGCTGGCGCAGGGCGTATGCATGGCCCGCAACGATGAATGGCTGCCCGCTGAGCGGGCACTGTCCCGGGCCTATGAGCTGGACCCCTCCAATCCGGTGGTGGCGGTCAACCTCAGCGAGGTCTTGATGCGTCGCGGTGAGCTCGACCGGGCCCGCTTCTACATCCGCCGGGTGAACAGCGTGCCGGAACTGGTCAGCGCGCAGACCGTCTGGCTGGCCACGCGTATCGAGCATCGTCTGGGCAATGCCGCCGGCGTGCGGGAATTGGGCCACCTGCTGCGGGCCCGGTTTCCGCAGTCGCCTGAAGCCCTGCAGATGGAACGCGGGCGCTTCGATGACTGAAGCCGCTGCGGGTCCGGACAAGGCAACGGCGGGTTCGTTGCTCAAGGCGGCGCGGCAGGCGCAGAACATGCACATCGGCGTGTTGGCCGCCAACCTGAAAGTGCCGCAGGCGCGCCTCGACGCGCTGGAGGCGGACCGTTATGACGAGATGCCGGATTCGACCTTTGTGCGCGCGCTGGCGTTGAGCGTTTGCCGTGTCCTGAAGGTGGACGCCCAACCCATTCTGGCGTTGCTGCCGACCGCCGGCGCCCATGGTCTTGAGAGAGTCGACGGCGGGCTCAATGCACCGTTTCGAGAGCGCCCCGGCCGTATCGACCCTATTGATGCGGGGGTATGGCGACAGCCGCTGGTGTGGGTGGTGGCGTTGCTTCTAGCGGGTGCGCTTGCCTTTGTGGCCTGGCCCAAGCTGCCGTTGGGTCTAGGTGGCCTGGGTGGGCAGACGGGCGTCTCTTCAACTGTGTCCTCGCCTGTGCTGCCTGTGCCGGGGGGCGGGTCGGGCGGTGCTGCTGCGATGTCTTCGACAGCGGCCCAACCGGCGGTTGCAACGCCGGCGGTATCGGCAGGGCCGACCGTCGCGCCAGCAACTCCCAGCGCGGCTGGCGCTGCGGGCGGGCCCGTGGCGGAGATGCTGGCTGTCGGGACGACCTGGGTGGAAGTCACCGACGCGGATGGCCGGGTGGTACTGTCGCGGCACTTGCAGCAAGGTGAGTCCGCCAACGCGCAGGGCCGGCTTCCACTGAGAGTCGTGATCGGCAATGCCCACGGCACCCGTCTGCAGTTTGCGGGACGTCCGGTCGACCTCGGCCCGGCGACCCGGGACAATGTGGCCCGACTGGAGTTGAACCTGCCGTGAGCGACGAACCCGATCCGATCGAACTGGCTCTTCCGGCCACACGGCGCAGCCGCCAGGCCCGTGTGACCTGGGGGTCGCGTGTCGTCACGGTCGGTGGCGATGCGCCGGTGCGGGTGCAGTCCATGACCAACACCGACACGGTACAGGTCATCGAGACGGCCATCCAGGTCAAGGAGCTTGCGCAGGCCGGCAGCGAGATGGTCCGCATCACGGTCAACACGCCCGAGGCGGCGCAAGCGGTGCCGGCAATCCGCGAGCAGCTGGACCGCATGGGCGTCGACGTGCCGCTGGTCGGTGACTTCCACTACAACGGACACCGCCTGCTGACCGACTATCCCGCGTGTGCCGAGGCCTTGTCGAAGTACCGGATCAATCCTGGCAATGTCGGCAAGGGCGACAAGCGCGACCGCCAGTTCGCCCAGATGATCGAGGCCGCCTGCCGTCATGACAAAGCGGTCCGCATCGGCGTGAACTGGGGCAGCCTGGACCAGGAGTTGTTGGCCTCGCTGATGGACGACAACGCCCAACGGTCCCGTCCCTGGGATGCCCGTCAGGTGATGATGCAGGCTCTGGTGCAGTCCGCGCTGCAGTCCGCCGCGGTGGCGGCCGAGATCGGGCTGAATCCCGACCAGATCATCATCAGCTGCAAGGTCAGCGGCGTGCAGGATCTGATCACGGTGTACCGCGAGCTGGCTCGGCGTTGCGACTATGCGTTGCACCTGGGCCTGACCGAGGCCGGCATGGCCACCAAGGGCACGGTGGCCTCGGCCGTGGCACTGGGTGTGCTGCTGCAGGAGGGCATTGGCGACACGATTCGGGTGTCGCTGACGCCGATGCCGGGCGAGTCGCGTACTCAGGAGGTGTTGATTGCGCTGGAGATCCTGCAGGCCCTGGGCTTGCGGCGCTTCAACCCCAGCGTCACCGCCTGTCCCGGCTGCGGCAGGACCACCAGCACGACCTTCCAGGAGCTGGCCAAGCGGATCGATGACCATCTGCGCGCGATGATGCCGCAGTGGAAGCTGCGCTACCCCGGAGTGGAGACGCTCAAGGTGGCCGTGATGGGTTGCATCGTCAATGGCCCGGGTGAAAGCAAGCATGCGGACATCGGCATCAGCCTGCCCGGGACGGGTGAGGCACCCGCGGCGCCGGTGTTCATCGATGGCGCCAAGGCCATGACCTTGCGTGGCGAAGGCATCGTTGACGAGTTTCATCGCATCGTTGAGACCTATATCGAGCGGCGATTCGGTGCCGCCGCGAACGTCCATTCCTGACCAGCCAGCCGCCGCGGACCCGCCGCGAGCGGGCAACCGAGAGCGAGACCATGGCCGACGCATCGCCCACCGCCAAGACCCTGTCGCCACTGACGGCGGTCAAGGGCATGAACGACATCCTGCCGCCCGGCCTGCCCCGGCGCGACAAATTGCCGGACGCCGCGCTGTGGCAGTGGTTCGAGACGGCGGTGCGCAGCGTGATGGGCCAGTACGGCTACCAGTACATGCTGACACCGGTTGTCGAGCCCACGGCTCTGTTCGTGCGAGGGCTGGGCGAGGTGACCGACATCGTCGAGAAGGAGATGTACACCTGGCGCGACGCCATGAACAACGACGAGTTGACATTGCGGCCCGAGGCGACGGCCGGCATCGTGCGCGCCATGATCGAGCACAACGCCTTGTACAACGGGCCGCTGCGGCTGTGGACCATCGGCCCGATGTTTCGCCACGAGCGGCCCCAGAAGGGGCGCTACCGCCAGTTTCACCAGCTGGACGTGGAGGCCCTGGGCTTCAGCGGTCCCGACGTCGATGCCGAGATGATCCTCGTCGTGCGCCGACTCTGGGACACCCTGGGGTTGCAGATCGGCAGCCATGTGCGGCTGGAGTTGAACAGCCTGGGCACCAGCGCCGAGCGTGCCGCGCACCGTGCCGCGCTGATCGCCTACTTCGAGGCACATGAGTCCCGGCTCGACGAGGACGCCAGAAGGCGCCTGCATCGCAATCCGCTGCGCATCCTGGACAGCAAGAATCCGGCTATGCAGGACCTTGTCGAGGGCGCGCCGCGTCTGCTGGACCAACTAGGACCCGAGTCACGCACCCACCTGGACATGGTCTGTGCCACCCTGGATGCGGTCGGATTGCCTTACCGCATCAATCCGCGTCTGGTGCGGGGCATGGACTACTACAACCTGACGGTCTTCGAATGGGTCACCGACCATCTGGGCTCGCAGGGGACCGTCTGCGGTGGTGGGCGTTATGACGGCCTGTTCGAGCAGCTCGGTGGCAGGCCGACGCCGGCGATCGGCTTTGGTCTGGGCATCGAGCGGCTGCTGTTGCTGATCCAGGAGCTTGGCCTGCCCGTTCCACCGTCGGCGCCGATGGCCTATGCCGTGGTGCCGGATCCGGCGTTGTTGCCGCGCGCCATGGCGGTGCTGGAGGTGCTGCGCGCCCGAGGCGTGACCGTGCAGATGCACGCGGCTGGACGGGATAGCCAGGGCAGCATGAAGTCCCAGTTCAAGCGTGCCGACGCCAGCGGCGCGCGGTTTGCACTGGTGTTCGGTGCCAGCGAGGCCGAGCAAGGCATGGTGGGCATCAAGCCCCTGCGCGACAGCGGTGGCGACCAGGTGCTGCGGCCCCTGGCGGACCCCGCTGGCTGGGCCGACGAGCTCCGCGCCGCATAATCCATGGCTTTTCGCAAGCCGCATCCACGATGGCCTCTCCGCTTGACCTGCAAGAGCAGGAACAGATCGACAACCTGAAGGTGTTCTGGGCCCGCCATGGGAACCTGATCACCTGGTTGTTGACCGCAGCATTGCTGGCTTATGCCGGCTGGAACGGTTGGCAATGGTGGCAACGGGACCAGGGTGCCAAGGCCGGGGCCATCTATGACGAGCTGGACCGAGCGACCCAGGCGGCCGATGCCGAGCGTGTCGGTCGCATCTTCGCCGACCTGCGCGAGCGGCATCCACGGACGACCTATGCCCAGCAGGGTGGCCTGCTGGCAGCCCGCGTGCTGTCCGACAAGGGCAAGGCTGATGAGGCGCGTGCGGCGCTGGCCTGGGTCGGCGCGAATGCGGTCGAGGATGAGTACCGGACACTGGCGCGGCTGCGCCTGGCCGCGCAGCTGATGGACGCCAAGAAGCATGACGAGGCCTTGAAGGAACTGGCTGCCGCCACCGCGCCGACCTTCGCGGCCCTGGTCGCGGACCGTCGGGGCGACGTGCTGCTGGCCCAAGGCAGGACAGCCGACGCGCGTGCCGCCTATGAGACCGCCTGGAAGGGCATGGATGCCGCATTGGGCTACCGGCAACTGATCGAGGCGAAGCTGACGGCGCTGGGCGCGCCGCCTGCAGTGGTTGCGGCGCCTGCAGCGGGAGCATCGAAGTGAGCGAAGGACTGGGGGGCGGTCGTACCTGGTTGGCGCTGGGTTTGGTATTGGCCACCTTGCTGGCCGGCTGCGCGAGTGACAAGCCCAAGCCTGCGGCTCTGGAGACCGTGGCGCCAAAGATCGCAGGCCGGATGGTCTGGACTCAGCGCCTGGCGAAGGTGGACTTCCCGCTGGGCATCGTGGCGCGCGACGGGCAGTTTGTGGTTGCCGGCGGCGACGGTGACGTGCTGGCGCTGGATGCGCAGACCGGACGCGAGGTCTGGCGTGGCAATGCCGGATCAGCCTTGACGGCGGGCGTCGGCAGTGACGGACGGCATGCGGCGGTCGTTACCCGGGCCAACGAACTGGTCGTCCTGGACAAGGGACAGCGCCGCTGGGCAGCGCGACTGCCGTCGCATGCCGTCACCCCGCCGCTGGTGGCCGGGGAGCGTGTCTTCGTGATGGGCGTGGATCGCGGTGTGCGCGCCTACGACGTGCTGGACGGAAGGCTTCTGTGGGTGTTCGAACGTGCTGGTGAACCGCTGACGCTGGCACAGCCGGGCCTCCTGGCCGCCTATCGCAACACCTTGATCGCCGGCAACGGCGCGTCCATGCTGGGCCTGGACCCGACCACCGGCTCGGTCCGCTGGGAGTCGGCGGTGGCCAGCCCGCGCGGTACCAACGAGGTCGAGCGACTGGCAGACCTGGTCGGCCCGGGCGTTCGGGTTGGCGACTCCATCTGCGTACGGTCGTTTCAGGTCGCAGTGGGCTGCATAGGCGGTGATGCGGGCGTGGTGCGCTGGAACCGCAACGTCGGCGGCATCCAGGCGGTGGGTGGCGACACCAAGACCCTGTTTGGTGCGGACGCCAGCGACCGCATACGCGCCTGGAACGTCGCCAACGGCGACCTGCTATGGACCCATGAGAAGCTGGTGCATCGGGGGCTGTCAGCACCTGCCGTGGCCGGTGGTGCTGTGGTGTTTGGTGACTTCGAGGGCCAGGTGCATTTCATGTCGCGCGACAGCGGCGACATTCAGCTGCGGCTGCCGACCGATGGCACCGCGGTGGTTGGACCACCCGTGTTGTCCGGCACGACCCTGCTGGTGGCGACCAAGGGCGGTGGGCTGTTCGCTTTCCGCCCCGAGTAAGCGCCGTTGCCCAAAGTCGTCGCCACTGGCAGTGAGTCTGCGTCATGAAGCCGGTCATCGCCCTGGTGGGTCGTACCAACGTCGGTAAATCCACGCTGTTCAACCGCATCACCAAGACCCGCGATGCAATCGTGGCCGACTTTCATGGCCTGACGCGAGACCGGCACTATGGTGATGCCCGCCACGCCGGGCATTCATTGATCGTGATTGACACCGGCGGCTTCGAACCCGAGAAGCCGGTCGGCATCGTGGCCGTGATGGCCCGCCAGACCCAGGCTGCCGTGGCCGAGAGCGATGCGGTCATCTTTGTCGTGGATGCGCGCGCGGGCCTGAGCGCCCAGGACCATGACATTGCGCGCTTTCTGCGCCAGGTCGGCAAGCCAGTCCTGGTGGCCATCAACAAGGCCGAGGGCATGCAGGACGCGCCGCAACTGGCCGAGTTCCACGAACTCGGCATGGGCGAACCGCACCCGGTCTCGGCGGCGCACGGGCAGGGCATTCGCAGCTTGCTCGATGCCGTGATCGAGCGTCTGGACTTGCCGGACCCGCAGGCAGACGCCGAGGCCGCCGACGGCAGCCCGGATCGACCGATCCGCCTAGCCGTAGCGGGTCGTCCGAACGTTGGCAAATCCACGTTGATCAACACGTGGCTCGGTGAGGAGCGCATGGTCGCTTTCGACGAGCCGGGGACCACCCGTGACGCCATCAGCGTGCCGATGGAGCGGGGCGGCCGACGCTACGAACTGATCGACACCGCCGGCCTGCGCCGCAAGGGCCGGGTGTTCATGGCGATCGAGAAATTCTCGGTGGTCAAGACGCTTCAGGCCATTGCCGATGCCAACGTCGTGGTGTTGTTGCTGGATGCGGTCGAGGGCGTCAGCGAGCAGGATGCGCATATTGCCGGCTATATCGCGGAATCAGGCCGGGCGGTGGTTGTCGCGGTCAACAAGTGGGAGGCCGTCGACGCCTATCAGCGGCAGATGTTCGAGCGGGCATTGGCGCAGCGTCTCGCGTTCCTTCACTTCGCCGAGGTGCGACACATCTCGGCCCTGCGTCGCCAGGGACTGGCGCCCCTGTGGAAGTCGATCGGCGAGGCGCATGACGCGGCTCATCGCAAGCTCCCGACGCCGGCGCTGACCCGATTGATCCAGGAGGCGGTGGAGCATCAGGCGCCGCCCAGGGCCGGCATGTTCCGGCCCAAGCTGCGCTATGCCCACCAGGGCGGCAGCAACCCACCGATCGTCGTGATCCATGGCAGCGCACTGGGCCATGTGCCCGACAGCTACCGCCGCTACCTGGAAGGGCGGGTTCGTGAGCAGTTCGCATTGCGAGGCACGCCGCTTCGGGTGGAATGGAAGGTTTCGTCCAACCCCTTCGACAAGTCACGGGCTTGATGCCGACGCGACCCGTCAGGCCATCGTATCGGCCGATAATCCTCACTCCTGTCTCGCCGGTGCGCTGTGTTAAGGTGGCACATCGGCAACGAACCACACGGAGCATATCGTGAGCAACAAAGGGCAACTTCTACAAGACCCGTTCCTGAACCTTCTGCGCAAGGAACATGTGCCGGTGTCGATTTACCTGGTCAACGGCATCAAGCTGCAGGGGCATATCGAGTCCTTCGACCAGTATGTGGTGCTGTTGCGCAATACCGTGACCCAGATGGTCTACAAGCATGCCATCTCTACGGTGGTGCCGGGCCGGCCGGTGAACTTCCATGCTGCCGAACCTGGCGACGCACCGGCCTGATCGGCTCGTGACGTCTACGTGCGCCTGACCCACCTGCCTTGAACCGACATATCGATCCGGCGCTGCCGGCCGATGGCCAGGCGCCCCGCGCTGTCCTGGTCGGCGTGGACTTCAATGACGGGTCGCCGTTCGACGCCACACTGGACGAACTGGCCTTGCTGGCACAGTCGGCTGGCGACGAACCGGTGGCCCGCGTGGTGGCGCGCCGGCGTGCCGCTGACCCGGCGCTGTTTGTGGGCAGCGGCAAGGCAGACGAGATCCGTGACACGGTGCAGCGCGAGCAGGCGGATGGCGTGTTGTTCGACCAGGCCCTGTCGCCGGCGCAACAGCGCAACCTGGAGCGGCATCTGGGTGTGCCTGTGGCCGACCGGACCGCGCTGATCCTGGAGATCTTTGCCCGCCGCGCCCGCAGCCACGAAGGGCAGCTGCAGGTGGAACTGGCCCGGCTGCAGTACCTGTCGACGAGGCTGGTTCGCCGTTGGTCCCACCTGGAGCGCCAACGGGGTGGTGTCGGCCACCGCGGAGGTCCTGGCGAGGCCCAGATCGAGCTGGACCGGCGGATGATCGGCGAGCGGATCAAGGGACTGAAGCAGCGGCTGGTCAAGGTCCAACGGCAACGCGGTACCCAGCGACGCGCCCGTCATCGCAGCGGCACTTTCCGGGTGTCGCTGGTCGGCTACACCAACGCAGGCAAGAGCACGCTGTTCAACGCCCTGACCAAGGCGCGAACCCTTGCGGCGGACCAACTGTTTGCGACACTGGACACCACTACACGCTCGCTGTACCTGGAAGCCCTGGGTGGCGGCGTGGCACTGTCGGACACGGTCGGGTTCATTCGCGACCTGCCGCACAAGCTGGTCGAGGCGTTCAAGGCAACGCTGCAGGAAGCCGCCGACGCCGACCTGCTGCTACATGTGGTGGATGCCGCCAACCCGCAGTGGGCTGAACAGGCCGCCGAAGTCGAGCGCGTGCTGGCCGAGATTGGTGCCTCCGACATCCCGCAGATCCTGGTCCACAACAAGATTGACGCCATGGAGGTGATGCCGGGCGTGACGGTGGACTCGGCAGAGCGAGCGCCGGGCCGCGACACCACGCGGGTGTTCGTGAGCGCGCGGTTCGGTACCGGACTGCCAGAATTGCGAGGCCTGATGGCCGAAAGGGCGGCCGCCCACTTGATAGCAGCGGGCCGACCCTCAGATAACGACGGTTCGATGTTGACGCATGATGGCGCCGACACGGACGAACAGGATCAGCATGCAATCCGAGATGCCAGCTAGTTCGATGCCCTGGGCGCAACGCGCCTCGGAGACCGCAGGCGCAGGGGCGGTTTGGCTGCGCGCCGTGATGCGCCGCGTCCCCCGTGACGGCGTGGTGCAGGCTGGCCGCAACGACGGCCCGCCGGACCTGGATGAGCTGTGGCGCGATTTCAACCGCAAGCTGGGCGGCCTCTTTGGTAAGGATGGTGGCCGCAACCAAGGGCCTTCGCGGACGCCGGAAGGTCGTCAGCCCAACAACGGCACACCGCCGGATATGCGCAGTGCGGGTATTGGCGCCGGGTTGATTGCGGTTGTGGTGGCGGTGGTCTGGGCGGGGTCGGGCTTCTTCATCGTGCAGGAAGGCAGCCAGGCCGTGGTCACGACCTTCGGGCGCTATTCCTATACCGCCGAGGCCGGTTTCCAGTGGCGGTTTCCGTATCCGTTCCAGCAGCACGAAACGGTTGCCGTGACCCAGCTGCGCAGCAAGGAGGTGGGACGCAACAAGGTCGAGGCTGCGACGGGCCTGCGTGACTCGTCGATGCTGACGCAGGACGAGAACATCGTCGACATCCGCTTTTCGGTGCAGTACCGCCTGAAGGATGCGCGGGCCTTCCTGTTCGAGAACCGGGACACCGACTTGGCCGTTGAGCAGGCCTCTGAGTCCGCCGTGCGTGAGATCGTCGGCCGCAGCGCAGTCGATTCGGTGCTCTATGAGCAACGCGACCTGTTGGCCACCGATCTGAGCAAGTCGATCCAATCCCAGCTCGACCGGCTCAATGCCGGTGTACTGATCGTCAACGTCAACGTGCAGAACGTTCAGGTTCCGGAACAGGTCCAGGCCGCGTTCAATGATGCCGTCAAGGCGGGTGCCGACCGAGACCGATTCAAGAACGAGGGGCAGGCTTATTCCAGCGACGTGGTGCCCAAAGCGCAAGGTACTGCGTCTCGGTTGCGCGAGGAGGCCGAGGCCTACCGGCAGCGCGTGACGGCGCAGGCCGAGGGCGATGCGCAGCGATTCCGGTCGGTGCTGGCCGAGTACCAGAAGGCGCCTGCGGTGACCAAGGATCGTCTGTACCTCGAGACCATGCAACAAGTGCTGGGCAATGTCAGCAAGGTGCTGGTCGACAGCCGCAACAACTCCAATTTGCTCTATCTCCCTCTGGATCGTTTGCTGCAGCAGGCCGGCACTGTGCCCGCGGCCAGCCCGGTCCCGGTCGAGCCCACGCCGGCGATGCCGGGTACCACCGTTGTGCCCTCGACCGACGCCAGGTCGCGCGAAGCCGGTCGCACCCGCGATCGCGACGGCCGCTGATACGACGGGAGAACCGACATGAACAAGATTGCTTTGACCGTTGGCGGCCTGCTGTTGGCCTTGTTGCTGGCATCTTCGATGCTCTTCGTGGTGGACCAGCGGCAGTACGCCGTGGTCTTCGCGCTGGGTGAGATCAAGGAGGTCATCAGCGAGCCCGGCCTGAAGGCCAAGTTGCCGCCGCCATTCCAGAACGTGGTGTTCCTGGACAAGCGGGTCCAGACACTGGACAGCCCGGAGACGCGCCCGATCTTCACGGCCGAGAAGAAGAGCCTGATCATCGACTGGCTCGTCAAGTGGCGCATCTCGGATGCGCGCCAGTTCATCCGCAACAGCGGCGTGATGCTGTCCAGCCTGGACAGCAGGCTGTCCCCCGTGGTGCAGGCGGCGTTCAACGAAGAGGTCACCAAACGGACCGTCCGGGGTGTGCTGGCGGCCGAGCGCGACAAGGTGATGCAGTCGGTCCAGTCCAGGCTGGCCGACGAGGCCAAGGCCTTTGGCATCGAGATCGTGGATGTCCGCGTCAAGCGCGTCGACTTCGTCGCGGAGATCACCGATGCGGTCTACCGGCGCATGCAGTCCGAGCGTCAGCAGGTGGCCAATGAATTGCGGTCTCAGGGCGCAGCGGAGGGCGAGAAGATCCGCGCAGAGGCCGACCGGCAACGCGAGGTGATCGTTGCCGAGGCCTACCGTGATGCACAGAAGATCAAGGGCGAGGGCGATGCCAAGGCATCGGCGTTGTATGCCGATGCGTTTGGTCGAGATGCGCAGTTTGCGCAGTTCTACCGCAGCCTGGAGGCCTACCGAGCGAGCTTCCGCAACCGGACCGACGTGATGGTGATGGACTCGTCCAGCGAGTTCTTCAAGGCCTTTCGCGGCGGCGCGCCGGCGGACGGACCGAGACGCTGACCAGCGGCTACGGCGGCGCTGACAGCCCTGATGTCGGATTTCTGGCTTCCAGCGCTGGGACTGCTGCTGATCTTCGAGGGCCTGGGGCCATTACTGCTGCCTGCGAAGTGGCGCGACTGGTTCCGCCGCGCACTGGAACTGAGCGACGGCCAACTGCGCTTCCTGGGCTTGGTCTGCGTCGCATTGGGCTTGCTGCTCCTGGCAACAATGGGCTGACGAACTGACCCTTGCTCGCCCCGGCGCGGTGCCATGCCGACAGCACCCGACCCGTACAATGCCGGTTTCAATCCCGGCCTCTTTTCATGTCCTCTGCCTGGCTGCTGCCGGAGCACATCGCCGACGTCCTGCCTGCCGAGGCACGCAAGATCGAGGAGCTTCGTCGCAGCCTTCTGGATCGAGCCGGATGCTACGGTTTCGAGCTCGTCATGCCGCCGTTGCTGGAGCACCTGGAGTCGTTGCTGACCGGCACCGGGCATGAACTCGATCTGCGGACGTTCAAGCTGGTCGATCAACTGAGCGGGCGCACCCTGGGGCTGCGGGCCGATACCACGCCGCAGGCGGCGCGGATCGACGCCCACCTGCTCAACCGATCCGGTGTGACGCGTCTGGCCTATTGCGGCCCGGTGCTGCATACCCGGCCGGCGGCACCCCATGCCACCCGCGAACCGCTTCAGTTGGGCTTCGAGGTCTTCGGCCACACCGGGCTGGAAGCCGATCTCGAGGTGCAGGAACTGGCGCTGGATGGGTTGCGGGACGCGGGGCTGGGGCCGTTGACCATCGATCTGGCTGACGCGCGCATCGTCGCCGCCCTGCTGGCCGATGTGACGGCGCCGGCCGGTGTCCTGCAGGAACTGGTGGCCGCCCTGGCCCACAAGGACATGGCGGCACTGTCGGCATTGACAGCGGGCACAGCGGCGCCAGCGCGCGATGCCCTGCTGAAACTGCCGACACTCTATGGCGGCATGGAGGTGCTGGCGCAGGCTCGCGATGGCCTGCCGGATCGGCCCGGCATCGCACAGGCGTTGGATGATCTGGCATGGTTGGCGGGGCATCTGTCGGCTACACACGGCGAGTTGACGATCGGGTTCGACCTGGCGGACCTGAGCGGATACGCCTACTACAGCGGCCCGCGGTTCGGCATCTATGCAGACGGCGCTGGCGATGCCTTGGTGCGGGGCGGGCGCTATGACGAGGTCGGCGCGGCGTTCGGCCGCAGCCGGCCGGCCGTCGGTGCCAGCATGGACCTGAAGGCCGTGGCGGCCTGTTTGCCGAATGCGGCGGTCCGCACGGCGATCCGCGCTCACTGGAGCGAGGATCCGCAGTGGCGCGCTGCGGTGCGGCGGCTGCGTGCACTGGGCGAGACGGTCGTATGTCTGTTGCCCGGGCACGACCACGAGGGCATGGAATTCGACTGCGATCGCGAACTGGCGGTGGTGCAGGGACTTTGGGTATTGCGTGCGCTGTAGGGCGCACCTTCAGGAATGGACTCGATGAGCAATTCAGCACAGCCCGCCGCCTCGCAAGCGGGGGGGCGCAATGTCGTGGTGGTCGGCACCCAATGGGGCGACGAGGGCAAGGGCAAGGTCGTCGACTGGTTGACCGACCATGCGCAGGGTGTGGTTCGGTTCCAGGGTGGGCACAACGCGGGTCATACCCTGGTGATCGGCGGCGTGAAGACCGCATTGCAGTTGATCCCGTCCGGTGCCATGCGACCGGGCGTGGATTGCTACATCGGCAATGGCGTGGTGGTCGATCCGACCCACCTGCTGGCCGAGATCGAGCGACTGGAGCGCATCGGTGTCGACCTGCGAAACCGCCTGCACATCAGCGAGTCCTGCCCCTTGATCCTGCCGTTTCACGTTGAGCTGGATCGGGCCCGGGAGGCGGCACGGGACCGCAGCGGCAGCGGCAAGATCGGCACGACAGGCAAGGGCATCGGGCCCTCCTACGAGGACAAGGTGGCGCGTCGCGCCTTGCGTGCACAGGACCTGAAGCACCCGGCACGGTTCGAGGCCCGATTGCGTGAACTGCTGGCCTTGCACAACCCGGCGTTGGAGCTGTTGGGCGCGCCGCCGCTGGCGTTCCAACCTATCTTCGACCAGGCGATGCTGGCTGCAGAGGCCTTGCGCCCCATGCTGGCGGATGTCGGCCATCGATTGCACCTGGCCCACCGTGCCGGACGGAACCTGTTGTTCGAGGGTGCCCAGGGCACGTTGCTGGACATCGACCATGGCACCTACCCCTATGTGACGTCGAGCAACTGCGTCGCGGGCAATGCGGCAGCGGGCAGCGGTGTGGGGCCGCAAATGCTGCATCACATGCTGGGCATCACCAAGGCATATGCCACCCGTGTCGGCAGCGGTCCGTTTCCGACCGAACTCGACATGTCGCCGGGCGCCGGAGTCGGCCATCATCTGTCGACCGTGGGTGCCGAGCGCGGTACCGTGACCGGCAGGCCGCGCCGTTGCGGCTGGCTCGATGCAGCAGCCCTCAAGCGCTCGATGATCATCAATGGCATCAGCGGCCTGTGCATGACCAAGCTCGACGTGCTGGATCGGCTGCCTGTGCTGCGCATCGCGGTCGGCTATCGGCTGGGCAACCAGGAGATCGACATCCTGCCGCTTGACGCCGACGACATTGCCGCCTGCCAGCCGGTGTACGAGGACCTGCCGGGCTGGACCGACAGCACGGCGGGCGTGACCGCCTGGGACACGCTGCCCTTGCAGGCCCGACGCTATCTGGAGCGTGTCCAGTCGTTGACCGGGACGCCGATCGACATGGTGTCCACCGGCCCCGATCGCGACCACACCATTGTGTTGCGCCATCCGTTTCACGCCTGACAGCGCTCCGGCCCAATCCCCCCATTCAATGAACGCGGAGTGAAGACCCATGCTCACCGACGACGGCAAGCACCTGTATGTCTCCTGGGACGATTACCACATGCTGATCGAGCGCCTGGCGCTCAAAGTGGCCAACTCCGGTTGGGCGTTCGATCAGATCCTGTGTCTCGCGCGCGGCGGCATGCGGCCTGGAGACGTGTTGTCGCGGGTCTTCGACAAGCCTCTGGCCATCATGTCTACCAGCTCCTATAGGGCCGAGGCCGGCACCATTCAGGGCCGTCTGGACATGGCCAAGTACATCACCATGCCCAAGGGCGAGCTGGCCGGTCGTGTCCTGCTGGTGGACGACCTGGCCGACTCGGGACACACCCTGCGCGCGGTGGTGGACCGGCTGCGCGGACTGCCGGCCATCACCGAGCTGCGCACCGCCGTGATCTGGGTCAAGGGGCTCTCGAGTTACGCACCTGAGTACTACGTCGAGATGCTGCCGACCAGCCCCTGGATCCACCAGCCGTTCGAAGAGTACGACACGATGCGGCCGGAGAAACTGGCCAAGAAATTCGTCGTTTGATGGCAGGCGCGGCTTCGCCGCGCCCGTGTTGCGTGACGCCCATGAAAAAGGGCCGATCCGTCTGGATCGACCCTTATCATGCTGGTGCCCAGGAGAGGACTCGAACCTCCACGCCGCTAAGCGCTAGTACCTGAAACTAGTGCGTCTACCAATTCCGCCACCTGGGCTGGTAACGAAGCAGGAATCCTAGCATAAAGACAACCCAAATCCCCACGACCACGGCCCCCGGGGCGGCCCTGATGAGCGAGCTCGAAGGGACCGTCAGCGGCCACCGTGACGGCCATGGCTTCGTCCAACGAGACGACGGAGGGTCCGATATCTACCTGGCCGCGCCAGAGATGCGCAGCGTCATGCACGGCGACCGCGTTCGTGTACGCGTCATGCGGCTGGACCGGCGCGGCCGGCCCGAAGGCCGCGTGCTGGACATCCTGGCCCGGCGTCAGCGGCCGTTGATTGGCCGTCTGCTCCATGAGTCGGGCAACTGGCTCGTCGCGCCGGAGGACCGACGCCTCGGCCAGGACATCCTGATCCCCAAGAATGCCATCGCGCATGCTTCGGCGGGCCAGGTCGTGGCGGTGGAGTTAACCGAGCCGCCGTCGCTGCATGCGCAGCCCATCGGCCGCGTGGTCGAGGTCCTCGGCGAGATCGATGACCCCGGCATGGAGATCGAGATCGCGGTGCGCAAGTACGAGGTGCCGCATCGGTTCTCCCCAGAGACCCTGGCGCAGGCGGCGAAGTTGCCTGAGAAAGTCCGCGCCGTCGACCGCCGCAACCGCATCGACCTCACTGATGTGCCGCTGGTCACGATTGACGGCGAGGATGCGCGCGACTTCGACGACGCGGTGTACTGCGAGCCGCTGCGGCGCGGCAAGGGCAAGAACGCCTTCGACGGCTGGCGGCTGATCGTGGCGATTGCCGATGTCAGACACTATGTGAAGCCAGGCTACCCGCTCGACGCGGACTCCTATGAGCGTGCGACGTCGGTGTACTTCCCGCGGCGTGTGATTCCCATGCTGCCGGAGAAACTTTCCAACGGCCTGTGCTCGCTCAATCCGGACGTCGAACGCCTTTGCATGGTCTGCGACATGCTGATCGACGATGGCGGCACGATCACGGCCTACCAGTTCTTCCCGGCGGTGATGCGGTCCCACGCGCGTCTGACCTACGAGGAGGTGGCGGCGGTTCTGTCCAATACCCGCGGCCCGCAAGCCCAGCAGCGGCAGGACCTGGTGCCGCACCTGGTGCACCTGCATGAGGTCTACCGGGCGCTGCTCAAGGCGCGTGGCACGCGCGGGGCGGTCGACTTCGAGACCACCGAGACGCAGATCATCAGCGATGAGAACGGTCGTATCGATCGCATCGTGCCGCGCAAGCGCAACGAGGCGCACCGGCTGATCGAGGAGGCCATGCTGGCCGCCAATGTGTGCGCAGCGGACTTCATCAAGACCAAGGAGCACCCCGTGCTCTACCGCGTACACGAGGGGCCGACACCTGAGCGTCGCGTCAGCCTGCAGAACTACCTGCGCGCCATGGCCATCCCCGGCGGCCTGAGCGATGAACCGACACCGGGTGAGCTGCAGGCCATCGCACAGGCGACCAAGGACCGGCCGGATGCGGCCCAGATCCACGCCATGCTGCTGCGGTCGATGCAGCAGGCCATCTATACCGCGGTCAACAGCGGGCACTTTGGCCTGTCCTACGAGGCCTACACGCACTTCACCAGCCCTATCCGGCGTTATCCGGACCTGCTGGTCCATCGGGTGATCAAGGCCCAGCTGGCAAGCCGACGCTATCACTTCGCCGAGCCACAAGGCGTGGTCTCCCAGCGTCCGACCAAGATGGGGCGCGACCGCGCCATGCTTGGCGGCGAGGCCGCGGCCTGGGACGCGGCCGGACTGCATTGCAGTGCCAATGAACGCCGGGCCGACGAGGCCTCGCGCGATGTCGAGGCCTGGCTCAAATGCCGGTTCATGCGCGAGCGCCTGGGTGAAGAGTTCGACGGCACGGTCAGCGCGGCGGCTGCTTTCGGCCTGTTCGTCACGCTGGACGAGCTCTATGTCGAGGGCTTGGTGCATATCACCGAGCTGGGCGGCGAGTATTTCCGGTTCGACGAGGCGCGCCAGGAGCTGCGTGGCGAGCGGACCGGGGTCCGCTATGCGGTCGGTACGCGCGTGCGTGTGCAGGTCAGCCGGGTCGATCTGGATGCCCGCAAGATCGACTTCCGCCTGGTGCGCGATGCCCTGTCCGACCGATTGGCCGGCGCACGGCCGCCCGACGACGCGGTAGCGACACTGAAGGCCGTCAAGGCGCGGGACCGAGCGGCAAAAGTCGCACGCCAACAGGCGGTGCGCGGGGCGCGGACGGGTGGCAAGGCGGCACGCAAGAGCGCGGCCAAGACGTCTGGAAAGCGCCGCTAGCGGCCGAACCTGCGGTTGCCGCCGGCGGCCGCCTATCGCGGCGTTAGTGTCTCGTGCCCGATGACGGGCGCTGGACGCTGCAGGTCCGACATGGCACCGATCAGGTCCTGAGCCAGCAACGGCCCGCGCCCGGGCGCCATATCCGCTGCACGACCGTGTTGCCAGGTTGCAGCTGCGGCGATGCTATGGGGCGACGCCGCCGGGTGGTGGGCCCACAGCCCGCCGGTCCAACCGGCGAGCACGGCGCCAGTTCCAGCGGTCGCCAGGCGC
>JBJXHB010000231.1:0-13747 GCA_046160725.1 Aquabacterium sp.
ATGGTCGGCAAAGGCATAGGACTCGCCCCAGTGCAGGCCGAGCTGGCCGTCCTCCAGGTCCTCGCGCAGCGGGCCATAGCCGAGGATGTCGTTGGGCGGCAGCTTGCTGCGCGCTGTTGCCATGTCCGCCGCCGTGGCCTGCTCGAAGCGCGCGCGCAGTGCAGCCTCGTCCAACGGGCTGGCCGCCATGCGCTTGAGCGGATAGACCGGGTCGCTGTTCCAGTAGCGGTCGAACAGGGCCGCCAACGGCTCGACCACCTTGCCGACGACGAAGGCGTCCATGTCGACAAAATTGTCCTTGTCGCTGCGCAGGAAGTATTCGTTGGCGATGTTGCGGCCGCCGACGATGGCGGTCACGCCGTCGGCGATGAACATCTTGTTGTGCATGCGGTGGTTGACCCGCTTCCAATCGAAAGAGAAGACGAAGCGGCTGGCCTGGCCCTGCTCGCGCAAGCGGGCGAACGGGTTGAACAGGCGAACCTCGACATTCCGATGCGCCGCGAAGCCCAGGAACAGCTCGTCGTAGCCGCCCATGTACAGGTCGTCCACCAGGAGCCGCACCCGCACGCCACGCTCGGCCGCGTCGCGCAGAGCGCGCAGCAACGTCCGGCCGGTGGCATCGCCCTCGAGGTGGTAGTACTGGACGTCCAGCGACACCTCGGCGCGCCGCGCCAGATCCAGGCGGGTGTCAAAGGAGAAGTCACCCAGCGGCATCAGGCGAAAACCGCTGTGCTCGCCCTCGGGCGTGCTGGCCTTGACGATGCGGCCGAGCGCGGTCTTGTCGCTGCCCAGGATGGCCTCGCTGGTAATGGCGTCGCGGTCGACCAGCGGCAGCTTGGCCGCACAGCCGCCCATCAGGGCGGCCACGGCCAGCAGGGCGGGCAGCAGGACTCTGGACAACGGCATGGCGGATCTCCGGCGGAGGGGCGGGCGGTGCGGATACGAACGACACCGCTGATCGGATGACAGGCGGCGGCGGGGATCGTAACGCCGCCTCCAGGGCACCGGGTCGCACAAGGCGACGCCGATTTGCGATGATGAGTCGATGTCGCCGCCCCCATTCTTACGATTGCCAGCTCGTCGCCGGTGGCTGGTACACGGCATCCTTGCAGCGGTCGGCGGGGGCGCCGCCTGGCCAGGCGGTGTCGCAGGCCAGGTGCGGGCCGAGGCCGAGGCACAACCCGACATCCAGGAGCTGTTGTTGCCGGGGGCGCGCCTGGAGCTGCAGTTCGACCCGGCCTTCGGGCCTGCGGTGCGGGCCGCTGCCGTGCAGTGGGTGCGCACCGCGGCCGAGGCCGTGGCCGGCTGGCTGGGCCGGTTTCCGGTGCCGGAGCTGGAACTGCTGCTGTTGCCGTCGGACCATGCCGGCATTGCCAGCGGCACCGCGTTCTTCGATCCGGCGCCCTGGGTGCGGTTGCGCATGGGCCTGGCCACCGACGGCGCGGCCTTGCGCGACGACTGGGTGCTGGTGCACGAGCTGTTGCACCTGGCACTGCCCCAGTTGCCGCGCCATCAGCGCTGGTTCCACGAGGGCGTGGCCACCTATGCCGAGAGCCTGGTGCGGGCACGCGCCGGCCTGCTGGCGCCGCAGGCCCTGTGGGGCGGCTTTGCCGCGCAGATGCCGCAGGGCCAGCCCGCCGCCGGAGACCAGGGACTGGACCGCACCGACACCTGGGGCCGGGTGTACTGGGGTGGCGCGATGTTCTGCCTGCTGGCCGATGTTCAGATGCGGCGTCGCAGCCAGGGCCGGCAGGGCCTGCGCGATGCGCTGGCCGGTGTGCTGGCGGCCGGCGGCGACTACCGCCAGGCCTGGCCGCTGGCGCGCGTGCTGGCGGTGGCCGATGCCGCGGTCGGCCAGCGCACGCTGACCGAGCTGCATGCCATGGCCGCCGCCTGCCCGATGCCGGTGGACCTGGCCGCGCTGTGGGCTGACCTTGGCGTGCAGCCACTGCCCGGTGGCGGTTGTCGCCTGCACAGCGCAGCCCCGCTGGCGGCGCTGCGCGAGTCGCTGACCGCGGCCTGAGGCGGCCTGCCGCGGCGGCGCTGCGCCATCGCCAACAATCCGGCGCATCGGGCGCTGGGTCGCCGCTCGGCGGGCCAGGCGTCAAGGAGAAGCACATGCACTACTTCGTCACCGGTGCCACCGGTTTCATCGGTCGCCGCCTGGTCAAGGCGCTGCTGGCCCGGCGCGGCAGCGTCGTCTACTTCCTGGTCCGCCCGGACAGCGCAGCCAAGGTGGACGCACTGCGCCGCTGGTGGGGCGTGACGCGCGCCCGCGCCGTCCCCATCAGCGGCGACCTGACGGCGCGCGGCCTGGGCATCGGCGACACCGACCTGCAGGCGTTGAAAGGCCGCATCGACGCGGTCTACCACCTGGCGGCGGTCTACGACCTGAAGGCCGATGCCCAGGCCCAGGTGCGGGTCAATGTCGAGGGCACGCGCCGGCTGGTGGCATTTGCGCAGGCGATCCAGGCCGGGCATGTGCACCATGTGTCGTCCATTGCCGCCGCGGGCCTGTACGACGGCGTGTTCCGCGAGGACATGTTCAAGCAGGCCGAGCACCTGGACCATCCGTACTTCCGCACCAAGCACGATGCCGAGAGGGTGGTGCGCCAGCAGTGCCGGCGGCCCTGGACCATCTACCGGCCGGCCATGGTCGTGGGCGACTCGACCACCGGCGAGATGGACAAGATCGACGGTCCGTACTACCTGTTCAAGCCGATCCAGCGCATGCGCCAGATGCTGCCGCCATGGATGCCGTCGATCGGCCTGGAGGGCGGTCGCATCAACATCGTGCCGGTGGACTACGTGGTCAAGGCGCTGGTGCACCTGTCGCACCAGCAAGGGCCATCCGGGCGTTGCTTCCATATCGTCGACCCGGTGGGCTATCGCGTCGGCGACGTGCTGGACATCTTTGCGCGGGCGGCCCATGCGCCGAAGATGAACCTGTTCATCAACGCCGGGCTGCTCGGCGCCGTCCCGCGCGGCGTGCGCCAGGCTGTCATGGCGCTGGCGCCGGTGCGGCGCATCCGGCAGGCGTTGATGAAGGACCTGGGCCTGCCGGAGGACTTTCTGCCCTTCATCAACTATCCGACACGCTTCGACTGCAGCCAGACGACCGCGGCGCTGGCCGGCAGCGGCATCGAGTGCCCGAACCTGAACGACTACGCCTGGCGGCTGTGGGACTACTGGGAGCGCCATCTCGACCCCGACCTGTTCATCGACCGCAGCCTGAAGGGCGCGGTCGGCGGCAAGGTGGTGCTGGTCACTGGCGGGTCGTCCGGCATCGGGCTGGCCGCTGCGATGAAGTTCGCCGAGGCCGGGGCCACCACCGTGATCTGCGGCCGCGACCCGGTCAAGCTGGAAGCCGCCATCCAGGCCATCCGGGCCCAGGCCGGCCCGACCGCGGTGGTCCATGGCCATGCGGTGGACGTGGCCGACCCCGCCGCCTGCGATGCTTTCGTCAGGACGTTGCAGGCCGATCATGGCGGTGTCGATGTCCTGGTCAACAACGCCGGGCGCAGCATCCGCCGCGCGATCGAGGGCAGTTACGACCGCTTCCATGACTTCGAGCGCACCATGCAGCTGAACTACTTCGGCTGCCTGCGTTTGACGCTGGGCCTGCTGCCGGGCATGGCGGCGCGGCGGCGTGGCCACGTGGTCAACATCAGCTCCATCGGCGTGCTGACCAATGCGCCGCGCTTCTCGGCCTATGTCGCCAGCAAGGCGGCCCTGGACGCCTGGACGCGCTGCGCGGCCAGTGAGTACGCCGACGTCGGCGTCAGCTTCACCACCATCTACATGCCCCTGGTGCGCACGCCGATGATCGCGCCGACCCGCCTCTACAACAACGTGCCCACGCTCAGCCCGGAGCAGGCGGCCGACATGGTCGTGCAGGCCTGCATCCACAAGCCGGTGCGCATCGCGACCCGGCTGGGGACCGTGGGCGAGCTGGTGCATGCGCTGGCGCCGCGGGTCGCCCAGCTCATCATGAACACCAGCTTCCGGCTGTTCCCGGACAGCGGTGTCGCCAAGGGCGATGCCGCGACCAGGGCCAGCCAGCCGCGGCTCAGCCCGGAGGCGCTGGCCCTGCAGCAGGTCATGCGCGGCATCCACTTCTGATCAAGGCCCCCGGTGGCGTCGCTGTGTGTCAGCGATGCGCCTCGATGAGGGCGCGCCGCTGCAACGCGATCGCATTTCTAGAGTGCACCGTTCTCCCAGGGGCCGGTGATGGCCAGGGTCACGCCGGGGCGCTGGATATTGACGAACAGCCACTCGTGGTGGAACGAGGCGCCGGTGAACTCCTGTTCGCGCCAGTCCAGGTCGAACACGCGGCCCGAGGGTCTCACATAGCGGCCGATGCCGTTGGCGGTGAAGTCGGCGTTGTTCAGGCAGAACGGAAAGATGGTGCCGTCCAGCGTCAGGCCCCGCAGGGCCTGCGGGACGGCATCCCCATCCTCGCAGACCAGAAGGGCGCCGCGCGGACTCCAGGTGATGTTGTCGGCGCTGTCGAGATCGGCGTTGCCGCCCGACTCGAACAGCATGGTCAGCGTCTCTCGGCGCGGGTCATATGCGAAGACCTGGCCGTCCTGGGCGCGCCCGCCGGAGGTCGCGCAGAAGAAGATCAGGCCATTGCCGTACCACGCGCCCTCGCCACGAGCGAAGCTGCAGGCGCCCTGCCGCAGCCCTTGCGCGCGCACGCCGCCGTAGGTGGTGCCGGACACGAAGGGCCTGTCGGGCTCGTCGATGTCCACCCAGTCCACGTCCCAGGTGGTGCCGGCGGGCTGCGCAACGCCGGTGTTGTAGTAGCGGACGTACTGACCGTTGATGTCAATGCCGGCATTGGGTTGCACACCGGCGATGCGCATCATCTGCAGACGCCCGCCCAGCGAGAGCCGCCCTCGGACCTGGGGCATGTACCGGTAGAGGCCGCTCGGGCCATGGTCCTCGGTCATGTAGACGAAGCTGGTCACCGGGTCGACCGCAGCCGCCTCATGGTAGAAGCAGCCCATGCCGCGCAACGGTACCGGGCTGGCGAGCCCGCTGGCCGGCACCTCGAAGCAGTAGCCATGCTGGCGGGCCACACCGACATGCGGGCCGTCGACCGTCTCCTCGCAGGAGATCCAGCTGTGCCAGGGTGTCGGGCCACCGGCGCAGTTGCGCAGCGTGCCCGACAGGCTGGCCCAGCTCGACAACCAGCGCCGCTGCGCCGGAGCAAAGGTCAGCGTGGTGGTACCGGCGGCGCACGGTGCGTCGTAGGTGTTCTTGCCGGGCGCGAAGCTGCCCGCGGTGCGGCTGGTCAACTCATGGTTGCGCACCAGCACCAGCCGATCCGGCGCCGCGCTGATCACCGACATGCCGTCGTGCGCGCCGGGCGTGGGTACGCCGTCGCTCATCAGGTCGCCGGTCCAGCCGAACGACCAGTACTGAAAGCCCTCCGGCAACTGCAGCAGGGGCAGCCCGGTGCTCTGGTCGTTCACCGGCGACAGCGTGCCGTAGTCGGGCCGATAGGGCAGCCGCGCCGAGTGCGCGGTCTGTGCACCCAGCAGGCTGAGGCCTCCCGCCGCGGTCGACAGGGTATGGCGCAGGAATTGGCGGCGGCTGTAGGTCCAATGCGGCAGGGCGTCGCCTGGGGTGGGCGGCGACTGGACGTCATGCGGGTCGAGGGTCGTCATGTCGATCTCCATCGCGTCATGGGGTTGTGATCAGGCGGGCCGCCTGCGCAGCCGGGCGGCAAAGGCTGCGATGCCCACCAGGCCCAGCATCCAGGTCGAGGGCTCCGGCACGGCCAGCGAGACCGCGTAGGGCAGCAGGCCCTGTCCGGTGTCGTCCACGTAGTCGGCCACGGCCAGCGTGAACAGACCGTTGCCGTAGACGTTGGCAAAGCTCAGCGATGCCGGCTGGCCCGGGCCATCAGCTTGGCCGAAGCCCAGGGCGTCGGCGTGGCCGACCAGCACGGTGTTCACTGAACCGCTGGCCATGTCGTAGTAGCGGTCGGTATCGACCTCGGTGCCATACCAGACGGCGATGTAGACATCGTGGTCGCGCGACAGGGGCGAGACCAGCAGCGAAGCCGTCGACTGGAAGTCGACGCTGAAGGTCCAGAAGTCCCAGCGTTCCGGCGTACCCCAGGGACCGCTCTCGGCCTGGACGGCGCTGTGCTGCAGCCCCGGAACCAGCGCACCTGTGTAGACGATCGGTGCGCCGAGGGCGGTGCCCGCACAAAGCCCGAAGGCAAGCGGGGTCAGGAGGCGTCGCATGGTGTCCCTGTGTCGAAGCTGTGAGTGCGACGACGGTAGGGGGCGACGGTGATCCTTTGATTGCGTCTGCTTCGCCTTGCGTGGTCCGAACGTGTTGCAAGGGCGGTGCGCAGCTGTCACGCGGCGCAGGAGGCCCATGCGTCGCCGGTCAGGCAGTTGATGGTTGGGCCGTTCGGACCACGAGCCCGGCGCACTGCGACACCGAACCGCCACATCACGCTGATTTCATCGAGCACGGAGACCAGCTGCGCCGATGTACCAGCCCACCGGGTCGGTGCCCTGTCCATTCGGACCACGCGAAGCGTGCATCCAGGGCGAATCCGGGTCATACGCCGCGGCCAGACTTCACGCCAACGGTGTCCAGGTGGACGCCGCGCAACCGCAACCTTCTCAGGAGAGAGATCGATGTCCTTCAACTTGAACGTCATTGCCGCTGCGGCGCTGGCCTTGGCCGGCTCCGCTGCCCATGCCGCGCTGGAGCGGATGAACACCGGCAACGGTGCCATCACCTTTGTTGCCCTGGATGCCAACGGAACGCCGGCATCGCTGATGGTCGACCTGGGCTACCTGCTCTCGGATGCCGACCCGCTGAACAATCCCGCCGGCGCCCTGCTGCAGGCCGGCCAGACCTTTGTCTGGAACTTCAACAACAACTCGCTGACGGTCAACGGCATTGCGCAGACCGGTACCTACAACTGGAGCGCGCAGTACGCGGCGTTCCAGGCGGCGGCCCAGGCCGGCGATACCCGGTATGGCGTGATCGCCGGTGCCACCGGCGGCTTCCCGGAGTTCTTCCTGACCTCGGGCAACCCGACGCCCAGCCAGCTGGAGCAGCAGACGATTGCGCTGACCGCCAACATGGGCGTCGTGGACACCCTGTTCGCCAACAACGTCAGCAAGGGCACCTTTCCGCTGGCCGGCGAGGGCGCTGCGGCCGTGGTGGGCAGCACCAGCGCGGCATCGGGCTACCTCGGCGCGGCTGGCAACTTCGGTACCGCCGGCAACTGGCGCACCAACCTGAAGTGGAACGCGCTGGTCACCGAAGGCACGACCAACGACTTCTACTTCATGAACGGCGACTCGGATGACGAGACCCGCCTGGGCGGCCAGTTCTCCTATGCCGCGGGCGTCCTGACCTGGCAGACGGATGCGCCGGTCGTGCCGGAGCCCAGCACCTATGCGCTGGCCCTGATGGGCCTGGGCATCGTCGGCTTCGTGGCCCGCCGCCGCCGCGCCGCTCGCTGACCTTCCTGCGGTCGAGTGGCTGCCACGGCAGCTCTCGACCGCCCCTGTCACTCGCGACCCACGCCCGATGGATCTCCATCGGGCGGCGGGCGCAGCCTTCCCGATCGTCCTTCAAACCTATCGGAGTCCGAGATGAAACTGTCCTACATCACCGCCGCCGTGGCCATCCTGGCCAGCGGTTTCGCGCAAGCCGACGTCCAGCGCCTGGCCGGCGCCAGCGCCAGCAGCATCAACGTGGTCAAGGCCCTGCGCAACCTGTGCACCGGCAATGGCGGCACCTATGCGGTCTACAAGACCGCCGCCGCTACCGACGCCCTAGGCAACATCGTCACCGCCACCTGCACCGGTGCTGCCTTCGTCGACGCCGTCGACGAGGTCCGCATCAACGTGTCCGGCGGCTCCTACGGCGCCGTGCTCAGCCGCAACGGCAACACCGGCGCCACGCCGGTGCCGATGATCAGCGCGGCCAGCGCCACCTGTGTCAACCTGGGCGCGGGCACGGGCTCGCTGAGCTTCATGGCCGCCGGCGAGATGAAGAACTGCGGTGCCACCGGCCAAAACGCCGAGTTGTCCGACGGCGGATACCTGGATGTCGAAGGCTCCATCTTCCGTGCCAACGGCCTGTCCGTGCCGCCGGAAGTGGATGATTCGACCGACTTCGTTCCGTCGGCCTTCCTGCAGGCATTTGGCGTGGGTGTCAGCAATGATCTCTATCGCGCGCTGCAGGCTTACCAGACGGCCAAGGGCCTGCTGCCCGCGACCTGCGCCACAACCGCCGTGGTTGCCGGCGTGACGCAGTACACCGCCACCGGCAGCGCGCTTCCCGAGTGCCAGCCCAGCATTGCCCGCGCTTCGATGGCCGCTCTGGTCGCCGCCGGCAACAACTTCGGCAAGAAGGGCGGCGCCAACTTCCTGCTGGGCGGCTCCGCCACCCTGAAGAATGATCTGTCGCCGACCCAGGCCATCGTGCCGGACGTGGTGCTGGGCACGGACTTCACCTACTGCCGCCGCCCCGACACCTCGGGCACGCAGCAGGCGGCCAACGTGTACTTCCTGCACGCGCCCACGGGCTCCGGTGAAGTCGGCGGCGCCCTGGGCACGGCCGGCAACGGTGTCTCCGGCACGGTGGTGATCGGCGCCAACTACAAGGTCACGACCAACTCGTCCTCCGGCAACGTCCGCACCTGCCTGAACGCCGCCGGTACCGCCGCCGGCATCATCTCGCTGGAGAACAACCCGGTCGGCAGCTCGGACACGTTCCGCTTCGTGAAGCTGAACGGCCAGTACATCGCCGACGGTGTGGCCAATGCCGCCCAGACCGGCGAGGCCATCGCTGGCCGCTATGACTTCGTGTACGAGACCTTCAAGTACTGCCCGGGCGGCACCTGCGTGTCGGTGCTGGATGCCATCGACAACGCGCTGGCTCCCGGCGCCTCGACGCCCGGCCTGTTCCTGAAGTCGGAGTCCAACTTCACCCGCAACGGCAACTCCAACCGTCCCGTGACCGTCAAGCCCTGATGGCAGCAGGCGTGCCGGTGCCCAGCCGGGCCGGCACGCCCCGTACCGAACGAATGAATGAATGCCGAGGCGGCCTGCAAGGGCCTCCTCGGCATCTGTCTGTCTGAGCCGCCCCCGCCATGACCACCGTCTGGATCGCGAAGGTCCGCGCAGCTCGCACCCGACTCCTGGCCGGTCTGGCGGCGCTCGTCGTGCTGGCCGGCGCCAATGTCCACGCGCAGGCGCCGGTTGCGCCGGTCGCGACCAACGAGGGCCGCCCGGCGCAGACCACCGAGGGCCCGCGCTTCGACATCCTGGCCTTCAACGTCACCGGCAACACGCTGCTGTCGGCCGGCGAGATCGAGGCTGCCGTCTACCCCTTCCTGGGGCCGCAGCGAACGCTGGCCGACGCCGAGGGCGCCCGGCGCGCCCTGGAGCGGGTGTACCAGGCCCGCGGCTGGCTGTCGGTCGTGGTGACGCTGCCGCCGCAGGCGGTGACGGACGCGGAGCTCACGCTCGAGATCACCGAGGCCCGGGTCACCGGCCAGCGCGTCACCGGCGCCCGCTACCACCGGCCCAGCCTCATCGCCGAGGCGGTGCCGGCCCTGGCGAAGGGGCAGGTCCCCGACTTCGAGGACGTGCAGGCCCAGCTGGGCGCGATCCAGTCGGCCGAGGACCTGCGCGTGAATCCGGTCATCACCAGCGGCGCCACGCCGCGTGACCTGAACGTCGAGCTGCAGGTGCAGGACAGCCTGCCGCTGCACGGCTCGGTCGAAATCAACAGCAAGCAGTCCTGGAACACCGAGCGCGGCCGGCTGGAAGCCGGCGTCCGCTACGACAACCTGTTCCAGCGCTCGCACAGCCTGGGCCTGAACGCCGTCCTGTCGCCCACGCAGATGGACCAGGGCAGCACCTGGGTGCTGAGCTATTCCGCGCCGGCCGGCCCCGGCGGGGCGCGCTGGTCGGCGTCCTATGCCCGGTCCCGCAGCACCACGCCCACCAGCATCGGTGGCGCCACGGTCGTGCAGGGGCACGCACTGGGCACGCGCTGGCGCGCGCCGCTGCAGGCCACCGGCGCCCGCATCGCCCATGCGGCGTCGCTGGGGCTGGACTTCAAGGACAACCGCGACGCCAGCCGGGCGTCGGACGGCAGCCTGGAGCCGAACGCCGGGCTGCGCTATCCGGCGCTGTCGCTGGGCTGGGATGCGTCGGTCCAGCATGAAGGCGGTGCCTTCACGCAGTGGGACGCGGGCGTGGTGCTGGGCTTCTCCGGCCCGGGCGGGCGCAGCGTCGACTGCAACGGCCGCACGCTGGACCAGTTCGCCTGCAAGCGGTCCGGCGCGACGCCGGACTTCCAGGTGTTCAAGCTGAGCGCCAGCCATCGCCGGGTCCTGACCGGAGCCTGGGAGCTGACGCTGCGGGGCCAGCTGCAGCTCGCGCCGCACCCACTGGTGTCGGGCGAGCAGTTCGGTGCCGGCGGACAGGACAGCGTGCGCGGCTACCACGAGTACGAGCAGGTCGGCGACCAGGGCCTGCTGCTGCGTGCCGAGCTGGCCACGCCGGCGCTGGCAACGCTGTGGAGCCAGCCGCTGACCGCGGTGCTGTTCGCCGAGGGCGCCGCCCTGCGCCTGAACGAACCCCTGCCCGGCGAGGTCGCCGACGTCCGCATGGCGTCGGCCGGCGCCGGGTTGCGCTGGGCCCGCCCCGGCGGCTTGGCGCTGCGCCTGGACGTGGCGCTGCCGTTGCGCGACACGGTCAAGGCCGACAGCAACGGCAACCTGGTGTCGGCCAGCGGCCGTGCCAGTCGAAACGACCTGCGGCTGGACCTGTCGGTCCGCCACAGCTTCTGACCACCCGAAGCCGAAACCGCCATGACCGCCCGCCACCGCCCTGTCCAGCCCCCGGCGCTGAGTGCCCTGTCCTGTGCCCTCCTGGCGGCGGGGCTGCTGGCCTCGGCGGCGGGTGGTGTCCAGGCGGCGCCGCCGGTGCCGCGAGCGGCGACGCTGGCGCCGCGACAGGCCTTGCCGGTGCGCGCGGTGGACCCGCAGCGGCGCGCCGGGGACGTCGGCCAGTTCACCATCGCCACGCCGCAGGCCCAGCAGATGGTGGTCAGCCAGCAGAGCAGCCGCGCGATCATCAACTGGGACAGCTTCAACGTCGCGGCCGGCCACCAGGTGCGGTTCGACCAGCCGGACAAGGGCTCGACGCTGAACCGGATCTGGGACGCCGACCCAAGCGTGATCGCCGGGCAGATCCGCGCCAACGGCGAGGTGCTGCTGCAGAACACCAACGGCCTGATCCTGGGCCCGACCGCGCGTGTCGACACCGGGCGCTTCGTGGCCACCGCGCTGCGCGTCGCCGAGGATGCCTACCTCAAGGGCCTGCGCGGCATCACCGACGGCTCCCCGGCGCTGCAGGCCAACGCGGACGAGCGCCACGGTTTTGTCAGCATCGAACGTGGCGCCGAGGTCCGGGCGGCCGCCGGTGGCGACGTCCTGGTGTTCGCGCCCCGGGTCATCAACGCCGGGCGCATCGAGACGCCCGATGGGCAGACCGTCCTGGGCGCCGGGCAGACGGTCTATCTGTCCGCCTCCGCCGACCCGGCACAGCGCGGCCTGATCGTCGGCATCCGGCCATTCGCCACCGGTGACGCCGACCTCAACCGCGTGGTCCAGGCCGAGGCCGGCACCTACCGGACCTTGAACGGCGCGACGGTGCCGGACGGCACCACGACCGCCGGCGTCGTCGAGCGGGTGAACGCCGTCGTGGCCGAACGCGGCAGCATCAACCTGGTGGGCCTGGCGATCCAGCAGAGCGGCCTGCTGCAGGCCACCACCGCGGTCAAGGGGCGCAACGGCGTCATCCTGCTGCAGGCACAGGCCGACGTGAACCCGCTGGCCGAGGTCAGCATCGGGGGGCGCTTCGTCAACGTGCCGGTGGCGACCGCACTGGGGCGGGTCGATATCGGCCCGCTCAGCCGCACCGAGGTGCTGCCCTCGCAGGACAACACCCAGACGCAGTTCGACTCCGAGGCCTTCCTGCGCTCGCAGATCCGGGTCGAGGGCGAGCGCATCCAGATCCGCGCGGGTGCGGTGCTGCGCGCGCCGTCCGGCCGGATCGACCTGCTGGCCTCCGACCGGCCGGACCGGTCCCTGGCCTTCAACCCCAACAGCTTCGACCTGTCCAGCCACGCGGCCGACCCCAGCCGGGTGGTGGTCGAGTCCGGCGCGGTGCTGGACGTCGCCGGCCTCAAGGGCGTGGCGCTGCCGATGAGCCGCCACCAGATGAGCGGGCGCCTGTTCCAGATCGAGCTCGCCGACGCCCCGGTGCAGCGCGACGGGCCGCTGTACCGGGAGGAGGTGTTCTTCGACGCCCGCAAGACCCTGCGGGTGGCCAACGTCTCGGGCTTCTACAACACCATTGCGCGCAGCGCGAGCGAGCTGTCCACGGCCGGCGGCCAGGTGAACATCCAGAGCGACGGCGCCATCGCCGTCGACGTCGGCGCCCGCGTGGACATCTCCGGCGGCAGCATCCGGTACGACGCCGGCGAGATCCGGACCAGCCTGCTGCGCGACGGCGCCACCTGGATCACCCTGGACCGGGCCGACGCCGCCGTGCGCTATGCCGAACTGGGCAACAGCAAGGCGCGGCTGGACGCCGGACAGGCGCTGTTCAAGGTGGAGCGGCACGACGCCTACCAGGAGGGCCGTTCAGCGGGCACGGCGACGCTGGCGGGGCGCCTGGTCTACATGGGCGGGGCCGTGCAGGCCGAGGTCATCATCGGCGAGCGGCAGAGCGGGCGCACCGGCACGACCGCGCCGGCCACCGGCACCCTGGTGTTCGGCCGGCAGCGCCAGTCCGACTCCTCGCTGTCGTCGCTGGCCCTGCAGCTCGGGCCGCCCCGGCGCCGCCCGGCCGCCCTGTTCGACGATCCGATGGACGGCGCCACCGATGGCGTGATCGCGCCGACCCTGGTGCTGTCGACGGGCCTGCTGCAGACCAGCGGCGTCGGCCAGGTCGCGGCCTACATGAGCGGCCAGTTCCTGATGTCCGAGGGCGCCAGCCTGGACCTGGGAACGGCCGGTTCGCTGAAGGTGGAGGCGCTGAGGGCACGGCTGGATGGCGTGGTGCGCACGCCCGGCGGGACGGTCTCGATCCTGACCCAGGGTGCGGCCGACCAGGAGCGCGACATCCGGCTCGGCGCCCGTGCCGTGCTGGACGTGTCCGGCCAGTGGCTGGTCGACACCGCCACCACGCCTGCCGCGCTGGACACCGCCGCCGTCTCCATCGGCCACAACGGCGGGACGATCACGTTGGGCGCGGCGGGCAGCCTGGTGGCAGCATCCGGCGCGCGCCTGGATGTGTCGGCGGGCGCGCGCCGCCTGGCCACCACCACGGTGACGGGGCGTGCCGGCGCCATCAGCCTGGGCCTCAACCAGGGTGCGGATGTGGTGCAGGGCCTGCCCGGACGGTTCGACCAGTGGCAGGCCACGCTGGCCGGCTTCGACTTCGACCGCGGGGGCGCGCTGTCGATCAGCGGCCTGCCGTCGCTCACGCTGGGTGGCACCGCGTCCACGCTGGACCTGGCGCGGCTGGACGCGGGCTTCGGCAGCATCGCGCTGTCGACGCTGGGCGATGTCCGCCTGACATCCGAGCTGGACTGGCGCCTGACCTTGCGCAACCTGGTGAGCTTTGTCGCGCAGGGCCAGACCGACGCGCTCGGCCGCTTCGCCGGGCCGTCGCTG
>JBJXHB010000232.1:0-18709 GCA_046160725.1 Aquabacterium sp.
TCCAGGATGCCGCTGTAGTGGTCCTTGAAGGCCTTCTCGAACAGCGCCTTCTTGGACTGCACCTCCGGGTTGGCGTCCAGCACAAGCAGCTTGCTGCGCGGCTTGGCCACCTTCAGGTAGCTTGCCACCATGCACGCGCGCTCGTAGGGCCCGGGCGGGCAGCGGTACGGCACCTTGGGGATCGTCATCGCCACCACGCCGCCATCCGCCATGGCCTCCAGGCGCTGGCGCAGTGCAACCGTCTGTGGCCCGGCCTTCCAGCCGTGGATGACGCGGCCGGCGTCGACGGCCGCCTGCAGGCCGCCGACCTGCTCCCACATGAAGTCAACGCCGGGCGACAGCACCAGCCGGTCATAGGCCAGCTCGCCGCCGCCGGCCAGGCGTACCTTCTTGCCGGCGGCGTCGATGGCCGTGACCTCGCCCTGGACCACCTTCACGCCCAGGCTGCGCAGACCGTCGTAGCCGCGGGTGATGTCGGCCATCTGTCGATGGCCGCCGATGACCAGGTTGGAGATCGGGCAGGACACGAAGCTGGTGTTGCGCTCGACCAGGGTGACGTCGACATTGCCACCCCACATGCGAAGGTAGCGCGCGGCCGTGGCACCGCCGAAGCCGCCGCCGATCACGACGACGCGACCGATGGACGGGCCGCCCGTGGTGGCACAGCCGGCCAGGCCCAGCGCTGCGAGGCCGCCGATGGCCGTGCCGGCGCCGAGCAGCCGGCGTCGGGAAACGGCGTTGATGTGATGTGCAGTCATGACGCGACCTCCTACTTCTTGGTGACGGGCTGGGCCGCGAAATAGCCGGCGATCAGCCGCAGCTGCTCGTCGGTGTAGCCCTTGGTGATCTGATGCATGATCGTCGCGGGCTGTGCGCCGCTGCGGTAGTCCGCCAGCATGGCGATGATCTTGTCCGCGGCCATGCCGGCCAGCGGCTTCATGTCACCCTTGGCCTGGCCATTGGTGCCATGGCAGTTGGCGCAGGTGGCGGCCAGGTTGCGCGCCAGGTTCACGTCCTGGGCCTGGGCGGGCAGGGCCAATGCGAGGCCGAGGGCGGCAGCCAGACGCACGGTATGAATGGAACGTGCTGAGGTCATGGATGGACTTCTCCGTCTATGTGGAACCGGGTCACGGCTTGATGTAGGCCGCGCCTTCCTTCTGAAGCTTGGCGATGCGCACGACACCGGAGGGCGTGAACTCGGCCTCCTGGATGAACTGGTCCCGCTTGAGGTTGCGGTTGCGCAGCATGATCTCGCAGATCTCGAACCGCACACCGCGCGCCACCAGCGCCGAGACCGGCCCGGCAAAGGCGCCGCCATTCGCATCCTTGGCGCCTTCCATCAGGAAGTCGACACCATCGGCATGGGTGACCACCGTGATGCGCGCGCCCGGATCGACATCCAGGTGGTTGCGGATGTTGCGCAGCCCCTTGATCCCCTGGGTCGCGGCGTTGTCGACGTGATAGACCACGCGGTCCTGGGCCCAGGCGGACGTGGCTGCGACCGACAGGGTCAGGATGCAGAGCAGGGAGCGGGCGGACATGGAGTCTCCTGGATCGGGCGGCGACGTGCCGGGACGCGATGCTGCCACGACGGACCCGGGAGGCTGGCGGAAGGGCATCTGCACCGCCGAATATCACTGTATCCGGATATAGTGGGCCCACGATGTACGGACTTACCTGGGGTCAAGCGCTGCGGGGCGATGGAAATCGGCGTCCGGCACCCAAGCTGTCGCCATGGCCTGCACGTCTGGCGGGGCCGCTCCTGATGGTGCTGGCCGGCCTGGCACCGCCGGCGCTGGCCCAGGTGGTGGTCACAGGGCGGGCGCCCGCCGTGCGGGCGGTCGAGGTGGCGCCAGACGTCTGGTTTGTCCAGGGGCTCAGCGCCCTGGGCGACCCATCCAACCGCAATTTCATCTCCAACGCCGCGTTTGTCGTCACCACCGAAGGTGTCGTTGTCATCGACGCGCTGGGGTCGCCGGCGCTGGCGGAGGAACTGGTGGCGGAGATACGGCGCGTCACGCCGCAGCCCATCCGCCAGGTCATCGTCACCCACTATCACGCGGACCACATCTACGGTCTGCAGGTCTTCCGCGCCCTGGGCGCCCGCATCCTGGCCCATCCGGCGGCGCGCGAATACCTGCAGTCCGACGCGGCCCAGCGTCGCCTGGAGGCCAGCCGCCAGGAGCTGTCGCCCTGGGTCGACGAGCGGACGCGCCTGGTCGCTGCCGACGACTGGCTGGCCGGGACGGAGACGGTGCTGCAGTTGGGCGGCAAGCGGTTTCATGTGTTGGCGGTCGGGCCCGCCCACACGCCGGAGGACATTGTGGTGTTCGAGCCGGCGTCCGGCACGCTGTTCGCGGGCGACCTCGTCTTCCGCGGCCGGGTGCCGTTTGTCGGGCAGGCCGACAGTCGGCAGTGGATCGCCTCGTTGTCCCGCATCCTGGCCTTTCGGTCGACCCTGCTGGTGCCCGGGCACGGGCCGGTATCGCGTCAGGCGCAGGAGGACCTGGCCTTGACCCGGGACTACCTGGCCTATCTGCGCCAGACCATGGGCGATGCCGCACAGGCGATGGAGCCCTTCGATGAGGCCTACGCGCGGACCGACTGGTCCCGCTTCGAGCATCTGCCGTTGTTCCGTGCCGCCAACCGCATGAACGCCTACAACACCTATCTGTTGATGGAGCACCAGGGCCGATGAGCTCGGCTTCGCGGCACCACGTCGGCAGGTGCATGGTGGCGGCCCTTGCCATCATCCTGTCCACCAGCGGCTTCGCCGCAACAGCGGCGGACTCCGGTGCTGTCTCGGTGCGTTGGCCAACGCTGCAGCCGGTGGTGGGACCGCCCATCGAGCCAGCACAGTTGGACGGGCGGCCGGTGATCCTGGTCTTCTGGGCCACCTGGTGCGGCTTCTGCGAGCGGCACAACGCGCGGATCGAACGGCTGCACCGCGCGGTGGACCCCCAGGCCTTGCGCATCGTCGGCATGGCCATCGATGGTGACGCGGCATCGGTGGCGCGCCTGGCGCGGCAGCGTGGATGGACGTTTCCGCAGGTACTGGACGAGGGGCGGCTGCGCCCGCGCTTCACGCCGCGGCGCCTGGTGCCCATGACCTGCGTGGTCGATGCGCAGGGGCAGCCGCAGCCCTGTATCCCCGGCGAAATGTCCGAAGACGACGTCATGGCCCTGCGCGCCCTGGCGGCGCGTTGAGCCATGTCGGGCCAAGGACCGCCGCCACCTGCGGCATCATGGTCGCACCGGAGGATGTCCGAGATGCACCTGCACCTGCCAGCGTTTTTCCGTATCTGCGCGGCCCTGGCCTGCGGGATGGCGGCCACCGTGTCGGCCCAGCCGGCAGCCGAACTGTTCAAGGAAGCCGACCTGGCGCTTGGCATGCGGCTGATCCAGGAGCACCGTTGTGTCGAGTGCCACCGCCAGAAGTTCGGCGGCGACGGGCTCGCGGTCTACCGGCCGAAGGGCCGCATCAGCAGCCCCGGGTTCCTGCGCGGCATGGTGGAGCAGTGCAACACCGAGCTGAACCTCGGTCTGTTCCCGGAGGAAGTGACGGCTGTGGCGGCGGTGCTGAACCGGGATCACTACCGCTTCAAGTAGTGGCCGCCGGACCGCAGCGCGGCGGCGCCGCCTCGGTATCAGTGCTTGCGCATATGATCGAGAAACGTCAAACCAGACCGGATGCACGGCATGTCCCATCCCGATCCCGATCCCGAGACGAGCCATGAGGACAGGGTCTTCGAGTCTGTCGCGGAGCTGTTCGGCGTGCTGTCCACCCCGATCCGGCTGAAGATCATCAGCGCGGTCTGCAACGGTGAGAAGAACGTCTCCGAGCTGCTGGCCCAGATCGACACCACGCAGCCCAACATGTCCCAGCATCTGAGCATGCTGTACCGCAGCGGGGTGCTGTCCAAGCGCCGCGAAGGCACCCAGATCTACTACCGCCTACACAGCGAGCGCGTGGCCACGCTGTGCCGCGCCGTGTGCACGCAGGTCGCCATCGAACTGGACGAGGAGTCGACCGTGGCCTCGTCCGAGCGGCTGCTGCCAGCCGGGCTGCGCTGAAACGACATCGCAGGAACGCCGCGACCACGAAAAAGGCCAGAGCATGCTCTGGCCTGGCGGGATTGGTGGAGACGAGGAGGATCGAACTCCCGACCTTCGCATTGCGAACGCGACGCTCTCCCAGCTGAGCTACGTCCCCGAAAGGCGCAGATTCTAGCCCGATGGGTGGTTGTGCCGGCGCGGTGCCAGGCCGATCCGGCTGGGCGCCGCGGCTGTGCATGGCCCGCGGTTCACGGCATCATCGCGCCCGTCCGTACCCCCCAACCCCAAGTTCCGCCGAGGCAGACGATGAAGCGTCACGATGCGCAGTGGCATGACCAGCAATACAACAACCGCGCCCGCGTGCCCGACGCGATGGCCATCCTGGAGCGGTGGGCCACCGCATCGGCTGCGGTGCGTGCCCAGCACCGCTGCGCGCTGGACGTCCCCTATGGCGCGTCGCCGCGCGAGCGGCTCGACATCTTCCCGGCCGATCAACGCGGCGCACCGGTGCTGGTCTTCATCCATGGCGGCTACTGGCGTGCGCTGACCAAGTCTGACGCGTCGCTGGTGGCGCCGGCCTTCACCAGCAAGGGCGCGACCGTCGTGGTGCCGGACTACGACCTGTGCCCGCAGGTGTCGGTGGAGACAATCTCGCTTCAGATGGCGCAGGCGCTGGCCTGGACCTGGCGCCACATCGGCGAGCATGGCGGCGACCCGTCCAGGATCGTCGTCGTCGGCCACTCGGCCGGCGGGCACCTGGCGGCGATGATGGCCAGCTGCCGCTGGCGTGACCTGGGTGCCGACCTGCCCCCTCGGCTGATCCAGGGTGCGCTGGCAATCTCGGGGCTGTTCGACCTGGATCCCATCCGCCAGACGCCTTTCCTGCAGGCCGACCTGAAGCTGACGCCAGCATCGGTCAAGCGGCTCAGCCCGGCGTTCTTCCCGCGGCCGCGCGCGGTTCCGCTGTATGCAGTGGCCGGCGGTGCCGAGAGTGAGGAGTTTGTGCGCCAGGGCAAGCTGATACGGGACCAGTGGGGCCCGACCGCGGTGCCGGTCTGCGAATCCGTGCCGGGACGCAATCATTTCGATGTGCTTCACAACCTGGTCGAGCCGGACGGCCGCACCCACCAGCTGGCCCTGAAGCTGCTGGGCCTGGCCTGAGAGGCCTTGCCCGGGCCCACATTGCCGCTGGCTATGCAATGAATTGATGCAATGCATTGGCCCGATGCGCCGATGTTTGGTAGCTTCCGCCTTCGCGCCGTGGCGCCCGCCACGGCCGAGTTCGCAACTCTCGAGGAGCATCACATGGGTTTGAAGGGGTCGAAGACCGAGCAGAACCTGAAGGACGCCTTTGCCGGCGAGTCCCAGGCCAACCGCCGCTATCTGTATTTCGCAAACAAGGCCGACATCGAAGGCCAGAACGACGTCGCCGCCTTGTTCCGGTCCACCGCCGAGGGCGAGACGGGCCATGCTCACGGCCACCTGGAGTTCCTGGAGGCCACCGGCGACCCCGCCACCGGCCTGCCGATCGGCCCGACCCGCGACAACCTGAAGGCTGCCGTGGCCGGCGAGACCCATGAGTACACCGACATGTACCCGGGCATGGCCAAGTCGGCGCGCGACGAAGGCTTCGATGAGATCGCCGACTGGTTCGAGACGCTGGCCAAGGCTGAACGCAGCCATGCCAACCGCTACCAGAAGGCGCTGGACCAACTGGTCGACTGACGGGCCGACTCATGACGCCGGCGGCCCTTCGCGGGCGGCCGGTTGACGACTTCCAAGGGGCTCCAGCGGCCCCTTGTTCGCATCTGCCTTGCGCTGCGCAGCCCGCTAGGGTGCGCCCGACCACCGCAACGATGCCCTGACCTGCATCCTGACCGCCATGACATCCCGAGAAGGCAACCTCGAGGCGCCGACGCGCCACCCGCTGGACTGGAAGAACCCGCTGTTCCATGACGAGTCGGACGCGCTCAAGGAGATGGAGCGCGTCTTCGACATCTGCCACGGCTGCCGCCGTTGCGTCAGCCTGTGCCAGAGTTTCCCGACGCTGTTCGACCTGGTCGACGAGACCGCCGACGGCGAGGTGCACGGCATACCCAAACAGGCCTACTGGAAGGTGGTCGACCAGTGCTACCTGTGTGACCTGTGCTACATGACCAAGTGCCCGTACGTGCCCCCGCACCCCTGGAACCTGGACTTCCCGCACCTGATGCTGCGGGCCAAGGCCATCCGGCACCGCAAGGGCGAGGTCAGGGCCGCCGAGACGCTGCTGGCATCCACCGACACGCATGGCAGTTTTGCGGGCATTCCGATCGTGGTGCAGGCGGTCAACGCGGTGAATGCCACGGCCGTCGCCCGTCGCATGATGGACAAGGCACTGGGCGTGCACCCGGATGCCTGGATGCCCACGATGGCCGAGCAGCGCTTCCGGTGGGGCCGTGCGATGAACAACCCGGACGCCGACCCGGTGGCCGGCGAGCGCACGCCGGGCAAGGTGGCTGTCTTCGCCACCTGCTATGTCAACTACAACGAGCCCGGCATCGGCGAGAGCCTGCTGCAGGTGCTGCAGCACAACGGCGTCCGCTGGGAGATCGTCGAGAAGGAGGCCTGCTGCGGCATGCCCAAGCTGGAGCTGGGCGACCTGGAGGCGGTCGAGCGCGCCATGCAGGCCAACATACCAGTGCTGGCCCGCTATGCCCGCGAAGGTTGGGCCATCGTCAGCGCCATTCCCAGTTGCACGCTGATGTTCAAGCAGGAGCTGCCGTTGATGTTCCCGGACAACGCCGACGTGCAGGCGGTCAAGGCGGCGATGTGGGACCCGTTCGAGTACCTGATGGCGCGCCACCGCGACGGCCTGCTCAAGACCGACTTCAAGCACGACCTGGGCAAGGTCAGCTATCACATTCCCTGCCACGGCCGGGTGCAGAACATCGGCCGCAAGACCGAGGAGATGCTCAAGCTGGTGGGCAAGACGGTGAAGGTGCAGCTCAATACCGTCGAGCGCTGCTCCGGCCATGCCGGCACCTACGGCGTGAAGACCGCCACCCATCCGGTGGCCATGAAGATCGGCAAGCCGGTCTTCAAGGCGATGGCCAAGGACGAGCCGGATGTGATCGCCAGCGACTGCGCGCTGGCCGGCCACCACATCGCCCAGGGCATGGCCCAGGCCGGCGCGCCGGCCAAGGCCTTGCAACACCCCTTGACCCTGCTGGCCCGCGCCTACGGGCTGGAGCAACCGACATGACCGACATCCTGCGCACCCCCATCACCCGCGACAGCCTGCTGACGCTGGAGGCCTTCCACCGCCAGCGCAAGGAGATCCGCGCCGGCATCATCGCCCACCGCCGCCTGCGCAGCGTGATCCTGGGCGAGCACATGAACCTGCTGTTCGAGGACGAGCGCACCATCCGCTACCAGATCCAGGAGATGCTGCGCGTCGAGAAGATCTTCGACGACGACGCGATCCAGCAGGAGATCGAGGCCTATGCACCGCTGGTGCCGACCGGCAGCCACTGGAAGGCCACGATGATGCTGGAGTACCCGGACGCGCATGAACGCCGTCGCGAGCTGGCGCGGCTGATCGGTGTCGAGGACCGGGTCTTCGTCGAGGTCGAGGGCCATGCCCGCGTCTATGCGATCGCCGACGAGGACCTGGACCGCGAGAACGCCGAGAAGACATCGGCGGTGCACTTCCTGCGCTGGGAGCTGCCAGCCGCGGCGCGCCAGGCGGTGCGGGCCGGTGCGGCCGTGCGGCTGGGCTGCGATCACACCCACTATCCGGCGCACCTGGCCGTGGCGCCGGAGACCCTGGCCAGCCTGGCCGGCGACCTACGTTGAGGCGACACGGGCCTGGCGCATCTGCACCAGGCCGTGCACGCTGTAGACAAGGAGCCCGGCCCAGATCAGCGCAAAGCCGACGCCGCGGCCGGTGTCGAACGGCTCGTTGAAGACATACACCGCCAGCACGAACTGCAGCGACGGCGACAGGTACTGCATCAAGCCCAGCGTTGCCAGCGTCACCTGCCGCGCCGCATACGCGAACAGCACCAGGGTGATGGCCGTCAGCACGCCGGTACCCACCACCAGCAGGTCGATGCCCAGGCTGCCGCTGGCGAAGGCGCCATGGCCCGGCCCCATGAACCAGGCCACGCCCGCCAGCGCGAGCGGGGCCAGCAACGTGGTTTCCAGGGCCAGGCCTTCCAGCGCACCCAGCGGTGCCGTCTTGCGCAGCAGGCCGTAGACACCGAAGCTCAGCGCCAGCGCCAGCGACACCCAGGGCAGGGCGCCAACCTGCCAGGTCAGCCAGGCCACGCCGGCCGCGGCCAGCGCGATGGCCAGCCATTGCGCGGCACGCAACCGCTCGCGCAGAAACAAGAAACCCAGCGCCACGTTGACCAGCGGGTTGATGAAGTAGCCGAGGCTGGCCTCCAGGACCCGCCCGCCATTGACCGCGTAGACATACAGCAGCCAGTTCAGCGACAGCAGCAGCGCGCTCGGCACGAACACCCGCAGGGCCGCCGGCGACGCCAGCGCCTGGCGCAGGGCGCCCAGCCGGCGCTGGGCGGCCAGCAGCAGCAGCAGCAGGACCAGCGCCCAGGCCGACCGGTGGGCCACCAGTTCCAGTGCCGAGACCCCGGCCAGCAGCTTCAGGTACAGCGGGAACAGGCCCCAGATCGTGTAACAGCCCAGGGCGGCAAGGGGACCGGATCGCATCGGACCGGATTGTCCCTTGTGGGGCATCCGCTGCATCATCGGGCCGTGCCGACCCTGACCTTCACGCCCCAGCTGCACCGCTTTCTGGCCACGCCCCGGCTCGACAGCGCGGCCACCTCGCTCGCTGTGCTGCTGGACGAGGCCTTTGTGCAGCAGCCCCGGCTGCGCGGCTATGTCCTGGACGACCAGGGGCACCTGCGGCCCAACGTGGTCGTGTTCATCGATGGACAGCGCAGCATCGACCGCGTGGCGCTGACCGACGCCCTGGCGCCCGACAGCCAGGTCTACGTGCTGCAAGCCCTGTCGGGTGGCTGAACCCGGCGCACGCCCATGACCCGACACCGAAAGGACGAACCATGATCCCGACCGAGACCGACCGGGCCTGGCTTGCCACGCGCAAGGGCCTGCTGGAGCTGCGACGTCGCTCCGGCACCTGGCAGATCGCCGGAACCTCGTTTCTGGGTGACCCGGTCACCATGGTTTTGCCACCGCGGCCCGGGCGGCCGATGTTGGCGGCCTTGAACCTGGGGCACTTCGGTGTCAAGGTGCATGCCAGCGCCGATGAAGGCCGAACCTGGGCGGAGGTGGCCGCACCAGCCTACCCGGCCCAACCCGATGGCGCGCAGGGCCCGCCCTGGAAGCTGGTGTTGATCTGGTCGCTCGAGGCCGCCGGCGACACCATCTGGGCCGGCACGCTGCCGGGCGGGCTGTTCCGCAGCCGCGACGGCGGTGCGAGCTGGTCGCTGGTCGAGTCGCTCTGGAACCGGCCCGAGCGCCTGGGCTGGTTCGGTGGCGGCTACGACGCGCCGGGCATCCACTCGATATGCATCGACCCTGGTCAGCCGGACGACATCCTGCTGGGCATCAGCTGCGGCGGTGCCTGGCGCAGCCGTGACGGCGGTGCCCGGTGGCACATCAGTGCCCAGGGCATGCGGGCCGACTTCATGCCGCCCGAGCAGGCCGAGGAACAGAACACCCAGGACCCGCACCTGATCGCCGCCTGCGCGGCCCACCCAAATGTCCTGTGGTGCCAGCACCATGGCGGCATCTGGCGCAGCACCGACCGGGGTGCGCTGTGGACCGAGATCAAGGTGGCGCCGGTCTCGAGCTTCGGCTTTGCGGTGGCCGCGCATCCCACGGACCCGGCCACCGCGTGGTTTGCGCCTGCCAAGGCCGACCAATGCCGCGTGCCGGTCGACGGTGCCCTGGTCGTCAATCGCACCCGCGATGGCGGCGCCAGTTTCGACACCCTGCGCCTGGGTTTGCCTCAGGCGGGCTGCTTCGACCTCGTCTACCGCCATGGCCTGGCGGTGGCCGCAGACGGCGCGACGCTGCTGATGGCCAGCACCACCGGCGGCCTTTGGGCCAGCGCCGACGGCGGCGACCAGTGGCAGACCGTCTCGACCTTGCTGCCGCCGGTCTACGCGGTCCGCTTCGGCTGACGCTGCGGCTGAGTCGGTTGCGGCGGCGCCGCGCCCCGGTGCCGCATGGCGGCGCCGATCGCCCGTTGGTCGCAGCAGCGCGCGATCTGTCGCATCGACGCTGAAAGCCCCCCCTTGTTCTTGGGATGATCACCCAAGCGAGGGAGGGAGTTCGAGCCGTCTCTGCTGAAAAATCGGCGTCATCTAAAGGCGGCACCATGCGTTGAACGTGGACGCTTGCCTTGCGACCCGACCTAGACCCAGGGAGTCACCAGATGCCACAGACCTTCAACGTCGGCGCCCGATCACCGCTGGTGACCTTCATTGCCTGGGCCTTCATCGTCTTCGGCACACTGGCCTCGGTGTCGGCCGTCATCCAGTACGCCATGTGGGCGGGCCTGGCACCAGGCTGGACGCCACCGGCGGCGCAGTCCCAGCCGGTCCTCACCGGCCTGCTGCTGGGTCACCTGCCCTGGTTCGTCGGCGCGGCACTCATCGTGTCGGTGGCCATGCTGGCATCGGCCATCGGGCTGCTGATGCGTCTGGAGTGGGCTCGCCGCGCCTTTATCGGCGTGTTGCTCCTGGCGATTGCCGCCAACCTCGTCGGCCTGTGGCTGCAGCAGGAGGTGATGCTGACGGTGGTGGATGCGACGCTCAGCCGCACCGTTCTGCCACCCCAGGTGGCCAATGTCTTCGGCGGGTTCGTGGCCACCGCGCGCGCGTTGGCGGTGGTGACGACACTGGCGTCCTGCGTGGTGCTGGGCTGGCTCGTGCGGCGACTGATGTCGCCATCGGTTCGGCAGGAATTCGCCTGAGGCCTGCGGGGCCGGCACGCAACAGCACTGTCACCCATGCGGTGGCCCGCCGGGAGGCCGGCGCCGATACTCCGGGCCCGCCCATCGAACCGGAGGCTTCCATGCTCGACCCCCAGGCCCGTGCGCTGCTGGACCTGATCACCCAGCGCGGCCTGCCGCCGGTGCACACGCTGGCACCAGTGGAGGCGCGCCAGTGGTACCGCGAGCGGCGCTTCTTTACCCAGCGCGACCCGCGTCCCCTGCACGAGGTGCGCGACCTGTCCGCCATCGGGCCGCATGGCGCCATTCCGTTGCGGCTGTACCGGCCGGAGGCTTCGACCACACCCGCGCCGGTGCTGGTGTACCTGCACGGCGGTGGCTGGGTGATCGGCGACCTGGACACCCATGATGTGCTGTGCCGCGACCTGGCCGCTGCGGCCGGCTGCGCGGTGGTGTCCGTCGACTACCGAATGGGCCCGGAGCATCGATTCCCGGTGGCGCCGGAGGACTGCCTGGCGGCCTATCGGTGGGTGCGCGCCCAGGCCGGGGCCCTGGGGCTGGATGCCAGCCGCATGGCTATCGGTGGCGACAGCGCAGGCGGCAACCTGTCCGCCGTGGTGGCCATCCTGCTGCGGGACGCTGGCGACCCGCCGCCGCGCCACCAGTTGCTGATCTATCCCGCCACCGACATGCGGGCGGTGGCGCCGTCGCACCAGGGCAATGGCCAGGGCTACCTGCTGACCGCCGACTCGATCGCCTACTACCGCGGCCATTACATCGCGGACCCGGCGCAGTGGAGCGACTGGCGGGCCAGTCCGCTGCTGCACCCGGACCTGTCCAAGCTGCCGCCGGCCACCATCGTCACCGCCGGCTTCGACCCGCTGCGCGATGAGGGCTGCCAGTACGCCGACGCCCTGTCGGGGGCGGGCACGCCGACGCAGTACATCTGCTTCGAGCGCCAGATCCACGGTTTCATCACCATGACCCGCGTCCTCGACGAGGCCGACACCGCGGTCGGCCTGTGCGGCCAGGCCCTGCGGCGGGCGTTCGCCTCTTGAGCGCCGGGCCGGCCGGGACCACGGCGAGCACCTCCACCTGGGCCGCGTTGCGGCCCAGCCTGGGCATCCTGATCGGGGCCTCGGTCATGCTGAGCCTGGCCATGGGCCTGCGCCAGAGCCTGGGCCTGTTCATGCCGGCCCTGACCCGCGACACCGGCCTGACGGTGTCGCAGTTCACCATGGCGATCGCGGTTCAGAACCTGGCCTGGGGTGTGTTGCAGCCCATCGCCGGCGCCTGGGCTGTTCGGCTGGGCCTGCGGCCGCTGATGGTGGCCGGGTCGGCGCTCTATGCCTTGGGGCTGATGCTGCTGGCCATGGCCGGCGGGCTGGTCGGCGTGATGATCGGTGCCGGCGTGGCCATCGGCGCGGCGCTGGCCTGCACCGGCAGCGCGATGGCCATGGCCGCGGCCTCGCGGCCGGTGCCGGTGGCGGTGCGCAGCTCGGTGCTGGGCATCGTCTCGGCCGCCGGGTCGGTGGGCGCCATGATCGCCGCCCCGATCGGGCAATGGCTGGGCCAGGGTTACGGCTGGCGCATCGGCGTGGCGGGCTTTGCCGTGCTGGCGCTGGTGATGATCCCGGCGGCCTGGGCGGCCGGACGGGTGGACAGCCTGCCGCTGGCCCACAAGCCAGGCGAGGGCGACAACGCGCGCCAGGCGCTGGGCATCGCCATGCGCAACCCCTTGTTCGTCGTGATGGCGGTGACCTATTTCGTCTGCGGCATGCAGCTCGTCTTTCTGACGACCCACCTGCCGGCCTACCTGGAGCTGTGCGGCATGGACCCGCTGCTGAGCGCGCAGGCGCTGGGCGTGATCGGCGGCTTCAATGTGCTGGGCAGCCTGTTCTTCGGCTGGGCCGGCGGGCGCACCAGCAAGCTGGTGCTGCTGGGCGGCATCTACACGCTGCGCTCACTCGCACTGGCGTGGTACTTCATCGCCTTGCCGACGCCCGCCGGCACGCTCGTCTTCGCGGCGATCATGGGCTTCCTGTGGCTCGGCGTGGCGCCGCTGGTGTCGGGCTGGATCGCCGAGACCTTTGGCCTGAAATGGCAGGCCATGTTGGGCGGCGTGGCCTTCGTCGGCCACCAGTTGGGCAGCTTCGTCGGCGCCCTGGGCGGCGGCCTGATCTTCGACGCGGCCGGCTCCTACACGCTGGCCTGGCAGATCGGCGTGGCAGTGGGCCTGGCCGCGGGTCTGACGCAGGCAGGCTTTGCCTGGTGGCGCGGCGGTGGCCGCCCGCCGCTGCCGCAGCCCGGCTGAGGCGTTCGGCATTGGATACCGGGCTCAAGGCGGCCCCTACAATCCGCCCCTCCCCACGACCGGGGCGCCCGAAACGGAAAGGTGGCAGAGTGGTCGAATGCGCCGGACTCGAAATCCGGTGTACTACATCGTAGTACCGAGGGTTCGAATCCCTCCCTTTCCGCCAAGACCGATGACAAACGCCCGCAGCTGCGGGCGTTTTCGTTCGTGCGTTGAAGCGCAGCGTGCGTTAGCGTGCCATCGGGGTTCGAAGAGCGTGTTCGTGCGCTGGCCGTTGCTGACAGCCTGTGGACCCACGCTTCCAGGGTTTGCTAAAGTTCTGCCGCGAGCTGCCAGGGTTGGCAGCACACCCCTCGTCGAGAGGCGCTGCAGCGGACTCGGTCCGTCACGCTCGACATGGGCCATCCAGGTAAGGGCGCCTCTTCGGAGGTTGCTCCATGCACGATTCTGGAAAAGGCCGGCCTGTGGGCCGGGTGGTCGGGCTCTGGCGGTATCCCGTCAAGTCCATGGGGGCCGAGGCCATGAAGGACGTCAACGTCACTTGGTTCGGCCTCGCTGGCGACCGTCATTGGGCCTTTGTGCGAGACGGCGTCACCCACAGCGGGTTCCCGTGGCTGACGCAGCGCGACCGTAGCAATTTGGGCCAGTACCGCCCGACCTTCGTCGACCCGGATCGCCCGGATACGTCAGTGACGACGGTGCGCACACCGTCGGGTGCGGTCCTCGATGTCACCGACCCAGCCCTCGCCACCGAACTCGGCGCCGGCGGACTGCGCCTGCTGCGCTACGACCGTGGTGTGTTCGACACCTTTGCCTTGTCGTTGATCACGACCCAGACGGTGGCGCGGCTGGGCGAGAAGGTCGGGGCCACGCTGGACATCCGGCGCTTCCGCCCGAACATCCTGGTCACGGCAGACGATGACGCCGACTTCCCGGAGGACGCGTGGGTCGGCCATGTGCTGCGCATCGGCGGCCTGCGCATGCGCGTGGACAAGCGCGATGGGCGCTGCGTCGTCATCACGATCGACCCGGACACCACGGAGCGCAACCCGGCCATCCTGCGGGCCGTCGCCCAGGACCGCCAGGGCTGCCTGGGCGTCTATGCGACGCCGGTTCAGCCAGGGCGCGTCGCCCTCGATGACGTCGTGCTGATCGAGTCGCCGGAACTGGCCGGGCGCGGCGCCGGGCCCGCTTCGGCCTAGGCAGGCCGGGCTGCGTGCGGGCCGGGCCTGCCGGTTGTCGCTTCGTCGCATGCCGGCTTGCGGTGCGGTGCCGCGCGGACGAGACTGCGGCACCACATCGCCAGCCCTCAGCGACAAGCCTCATGACCACGCCGACACCACAGGCCGCCTCTACACCGCACGGAGGCCCGGCCGAGACACCTCCGAGGCCGACCAGCCGGCGTGCCGTGCTGCATGCGGCCTGCATCGGCGCCGCGGGCTGGGCCATGGGCAGCCCGGCGCACGGGGCCGCCGACGCGCCGGCGCAGGTGATGCTGCTGGGCATGTTCCACTTCGACAACCCGGGGCTGGATGCGGTGAAGTACCGGCCCCTGGACGTGATGCAGCCGCCGGTGCAGGCCTATCTGGTCGAGCTGTCGCAGCGGCTGGCCCGGCTGGCGCCCACCCGGGTGCTGCTGGAGTACCCGCCGGCCCGCGATGCCGTGATGAACCAGCGGCTGGCCGACCACCGCGCCGGCCGCTACGAGCTGCCGCGCAACGAGATCTACCAGCTGGGGTTTCGCATCGCCCAGGCCGCGGGCCTGGAGCGCGTGCATGGCATGGACATCGACATGCCGAAGGCCGAGACGCCGCTGTGGGGCTACCTGGACCAGGTGCCGCAGACCCGCGACAAGCTGATGGCCCTGATCGCGCAGGAGTCGCGGCGCCTGGAGGCGCTGCATCGCGAGCGCAGCCTGCGGGAGATCCTGCTGCAGACCAACGCGCCAGAGGAGGACCGGCGCAACAAGGGCTTCTACATGCTGCTCAACGACGTGGCCGCGGCGCAGGGCCTGTTCCACGGTGCCGACGCGTCGGCCCAGTGGTGGCACCGCAACCTGCGCATGTATGCCTGGATCCAGCGCCACGCGCAGCCCGGAGACCGCACCCTGGTCATTGCCGGCAGCGGCCACGTGGCCATCCTGCGCGACCTTCTGCATGCCGACGCCGAGCGGCGTGCGCTGGACCTTCGGCCGCATCTGTAGGCTGCCTCGATGCTGACGCCGCTTTAGCGGTCAGACGCTGCCGCGGGCCGCGGCCTGCAGCACCGCCATCACCTGCCGGGTCGGCCCGTCGTCCGCGCCCTGGCGCCAGGCCAGGCCCAGCGGGCGCCACAGCGCCGGGCGCAGCGGGCGCTGCGCGATGCGGGCATCCAGCATGGCGCCGACGTCGTCCTGCGGCAGCAGCGACGCCCCCCAGCCGGCGGCCACCAGGCTGCGGATGGCGTCGTTGAAGTTCAGCGCGATGCGCGCGGCGGGCCGCAGGCCAGCACGGGCGAACCAGGCGGTCGTCAGGCGCGACAGGTGGGTGCTGGCATCGTTGAGCACCAGCGGCCGCGCGGCCAGCCAGGCCGCGGTCAGCCGCGCCGGCGGCTGCCAGGCCGCCGGCACCACCGCCAGCACCGGGTCCCGGCGCCAGGGCCGCACGACCACGCCGGCCAGCGGTTGCTGCGGCAGCGCGACGATGCCCAGGTCCAGCGTGCCGCCGGCCAGGCGCGCCATGGTGTCCGCCGAGGTGGCGACCTGCACCTGCACATCGATGCCGGCATGGTCGCGGCCCAGCCGCTGCAGCGCCTGCGGCACCCAGTGCGCCACGGCGCCGGTGCTGGCGCCCAGGCGCACCCGGCCGCGCCGGCCCTGGGCATGCAGCCGGACGTCCTCGACCAGCTCGTCCAGGTCGGCCAGCAGGCGCCGGGCCCGCTCCACCAGTACCCGGCCGGCGCCGGTGGGCGTCGATCTGCGGCCGCGCAGCAGCAGCGGCGTGCCCAGCCGCGCCTCCAGCTCGGCCACATGCTGCGTGACCGTGGGCGGCGCCAGGTGCAGCGCGCGCGACGCCTGCGCGAAGCTGCCCAGGTCGGCCACCGCCAGCAGGGTGCGCAGGCGGTCCAGGTTGATCTCGCGCATTAAGGTGCCCCGTTCATGAATCGTGAACTCGGACTTTGCCAGACTCGACTTTCCAACAAGCTTGTGTCGCGCGACCATGCGCCGGCAACAGGAGGACAGCGATGCGAACCCGACTCTTCATCGACGGCGACCAGGGCACCACCGGCCTGCGCATCGCGCAGCGGCTGCAGGGCCGCGACGACCTGCATCTCGTCCGCCTGCCCGAGGCGCGGCGCAAGGACCCCGGCGCCCGCGCCGAGGCGCTGAACGACTGCGACATCGCCCTGCTGTGCCTGCCGGATGCGGCCGCGCGCGAGGCCGTGTCCTGGGTGCGCAACCCGGCGGTGCGCATCCTGGACGCCAGCTCGGCACACCGCGTCCACCCGGACTGGGTCTACGGCCTGCCGGAGCTGGACGGCGAGCAGCCCGGCCGCATTGCCGCCGCGCAGCGCGTCAGCAACCCCGGCTGCTATCCGACCGCGGCCGTGGCCCTGCTGCGGCCGCTGGTGCAGGCGGGGCTGCTGCCGCCGGACTATCCGGTGACGGTGCAGGCGGTGTCCGGCTATAGCGGCCGCGGCCGCGCTGGCGTCGATGCCTACGAGGGCCCCGGCCGCGCTGCCGCACCCGCCTATCAGGCGTACGGCCTGGGGCTTGACCACAAGCATGCGCCGGAGATCCACCACCATGCCGGCCTGGCGCAGCGGCCGTTGTTCCTGCCGGCCTACGGCGCCTATGCCCAGGGCATCGTGCTCACCATTGCGCTGCACCGCCGGCTGCTGCCGCCACCGGCCAGCGCGGCGCGCCTGCACGAGGTGCTGCACGAGCGCTACCGCGGCGCCCGGCATGTACAGGTGCTGACGCCGGCCGACAGCGCGGCACTGGGGCACCTGGACCCGCAGGCGCTGAACGGCACGGACGACCTGCGCCTGATGGTGCTGGCCGATGCCACGGGCGAGCAGGTCGTGCTGGCCGCCGTGCTGGACAACCTGGGCAAGGGCGCGTCCGGTGCGGCGTTGCAGAACCTGGCGTTGATGATGGTCGGCGGGGCGAACGTCGCTGTCCACTGAAGCCGCTACGACAGCGGCATCAGGCGGGGTCGGGCCCGTCGGACAGCAGGGCCGAAGCGGCGTCGTCGGTCATGGCCTCGCCCTGCGTCATCAGGCGCTGCAGCGCCGCTGCGCCCAGGGCGGCGGCCAACGATGCCTGCGCCTGCTGCCACAGATCTGGCACCGGGCTTTCTCGGCGCCGCGCATAGGCGTGGCGGGCATGGCCCAGCAGCAGCGCCGCGGCCCTGGGCCGGCCGCGACGGGCCAGCAGGCTGGACAGGCAGAGCAACACATACAGCACGCCACCGCTGCGGCCCACGGCCAGCGCCTCCGCAGCACCGGCCAGGGCCTCATCGAGACGGTTCAAGGTGGTCAGGCTGTGCAGCAGATAGCAATGCACATAGCCGGTATTGGCATCGGCCACCGTGCCAGGGCGGCTCAGGAAGGCCAGCGATCGCTCGGCCGCCTGCTCATGGCGGCCGAGCAGGCTCATGCGGGCGATCAGCCGGCTTTCCGCCGCCGCCGCTGACAGCCGGCGTCCCATCGCGCGGGCCAGCGTGACCTCCTGCTGCTGTTCAGCCAGCGCTTCGTCATGGCGGCCGCTCAGGCCCAGGGCATGGGCTCGAGCGCCTGCCACCAGCAGCAGCAGGTCGGTGCTGGCGCTGGGCCCGGCGGCGACGATGCTTTCCATGGTGGTGTCCAGCGCAGCCAGTGCGTGCTGCAGTGCCTCGCCGGGCTGGTCGGTTGAGCGCACCCGGGCCACACCGGCCTGCACTCGCAGGCCCATGTCGCCGCATGTGTCGGCCAGCTCGCACGCCCGGACAGCGGCGGCGGTTGCCCGAGGGTCGCGGCGGAACAGCAGCTGGCGGGCCCAGGCCAGGGTCCAGGCTGCGCGCAGCGCCTGGTCCGCGCCATCCAGCAGCGGCTCGGTCTGCTCCATCCAGTCAAAGGCCTCGTCACGCCAAGCGGTGAAGATGGCCACTTCACCGGCCTCCATCGCCAGGCGCAGTGCGGCGCCTGGATCATGCCGGCGGGCCCAATGCAAGGCACCGCGCACGTTGTCCAGTTCAGCCAGGGCTTGGGCATCGGCGGGATTGCGCTGCGGCGCACCTGCCGGCTCGGGCGCCAGGCGGGCCTGCAGCGACTGTTGCATCCAACCGGTGAGCACCTGAGTCAGCTGGCGGTAGGCGGCATCGGCCTCGCCGCTCTCGGCCAGGCGGTCCAGCGCATAGCGGCGCACCGAGTCCAGCAGACGCAACCGCGGT
>JBJXHB010000233.1:0-4112 GCA_046160725.1 Aquabacterium sp.
GGCCGCTGGCAGACTTTCGGGCCGTGGCTTGGCCCGAAAGGGCCGGTGCCGGACGCCCGAAGAGGGCCCCAAGGTGCCATCGACAGGCCTGCCGGTCGCAGATTCAATGGCCTCGCCACGACACCTCACCCAACCCCGAAGACAAGGAACGTACATGAAGACATCTCGATCTGCATGGGCTGCCGCGCTGATGACAGTCATCATCTCGGCATGCAGCACGACCTCACCGGCAACGGCCAGCGGCCCGGCGGCCATCGTCCAGGCCCGATACGATGCGATGAATGCCGGCAAGGTCGACGCCGCCGCGGCCCTGTTTGCCGATGACGCGGTCCTCGTCACCTCCCCAGGCTCCATCGCGCGGGGTGCGACCTTGCGGGGCAAGATCGAGATCCGGGCGAACATGCAGCGCGAGGCGGACTCGGGCGCGAAGGTCGAGACCTACGACTACCAGGTCAACGGCGAAACCGTGACCTATTGGGTCCGGGCTTTCGTGGACGGAAGAATGGTCAACAACGCCAGCCTGAAGGCGGTCGTCAGAGATGGAAAGATCGTTTCCCAGTCCCCTAACTGAGGCCCGCGCGGTGCTCGCACCACGGGCGGTGCGCGGACTCATCACCAGGCGGCATGGCGTGTTCGCAGCCGTCGCGGCGCTCGCATTGCCGATGGCCCTGCGGGCGCAAGCGCAGGCACAGAACAAGTTGCCGGTGGTGGCCTTTCTGCACTCCCAGAACGCGCCGCCACCCGAGGTGCACGCGCGCGGTCCGCTCGCGACTCATCTGCGTGAGCTGGGTTGGGAGTACGGCAAGACGTATGACTTCCTGCCTCTTTACGCCGAAGGCCGCCTGGAGCGCCTGGATGAGCTTGCCGCGGAAGCGGTGGCGAAGAAGGTCAGTGTGATCATCACCGCGGGTACGGAGGCGGTGCGCGCCGCCAAGCGAGCCACCGACACCATCCCCATCGTGGCCATGGGCCCGGACCTTGTGGCCTTGGGCTTGGCCAGCAGCCTGGCGCGGCCCGGTGGCAACGTCACCGGGCCGTCGAACTTTGCGGGAACCGACCTCCCCGCCAAGCAACTGGAGCAGCTGTTGCTCGCTGTGCCCGCGGTCAAGCGCATCGCCTATATGCGCCGCTCGGCGCTGTTGGGCGAACCCGCAGACCTGGCCCTTGCGGCGGCGCGCGCACAGGGACTGGCGGTCTCGGTCCTGGTGATCGACGGCCCCGCCGATTTCGACGCGGCATTCGCCGAGCTGCGGCGCCACCGGCCCGACGCCATCTGGGTCGCCGACTCGGCGGCCAACGTGGCCCATCGCGGGCGCATCATCGAGTTCGCCGCGCGCGAGCGGCTGCCAGCCCTCTATGGACACCTGGAGTTCGCCGTCTTTGGCGGGCTCATGTCGTACGGCCTGAACCGGCGTGGGCACAGCCGCAGTGCGGCGCACTACGTCGACAAAATCCTGCGCGGCGCCAGGCCGGGCGACTTGCCGATCGAACAGGCGACAACGCTGGAGCTGGTGATCAACCTGAAGACCGCGCGCGCGCTGGGCCTTGCGATGCCGCAGGCGCTGCTGCTCAGCGCTGATCGAGTGATTGAATGAATCGACAGAAGGGTTCGCTCTCAATGGCGTGTGCTGGCGCTGGATGCTGACCAGGCCGCTCAGTCCGGTGGCGCCTTTCCGGGCAGGGCGCAAGCGGCGGTAGCGTGCGATCAGTGGCGTCACCGACGCACCATGCACGATGTTCGCCGTCAAGACCCCGACCCCGACCACGACCAGGGTCAGGGTCAGCCCCACTGTGCGCCTGCGCACGGACGGCGCACGCCGAACCGCGGATGCTCTGCGCCGGTTGCCGCCACTGGTGCAGGCCGCCACGGAGCCGCCATTGACCCACGTGCCCACCCGCGTCGAGACCGACAGCTTCGGCTCCGTGGCCGTGCCGGCGCAGGCGCTGTGGGGCGCGCAGACGCAGCGCAGCCTTCGGTTCTTTGCCATCGGCGATCAACGCATGCCCATGGCCGTGGTGCATGCGCTGGCGCAGGTCAAGCGTGCGGCGGCCGAGGTCAACGCATCGCTGGGCCTGCTGGATGCGGCCAAGGCGGCGGCCATTGCGGCGGCCGCCGCGCGCGTGGCGGCGGGCGAGTTCGACGCCGCGTTTCCGCTGTCGGTGTGGCAGACCGGCTCGGGCACGCAGACCCACATGAATGTCAACGAGGTGCTGGCGCGTCTGGCCACAGCGGCACTGGTCGACGGTCCGTCCGGTGCGCTGGATGTGCACCCGAACGACGATGTGAACCGGGGCCAGTCGTCCAACGATGTCTTTCCCACGGCGATGCATGTGGCGGTGAGCCTGGCCTGCGGCCCACTGCGGGCGTCGCTGACGGTGTTGCGGCGGGCGCTGCAGCGCAAGGCTGCGGAGATGGCCATGGTGTTGAAAGTGGGCCGCACGCACATGCAGGACGCCACGCCTGTCACGCTGGGGCAAGAGTTCGCGGGCTACGACGCGCAACTGGCGCTGGCCGAGGCGGCCATCGGCCACAGCCTGCCGGCGGTGGCGGCGCTGGCCATCGGCGGCACCGCCGTCGGCACCGGCCTGAACACGCACCCCGAGTTCGGCGCCCGGGTGGCTGGGGTGCTGGCCGCGCGCCTGGGGCTGCCTTTCACGGTGGCCCCCAACCTCTTTGCCGCGATGGCCGGGCACGAGCCACTGGTCGGCCTGCACGGGGCACTGCGCCTGCTGGCCATCGCGCTGAACAAGGTCGCCAACGACATCCGCCTGATGGGCAGCGGCCCTCGCGCCGGGCTGGGCGAGCTGTGGTTGCCGGAGAACGAACCCGGCAGCTCGATCATGCCGGGCAAGGTCAACCCGACTCAGGTGGAGGCCCTGACCATGGTCTGTGCCCAGGTCATGGGGCATGACGTCGCCATCGGCATGGCCGCCGCGCAGGGCCAGTTCGAGCTCAACGTCTACAAGCCGCTGATCGTGCTGGATGTGCTGGACAGCATCCGGCTGCTGAGCGATGCGATGCGCAGCTTTGCGGTGCACTGCGTCTCGGGCATCCAGGCCGACACTGGGCGCACGGCCGAGATGGTGGCCCGGTCCTTGATGCTGGTGACGGCGCTGTCGCCGCACATCGGTTATGACCGCGCGGCGCGCATTGCCAAGCAGGCGCACCAGGCCGGCACTAGCTTGCGCGAGGCGGCGCTGGCCAGTGGCGAAGTCAGCGCGGATGATTTCGATGCCTGGGTGCAACCCGCCTCGATGGCGGGCCTGTCGTCACCGGTCGGCGCCGAGCCTGGCGCGTCCTGAACACGCCGACCGCCCATCCGCATGAACACCCAGAACGGATCATCGGTCGCCCGCAGACCCGTGGCTTGCGCCCGGCGTCGGGCGTGGCGCCCAGAGCCGCCCAAAAGGTTGGCACGCTTGTCGACCCATCCAAGGAGCATTGACCTATGGCCCTGATTCCCGCCTCCCGCCGCTGCGTCGGCCAACAGGGCCCGACGCCCCGCCGTCGGACAAGGAAGACCGCGCCCGCCGTCCGGGTGCCGCCCACCACCCTGGCTGCGCAAAAGTCCGACTTCACGGCCGAGGGCTCGCCGCCACCCGGCCTGGTGGGCACGACCCCACCCGTGGTGGCACCAGACCCCGACCCGCCCCGGCGCTGACCGAGACCGACGGCCCGCCGCGCTGCGTCGAACCCTGGCGCCTCAGCGCACCAGCATCACCGGCACCGGCGCCTGCTCGATGGTGTCCTGGGCCACCGAGCCGAGCACGGCCGAGGACAGGCCGCCGCCGCGCGTGCCCATGACGATCAGGTCGCAGCCCTGCTCGGTGGCCGTCCGGGCGATGGCCTCGCCCGGGTTGCCCACGCGCGCATGGGCCTGGTAGCGCACGCCGGCGGCGTCCAGCAGTTGCCGTGCCGGCGCCAGCGCCGCGTCGCCCTGCTCCTGGTAGTACTCCTCCAGCGTCTTGCTGGCGACGAAGGACGACACATCACCCGACACCGGGCGCTGCACATGCAGCAGGTGCAGGTCCAGGGCGTCGCCGACGCGCAGGTCGCCGCGTATCGACAGCACCTGCTGCACGGCACGCGAGGCCACCTCGGAGCCGAGATC
>JBJXHB010000234.1:0-4296 GCA_046160725.1 Aquabacterium sp.
GGTGACGCCGTTGTTCAGGCACTTCATGGTGTGGCCGCTGCCCAGCGGCCCGAGGTGGTGCACCGCGCGGCCCATGGCGTCCAGCAGCGGCCGCACGCGCGCCACGTCGGCGTCGGCGCCGCCGACCATGAAGACGAGTTGGGCGTCGCGTGCCCCCCACTGCGCACCGCTGACCGGCGCATCGACCATGGCAAGGCCACGGCCGGCCAGGGCCTGGGCGGTCGACCGTGTGAGCCATGGTTCGGCTGACGAGCAGTCGAGCAGGACCGTACCGGGGCGCAGCGTCTCGACCAGCCCGCCCGCGCCCAGCGCCACCTGTTGCACGACGCCGCCGTGCGGCAGCATGGTGACCACGATGTCCGCGTCGCGGCCGGACGCGGCCGGGTCGTCCGCTGCCTGAACCTGCAGGCCCTGCCCGGCCAGTCGGGCGGCCAGCTCGGCCGCCCGCGCGGGCTGGATGTCGTGCAGCGCCAGCGCATGCCCGGCCCGTGCCAGGTGGGTGGCCATGGGTGTGCCCATCACGCCCAGCCCGATGAATCCGACGGTGGCCATGCATGGCTTTCGGCGGCGTCAGGCCGCAGGGAGATGAAGGATCGTAGCGGCCGGTGGCTTGACCCGGCGCGCGGCATCGCCGACCATGCCCGGATCTTGGGAGATCTTGCGATGCGAGCATTCAAACGACCTGCGATGCGGGGCGCCCTGTGTGCGGCAGGGTTGTGGATGGCGGCGACCGGCGCGGCCTGGGCGGCGGGCGGGACCGCCGAGACCACCGCGCTGCGCTGCGGCGAGTGGGAGGTGCTGGTGGAGCTTGCGGGCGACCGCGCGCGCATGAAGCTGAGCGGCGACCGCTGGATCAAGCTGCGCGGTGTGAGCAACGCAGCGGGCACGCGCTACGAGCCGCTGGGCGACGACAAGACCTGGTACTGGGCGCGCGGCGAACATGGCCGCCTGAGTTGGAAGGGCCAGGAGGCGGTCTGCCGGCCGAGCAAGCACCTGGGTGCCAAGGCGGCGGCCCGCGCCGCCAACGAGGGCAAATAGGCCTGCGCCTACTCCAGCGCGGCGCCGCTGGTGGTGCCACCCTCGACGCGCCAGCGCAGCATGCCGCCGGCCAGGTTGGCCACCTGCGTGAAACCGGCCTTGTGCAGCAGCCCGACCGCGCGTGCCGAGCGCGCGCCGCTGCGGCAGATGGCCACCACCGGACGGCTGCGGTCCAGTTCGACTGCGCGCTGTGTCAGCTCGCCCAGCGGTATCAGGGTGGCGTCCGGGATGTGGCCAAGGGCGCCGTGGTACTCGTCGGGCTCGCGCACGTCCAGCAGTTGCACCCGGCCCCGCACCTCCTCGAGTGCCCGCGGCTCGATCTCCCACAGGCCGCCAAAGGTCAGCCGCAGCGGCGCCCAGTCCGGCTCGGCCGCGGCCGGCCGCGCCTCGCCCGGCCGACCGCACTGCAGGTTGGCCGGCACCGCGACATCGATCTGTCGCGGATGGGGCAGGTTCAGGTGCGCCATGTGGCCGGCGAAGTCATCGACCTGCACGTCGCCGCCCAGGCGCGGGTTGTAGCGCCGCTCCTCATCGACGCTGGTGACGGTCAGGCCGTTGTAGTCGTGCCCGGGATAGAGCAGGCAGTGCCCCGGCAGGCTGAAAATCTGGCCACGCACCGACGCATACAGGGTGCGCGAGTCGCCCTGCTGGAAGTCGGTGCGGCCACAGCCGCGAATCAGCAGCGCGTCGCCGGTGAAGGCCCGGCTGGCATCGTCCAGCACATAGGTCAGGCAGCCGCTGGTGTGGCCCGGCGTGGCCCGGGCCTCCAGATGGCGGTGGCCGAACGCGATGCGGTCGCCATGCCCCAGCAGGCGGTCGGCACCCTGGGCGCCGCCGGCCGCGGACAGGGCGATGCGGCTGCCCAGACGCTCGCGCAGCAACCAGGCGCCGGTGACATGGTCGGCATGGACATGGGTGTCCAGTGTCCAGGTCAGCCGCAGGCCCAGCTCTCGCAGCAACGCGGCGTCACGCGGCACCTGCTCGAACACCGGGTCGACCAGCACGGCCTCGGTGGACACGCTGTCACCCAGCAGGTAGGTGTAGGTCGACGAGGTGGCGTCGAAGAGCTGGCGGAAGATCAGCACGGCAGGCTCCAGGTGGCGAGGTGGCGGTGTTCGTCAGCGAAAGCGGGCGCTGACCGATGGCTGGCCGGGCAGGCCGTCATAGACGACCGTGATGCTCTGGCCGGCCGCCACCGGCAGCGGCGGCGAGAACGAGCCCAGCGACAGCAGGTCCCCGGCCTTGAGCGTGATGCCGTCGCGCTTCAGGTCGGCCGCCAGCCAGATCACGGCATTGAGCGGATGGCCCAGGATCGCGGCACCCGGTGCCTTGGCCAGCTCCCGCCCCGTGCCGTCGACGGCGCGCACCGTCATGTCGCGCAGCGCGTCGCCGAACGCGGCGCTGTCCTGCACCGGGATCGGGCTTCCCAGCACGCCCAGGCGCGCGCCCACATTGACCAGCGCTATCAGCGGGCCGCTGACCTTGGTCGGGTCCTGCACCATCGTGTCCGGCAACTCGATGAAGGGCACCACGCTCTTCAAGTGGCGCAGCACCTCCAGCGGCGTCCGGGCGTCGTGGATGGCGCTGGACGAAACCTCGACCACCAGGTCGGCCTCGGCAAACGGCCGTGCACCGAAAGCCGCCGGCACCTCAGCGCCGTCGCGCAACATCATGCGGCTGAACAGCGTGCCGCGGATCGGCGCGTTGTGGCCGAAGCGCTGCTGCACCGCCGGGTTGGTCAGCCCGGCCTTCCAGCCGACGACCGTCCCCTGGCTCGCGCCCAGGGCCTTGACCAGATTGGCCGCGCCGCAGCGTCCGGCCTCCATGGACAGCGGCGCCGGGTTCGGCACCGGCGTGCGCGCCAGGTAGTGGCGGGTCATGTCGGCGATCACCGCGTCGTCCGGGCAGCCGGCGGGCTCCGGCGGCGCCGTGGTGCAGGCCGCCAGCAGGGCGGCGCCGATCAGGGCCGTGGTGATCAGCGAGCGTCGTGCGTGGGACATGGCAGTCTCAGGGGCATGGCTAGGATGACGTCATTGTGATGCGGCGCACAGGAGCCCGGATTGATGCAACCATTGGTCGACAAAACCACCCATCCGCTGGACCAGGCCTTGCAGTTGACGCCGCTGGGCGATGACCGGGTGCAGGGCCAGACCCACCCGGGCTGGGCCAACATGGTCGGCCCGTACGGCGGCATCACGGCGGCGGTGTTGCTGCAGGCCGTCATGACCGACCCGCGGCGGCTGGGCGAGCCGGTGGCCCTGACCGTCAACTACCCGGCCGCACTGGCCGACGGGCCGTACGAGGTGCACCGGCAGCCGGCCCGCACCACCCGAAGCACCCAGCACTGGGTGCTTCGCATCGAGCAGGACGGCCAGGTCGTGAACACCGCGACGCTGATGACCGCGCTGCGGCGCCCGGGCTGGGGCCACACCGAGGCGACCATGCCGGCGGTGGCCGCGGCCGACACCATCGCACCCAGCCGGCGCATGCGCCCGATCGCCTGGATCGGCAACTACGACATGCGCTTCGTGGCGGGCCCGTTCCCGGACCTGGCACAGGCGCGCGACGAGCCGGACTCGGTGAGCCTGCTGTGGCTGCGCGACGAGCCGCCGCGGCCGCTGGACTTCCCGGCGCTGGCGGCGCTGTGCGACGTGTTCTATCCGCGCATCTTCCGGCGGCGCGGGCAGCCCACGCCGGCCGGCACGGTCAGCTTCACGGTCTACTTCCATGCCGACACGTCCGCGCTGGCCGCTGTCGGCCCCCGCCATGTGCTGGCGCGCGCCGTTGGCCAGCACTATGGCCTGGGCTTCTCGGACCAGGCCGGGCTGGTCTGGTCACCGGATGGCGCGCTGCTGGCCAGCACCCACCAGATGATGTACTTCAAGGGATAGGTGAGGGGTTCCGCGACGGTCGGCGCCGTCCGGACCTTTGGGCAGGCCCTAAGCCCGCTGGAGCGGCTCGGCCGCGTCATCGTCCCGCGGCACCTGGCGCGGCTTGCCCTCGCGGTCGATGGCAACATAGGTCAGGCTGGCCTCGGTGACCTTGACCACCTGCAGGGTGGCCGGGTTGCGCTCGGCGATCACCACCACGTGCACCGTGATGGAGGTGCGGCCGATGCGTTCGACCCGGGCATAGAAGCTCACCAGGTCGCCCACCGACACCGGCTGCTTGAAGATGAACTGGTTGACCGCCACGGTGGCCAGCCGGCCCTTGGCAATGCGCGCCGGCAGCACCGACCCGGCCAGGTCGACCTGGGCC
>JBJXHB010000235.1:0-2762 GCA_046160725.1 Aquabacterium sp.
GCCGAGTCCTTGCGCTGGCCGGTTTCCATCTCGTGGCTCATCAGCACGCGCACGGTGACCTTGTCGCCGGCGGCCTGGGCACGGATGCGCATCGGGTCTGCCATGTCGTTTCTCCTGTGAACTTAAGTGCGTGGTGTGCAGTGCTGGCCTGGTTTCCACGTCCGGGCATGCAGGCCCGGCCGGTTCGTACGGCGAGGAACAGTCCGCAGGGACTGTTCAACGTCCGCACTCACCCGCCGCAGCCGCCGAGGGTGACCTTGATTTCCTTGGTGGCGAAGAAGACCTTGCCATCGTTCATCATCGCCACCGCGAAGACGTTGGAAGACTGGCCCATCTTCACCCGCGTGTTCAGGCTGGGTTCGATCGACTCGGTGACGTTGAACACCGCGGCAAGCACGTTCGGGTTCTTCTCCACCAGCAGCAGCAGGCGCTTCACGCCGGGCAGCGTGGTGGCGCAGCCCACCGGCACGACGGCGCCGTTCTCGGCGATGTCCGGGCCGCTGACGCTGACGTCCTTGCTTTCCACAGGCGCGCTGCCGCCCAGGGCCTTGACCGCGTCGGCCATGTTCTTGGCCTCGAAGGCGGCCTGGGGCCATGCGGCCAGCGCCGGCCCAGGCAGGAAGCCCGCGCCGGCCAGCAGGCCGGCGACGGTGGCGCTGCGCGCCAGCATTTCACGTCGGGTGTGCATGAGGGTGTTCTCCTATGGGTCCGATCATCGATTGTGCGCTGCGCGGTGTCACCGCGGACAAGCCCGGGGGCGGACCGGCTTGCGCCACGCTGGCGTCATGGCTTGGCGCCTTCGGCGATCCACTTGGCCAGTGCCTGCGCGTCGGCTGCCGACACCGCTTGGGGTGGCATCGGCACCGCACCCCAGACGCCGCCGCCGCCGCCGCTGATTCTCTGCGCCAGGTAGGCGACCGCGTCGCCTTGGCCGGCGTACTTCTTCGACACCTCGCGCAACCCCGGCCCGACGAGCTTGCTGTCGATGCCGTGGCAGGCCATGCAGTTGAGCTTGCGCGCCAGCGCCGGCAGTGCGGGCTCGGGCGTGGCCGTCGAAGGGCTGGTCGTCGCGGCAACGGCGACCGCGCGCGCCGTGTCGGCCCCGCGCTGGGCGCCGACGCTGCGGTTCTGCTCGGCCAGGTTGCCGTGCGCATCGCGCGCATGTTCGGGCAGGTACGAGGCGACCTTCGGCTCGGACGTGCAGTTCGTCATGCACGCCACGGCCTTGACGTCGGGCTGGCCGCCATTGCCCATGCCGCGCCCGGGCCACATGCCGTGGTCGGTGGTCATGCCCCGGCGGTTGGGCATCCACTGCTGCACCTGCGCGATGTTGGCATCGCTGAGCGTGAACTCGTCCGGCAGCACGAAGCCCAGGTTGAGCATATAGGCGGTGAGGGCATAGGTCTCGTCGACCGAAAGCGACTTCGGCGCCGTCCAGGGCATGGCGCGGTAGATGTAGTCCCACAGCGTGGACAGCATGGACAGCTTCATCAGCGTGGTGCGCCCGGGGTAGCCGGAGTCGGTCAGCCGCGCCACGCGGCCGGTCTTGACGTCGTCCTTCGAGGTGCCGCCGATCAGCGGCGAGAACACCTCGTTGCTCTCGCCGAACACGCCGTGGCAGGAGGCGCACTTCGACTCCCACAGCAACTGGCCCTGCGCGACCGAGCCCGACCCGCGGGGCAGGCCCTTGAAGTCCGGGCGCACGTCGATGTCCCAGGCGGCGATCTCCTTTGGCGTCGCCGCGCGGCCGATGCCGGTGATCGGCACGGCCTGTGCCAGCGCGCCGGTCGCCAGCAGCGCTGCGGCGAATGCGGCCAGCCCGTCACGCCAGTTGCACATTCTTCACCTCGCCGCTTTCCTGCACCAGCCAGGTCTGCACGGCGTTGTTGTGGTAGATCGAGCGTGTGCCGCGCACCGCGCGCAGCTGCCTCATGGTGGGCTGCACGTAGCCGGTCTCGTCGATCGCGCGGCTTTGCACCAGTGCCGGCTTGCCGTCCCACACCCAGTCGAGATTGAAGCGCGTCAGACACTTGCTCAGCACCGGGGTCTGAAGCCGCGCGCTGCGCCATTGGCGCCCGCCGTCCACCGACACGTCGACCCGCTTGATCTTGCCGCGGCCCGACCAGGCCAGACCGCTGAGGTTGTAGAAGCCCTTGTCGAGCAGCACCTGGCCGCCGGACGGCGTGGTCACCACGCTCTTGCACTCCTGGGTACTGGTGTACTGGCGGTGCCGGCCATCGGGCATGAGGTCGATGTAGTGCAGCACCTCGTCCTTGGCACCATAAGGCTGGTCACCCACCTCGATGCGGCGCAGGTACTTGACCCAGCTGACACCCTGCACGCCCGGCACCACCAGGCGCAAGGGATAGCCGTTCTCCGGGCGCAGCATCTCACCGTTCTGACCGTAGGCGACGAAGACTTCTCCGTTCTCGATCAGCTCCATCGGGACCGTGCGGGTCATCGACGAGCCGTCCGCCCCCTCGGCCAGGACATAGCGGCCACGGCGGTAGTCGGCGCCGGCCATGTCCAGCAGGATCTTCAGCGGCACGCCGGTGAACTCGCTGCAGCTCAACATGCCGTGCGAGTACTGGCAGGTCGGCACCGCCACGTTGCCCCACTCCATGCCGGTGTTCGCCCCGCACTCGATGAAATGGAAGCGGCTGACCGCCGGCAGGCGCATCAGTTCGTCCATCGTGAACACCATGGGCTTGCGCAGGATCGCTGCATCCGAGCCGTTGATCATCAGGCGATGGCGTGAGGGG
>JBJXHB010000236.1:0-3006 GCA_046160725.1 Aquabacterium sp.
GCTTGAACTCGGGCGAATGCCGCCGGTAGGGTGCTTTGGATGACATGAACCTTCTCCTGATGAAGGCCTTGCCAGCGTATCAGTCTCGTAAACCTTGACTGGTCCAAGGTCAGGGGTTCACTCCAGCTCGCGATAGCGAGCGCAGCGAGTTGTGCCGCGGGGCCACGGAGCTGAGGAACGCAGGGCACCTGGCCCGCAGGGACAGGCGCCTCATTCTGGCCGCCCAGCCCGTCAGCCCCGGCCTTGCCGCGCTACGGCATCAATCCAGATCGCAGCCATCCAGACGACCGCAAAGAGCCCACCTCGGACTCTCAAAACAGATGCTGCGAATCGTCCCCATGCGGCCTGCTCCCGGCAGGCTGTTAGCCTGCGGGCATGCCCCACCAGCCACCCGACGTCGCAGCCCCATCGCCCGGCGGCAGCGCGCCGGCGGTGGCCATCATCGGCGGCGGCCCGGCCGGCCTGATGGCGGCCGAGGTCCTGCTGCAGGGCGGCGCGCGGGTCGATCTCTATGACGCCATGCCGTCGGTGGGGCGCAAGTTCCTGCTGGCCGGCAAGGGTGGTCTGAACCTCACCCACAGTGAGCCGCTGCCAGGGTTCACCGAGCGCTATGGCGTGCGCGCCGGCGCCGTCGCGCCCTGGCTGGCTCAGCTCGGACCGCAGGCCCTGCGCGACTGGGCAATGGGCCTGGGCGTCAGCACCTTCGTCGGCACCTCGGGCCGCGTCTTCCCGGCTGAGATGAAAGCCGCGCCGCTGCTGCGCGCCTGGCTGCACCGCCTGCGCGGCGCCGGCCTGCGCGTCCATGTGCGCCACCGCTGGTGTGGCTGGGCTGATGCCACCTCTACAGATGACATCGGCAGCCACCGTGCGCTGGTCTTCGCCAACCCCCAGGGCCAGGTCACGGTACAGGCCGATGCCGTCGTCCTCGCGCTGGGCGGTGCCAGCTGGCCGCAGCTGGGGTCGGACGGCGCATGGGCACCCTGGCTGGCCGAGCGTGGCGTGGACGTGGCGCAGTTGCGCGCGGCCAACTGCGGCTTCGACGTCGGCTGGAGCGACTATTTCGCGCAGCGTTTTGCTGGCGCGCCGATGAAGTCCGTGCGCCTGCGGTTCACCGGTGCGCAGGGGCAGCGCTTCGACCGCGCCGGCGAGTTCGTCGTCACGGCCACCGGCATCGAAGGCAGCCTGGTCTATGCCGCTGCGGCGCCGCTGCGCGACGAGATCGAGGCCCAGGGCAATGCCACGCTGCACCTGGACCTGGTGCCCGGCCGCGGCGAGGACCGCCTGGCCGCGGCACTGGCCACGGGCCGGGGCGCCCGCTCCATGCCCAATCATCTGCGTGAACACGCGGGGCTGGACGCCGTCAAGACGGCACTGCTGCGGGAGCGCTGGTCGGCCGCCGAGCTGACACAGCGCCTGGCCCGGGCACCGGCCGAGCTGGCCCGCGAACTCAAGCACTGGCCATTGACGCTGACCGCTGCGCGCCCGGTGGCCGAGGCCATCAGCACCGCCGGCGGCGTGCGCTTGGAAGCGCTGGACACCGGCCTGATGCTGCAGGCCCTGCCCGGCGTGTTCTGTGCCGGCGAGATGCTCGACTGGGAAGCCCCGACCGGCGGCTACCTGCTCACGGCCAGCATGGCCAGCGGGCGCGTGGCCGGGCATGGCGTGCTGCGCTGGCTGGGCCGCCCGGTGCCGGACTGACGGCATACCGCCGCCCGCCGCTCGGACCGCAGGGCGCAGGGCGCCGGGCGCCGGGGGGTGGCCCGGACGACCGATGTATCAGTCGTCCAGCGCCGGTATGCGCTGCGGCTGGCCGGACCAGTCCCAGGCAAAGCCGGTACGCGACACGCCCAGCAGCATGCCGTGCAGGTCGCGCGGATGGACCCACAGCGTGTCGCGTTCGGTGCGGATGTCCGGGCTGCGCGGCGTGACGCGGGCGCCGGCCGCCAGCAGGCGGTCGCGCAGGGCGGGGAAGTCGTGCGCCTCGGCAAAGCACATGTACAGCGCATTGCCGCCGCGGCGCTCGACGAAGCGGCGCATCGCGCCGGGCTGGTCGGCAAAGGTCTGCGACAGCTCGATGCGGTCCAGGCGGTCCACCGGGTCGAACATCGTCAGTGTGCCGGCATAGCCGAAGCGTGCGCTGCCGATCGGGCAGAAGCGGCTGGCGTCCAGGCCGAAGGTGTCGGCGTGATGTCGCGCCACGCCCTGCCAGTCCTCGTCCAGCGCATGCGTGGCCTCGTAGAAGAAGCTGACCGGCCCGGCCGCCGGCCGCGCGGCCTGCAGCGCCGACACCACCATCGGATAACCCCGCGTCGCCGCGCCCGACAGGTACAGCCGGTCGTCAGCAGCGATGAAGGCCACGCCCTGCCCGCGCAGGCGCTGCTGCAGGACCGGCAGCTGTGCGCTGGCATAGCCGGCCGCGAACAGGCCCTCGCCGTGGCGCTGCAGATGGTCGGCCATCGGGCCGGCGCCGTCCGGTGTCCACAGCTCGATCTCGCTGGCGCCCAGCGCCAGCACGGTGCCGCGGGCGCCCAGGTGGCTGCTGGCCGACTGCCGCAGTGGCCGCGCGTCCAGCAGGCGGATGAAAGTCTGCGCCGCCTGTGCGTGGTCGCCCACGGCCAGCAGCATGCGGTCGACGCGGTCGAGCATGGAGGCGCTCGTCAGCCGAGTTCGGTCATGCGCAGCACCACCGGCGCGCCGTCCATGTGCGCGCCCATGGCGCGACCCAGGGTCTTGAAGTGGTCGGTCTGGCGGTGCGCGGCAAGGGCCGCGTCGTCGGCATAGCGCTCCATGAAGACGAAGCTGCTCTTGTCCTCGCCCTGCGACAGCGTGTAGAGCAGGCAGCCCGGCTCGTTGGCGTTGACGGCGGCCACCAGTTGCAACGCGACGGTCTTGAGTGCGTCTTCCTGGCCCGGCTTGGCCTTCAGGGTGGCGACGATGCTGTGGGTCATGCGGCTCTCCGGCGAATGGGATGCGCCCGATCGGCGCCGCAGGATTGTGACGGCCGCC
>JBJXHB010000237.1:0-2977 GCA_046160725.1 Aquabacterium sp.
GCTTGAACTCGGGCGAATGCCGCCGGTAGGGTGCTTTGGATGACATGAACCTTCTCCTGATGAAGGCCTTGCCAGCGTATCAGTCTCGTAAACCTTGACTGGTCCAAGGTCAGGGGTTCACTCCAGCGAGCGCCAGCGAGCGTAGCGAGTTTTGCCGCGGGGCCACGGGGCTGAGGAACGCAGGGGACCTGGCCCGCAGGGACAGGCGCCTCATTCTGGCCGCCCAGCCCGCCAGCCCCGGCCTTGCCGCGCCACGGTATCAACCCCGATAGCGGCCATTCAGAGGACCGCAAAGAGCCCGTTCAAGTGGCCCGGTCCCATGCGATCGAGTGCAACTCCGAGACAGTCGCCGCGGGCGCCCCGGCCGCCGCCGCGATCAGTCGCTCAGTGCGCCCAGGTCCAGGGTGTGCGAGCGCCCGAGCCAGAGCGCGCCGTCACGGTGGTCGCGCAACTCGTCGCCGGTGTTGGGATGGATGAAGACATCCAGCGCGCCGTGGTTGAGCACCAGCCAGCCCACCACATGCGCGAAGTCCGGCGCTGCGATGGCCAGCTGGTAGCTCCACATCGGGTGCGGGCCGACCGGCCGCTCATGGAAGCGGCCCATCTCCATGTGGCCGGCCAGCGCGGCGACGATGGTCTCGCGCAGCTGCCAGGCGGCGTCGCGGCTGGCGGCGCCGAAGTACACATGCGCATGCCAGCTCTGGATGTGCTCGGGCGGAAGGAGGCTCATGTCTCAGTATCCGTCCCGGGCCGCATCCTCGCGGCAGCGGGCCTGCAGCGCCGCCCAGCCGGCCCGGCCCAGGCGCCGCAGCGAGGCCACGTTGGCGTCGTAGATCGCCGCCGGGTCCGGCATGGCCTGCACCGCACGGGTGATGCTGTCCTCGCGCAGCAGATGCAGCATCGGATAGGGCGAGCGGTTGGTGGCGTTGCTCAGCGCGTTGGCGCCGACGCCGGCAAAGCGGTAGCGCGGATGGAAGCTGGCAACCTGGATCACGCCGTCCAGGCCCAGTGCCTGCACGGCGGCGTCGGCCAGCGCCAGGAAGTCGTTGTAGTCCGCGAAGTCGCCGAGCACATGGGGGTGGATCAGCAGCGTGGTCTCGCATTGGTCCGTCGGCGTGGCCGCAAGGCGCTGCAACTCGTCGACCAGGCTGTCCAGCAGCGCCTGCGGCTGCGTCGCTGTGCTGGCCACATAGCGCACCAGCCCCTTGACCCGCGGTGCCTTGGCAAACGGGCACAGGTTCAGGCCGATGACGGCTTGCTCGACCCAGGCCCGGGTCTCGGCGATGACGGGGTCGTGCATGGCAGCGTTGGGCAGGTCGGGCGTTCTTGGGCGGTCAACGTGACATTGAACCACCAGCCAGCCGCCGCCGTGCCATGGGCAACACTAGACTTGGGGCCTCGGCATGGCTGGCATGCCGTGACCGACACGCGTACCGCATGCCCGCCTTGTCGACCACCACGCTGCCCGTCGCCACCGCCACCGCTCAAGGCGCTGCTTCCGCCGCTGCCGACGCCGCGGTCTGGCGCCTGCAGGTGCTGGGGCGCTTCGAGCTGGATGACGGCCAGACGCGGCTGACGCGGCTGCGCAGCCGGGCCGCCATGGCCCTGCTGGCGCGCTTGGCGATGGCGCCGGGCCGGGAGCATGCGCGCGAGGAGCTGGCCAGCCTGCTGTGGCCGGACGCCGATGCCGACAGCGGCCGCAGCCGCCTGCGCCAGACCCTGTCGCTGCTGAAGGCGGTGCTGGAGCCCGCCGGCCAGCCGCAGGTGATCCTGGCCGACCGGCGCGCCTTGCGCCTGGCGCCGTCGGTGCTGTGGTGCGACGCACCGGCCTTCGAGCAGGCGCTGCGCGCCGGCGACGCGCCACGGGCCGATGCCCTGTACCGCGGCGAGCTGCTGCCGGGCTTCTATGACGAGTGGGTGGTGGACGAGCGGACGCGCCTGCAGGCGTTGGCAGACCGGCTGCCTCCCGTGGCAGCGCGTGGCGCCGCACCGGCCGCGCCGCGAGCGCGGCCCATCGCGGCCGACGCCCACAGATCTGGACCGCCAGCGGCCGCAGCCCCTGCCCCGGGCCTGCGCCTGCCGCAATACCTGACCCGCCTGATCGGCGCCGACGTCTCCGGCGGCCGGCTGCGCGCGCTGGTCAGCGAGCAGCGGCTGGTGATGCTGCTGGGCGCCGGCGGCACCGGCAAGTCGCGCCTGGCCGTCGAGGTGGCCCGCGTGCTCTGCGCGGCCGATGCCGGCGCCGCACCGCGCTTCGACGGCGCGGTCTTCGTCTCGCTGGTCGGGGCGGTCAACCGCACCGAGACGCTGGATCGGCTGGCCGGGGCGCTGCGCGTGGCCGGCGGCAGCGACGTGGTCGAGGCCATCCTGCAGGTGCTGGACCGCCGCCCGTTGCTGGTGCTGCTGGACAACGCTGAGCAGCTGGACGACGAGGCGGCCGCCGCCATCGCCCACCTGGCCGAGCGCCTGCCGGCCGCGCACTGGCTGGTCACGTCACGCCGGCCGCTGGGCCTGGACGGCGAGCGCAGCTTCATGCTCGACGGCTTGCCGCTGCCGGCGCGCGACGCGCCGCTGGCCGAGGTGGTCATCAACCCGGCCGTGGCGCTGTTCATCGACCGCGCCCGGGCACATCGGCCGGATTTCCATGTCGGTGCCTCGCAACGCACGGCGGTGGTGGACCTGGTGGGCTGGCTGGAAGGGCTGCCCCTGGCCATCGAGCTGGCGGCGGCGCAGGCGCGCACGCTCGGGCCGGCCGAGCTGCTGGCCCTGCTGCAGCAGGCCCGGGCGCAGCGTCAGGGAGCCGGCCTGGCGCTGCTGGCCCGGCGCGGCGCGCGCAGTGGCAGCGACCCGCGGCAGGCGTCGATGCGCGACGTCGTGGCCTGGAGCTGGCAGCTGCTGGCACCGGCGTCGCGGGCGTTGCTGCTGGCCATCAGCGTCCTGCCCGCCGGCGTGGCCCTTGATGTGGCCGCTTCACTGG
>JBJXHB010000238.1:0-3734 GCA_046160725.1 Aquabacterium sp.
CTCAGCGCAGCGCGGCGCGTGGCCCCGACACCCGCTCGATCGCCAGTTGCAGCGCCCGCGCGTCAGCACTGGCCCGGTGACGTTCCACGCCAAGTTCGCGGCGGGCCTGCTGCTGCAGGCCGGGCAATTGCGCCAGGTCGGCCTCATCAAGCATGGCGCGCACCGACTCGTGCCTGAACCTCGGAGTCACGCCGGCTTCATCGAACAGCGCGGCCAGCCAGGGATAGTCATGGGCCCAGCCGTCACAGTAGACCGTGTTTCCCGCCAGGTCCTCATTGAGCATGCGGGCCACTTCGGCGGCCGGGCGCCCATGTTGAAGAAGGACGTCACGGCTGATGTGGTGCACCTGCTCAGCGCTCGGATCCCAGTGTGTCCAGTGGGCCGGCGGGCGGATCAGGGTGCAGCGAGCCCGTCCGTCCGGCAGCGCATAGCCCACCTCGATCGGGTAGCTGTTGCGGCCGAAGCCTGAGGCTTCGATATCCAGGATGCAGGGACGTTGCAGGTTCACAAGCGGCGCGAGGGGGCGGCCCATCTTAGGACCGGCCGGCTGAAGCTGCCAGCCGTTGTCGTTGACGATCCGCCGATCATGAAACACTCGCGTGATGCATTCGACAGCCGACAGTTTCGACGTCGTGATCGTTGGCGGTGCCGTGGTCGGCAGCGCGGCGGCGTACTTCCTGGCAGCCCACCGCAACTTCGCCGGCAGGGTGCTGGTGATCGAACGCGACAGCAGCTACCGCAACTGCGCCACCACGCGCTCGGTGGCGTCGATTCGGCATCAGTTTTCCACGCCTGAGAACATTCGGTTGTCGATGGCCGGCACGCAGTTTCTGCGTCAGACCGAGTCGCTGTTGGCGGTGGGCGGTGTTGCGCCCGGTCTGTCGTTCACCGAAGCGGGCTACTTGTTTCTGGCCAAAGCCGCTGGGCGGCAGGTGCTTGAACATAACCACATTGTTCAACGTGTCCAAGATGCGGACGTCCAGCTGCTGAACCCGGACGATCTGGCCAGCCGGTTTCCGTGGCTGCGCACGGACGATCTGGCGCTCGGGTCGCTGGGCTTGTCAGGCGAGGGCTGGCTGGACGCGCACGCGCTGCTGCAGGGCTTCAAGCGCAAGGCGCAGTCGCTGGGCGTGGTCTATCGGCAAGCGGCGGTGACTCGGTTTGAGCGGGTGGGTCCGCGGGTCACCGCGGTGCGGCTGGCCGACGGCACGCGCATCGGGTGTGCCTGGGCCATCAACGCCGCCGGCACCGGCGCCACAGCCTTGGCGGCCAGCGCCGGCATTGAGCTGCCTGTGCGTGCCCGCAAGCGCTGCGTGTTTCACTTTCACAGCCCCGCCCAACTGCCCGGGTGCGGCTTGGTGATCGACCCCGGCGGGGTCTACTTTCGCCCTGAAGGCCAGGGCTTCATCGGCGGCGTGGCGCCGCCGCCCGAGCAAGACCCGGATATCGCCGATCCGCTGGACTTCGACGTCGACCACGCCTTGTTCGATGACGTGGTCTGGCCGGCGCTGGCGCACCGGGTACCGGGCTTCGAAGCCTTGCGGGTCCAGAGCAGCTGGGCCGGGCACTACGACGTGAACCTGCTGGACGCCAACGTCATCGTCGGCCCGCATCCGGCGGTCGACAACCTGCTGTTTGCCAACGGTTTCAGCGGCCACGGCCTGCAGCAGTCGCCTGGCGTCGGGCGTGCGTTGGCGGAATGGATCTGCGACGGCGGCTGGCGCTCGATCGACCTGTCGGCCTTGGGCTGGCAGCGCGTGATCGACGGCCGTCCGCTACAGGAGCAGGCGGTCGTCTGAATCCCATCAGGCCACGACCAGCCTCGGCGATGGTCCACCTGCGGCGGTGATTCGGCCCACCACCGCGGCTTGCTCAAAGCCATGGCGACGGAAGATCGCCAGCACCTCGTCAACCGATGCCCCATCGCACGACACCAGCAAGCCACCGCTGGTTTGCGGGTCAGTCAGCAGGGCGCGGTCGTCGGCGGCGAAGTCGGCTGGCAGTGCCACGTCATGGCCGAAGCCGGCCCAGTTGCGGCCCGACGCGCCGGTGACAAAGCCTTTGCCGACCAGCGCCCGCACGCCGTCCAGCAGGGGCACCGCAGGCCAGTCGAGATGAACGTCACAGCGGGCGCCGCGCGCCAGTTCCAGCGCGTGGCCAGCCAGGCCAAAGCCGGTGATGTCGGTCATGGCATGCACACCCGGCAGCGCCGCCAGGTCCGGGCCCGGCGTGTTCAGCTTGGTGGTGCAGTCGATCATCTGCGCATAGCCGGCATCGCCCAGTTCGCCCTTCTTCAAGGCGGCCGACATCACGCCGACACCGATCGGCTTGCCCAGCACCAGCAGGTCGCCCGCTCGGGCATCGGCGTTGCGCTTGACGCGCTTGGGGTGGATCAGGCCCAACGCCACCAGCCCGTAGATGGCTTCAACCGAATCGATGGTGTGGCCGCCGGCAATGGGGATGCCCGCTGCGCGGCAGATCGACGCCCCGCCTTCCAGCACGCGGCCGATGGTCTGGGTCGACAACACGCTGATCGGCATGCCCACCAGGGCCAGCGCCATGATCGGCCGGCCGCCCATGGCATAGACGTCGCTGATGGCGTTGGTGGCCGCGATGCGCCCAAAATCGAACGGGTCGTCGACGATGGGCATGAAGAAGTCGGTGGTGGCGATCAGCGCCTGCTCGTCATTGAGCTGGTACACCGCAGCGTCGTCCGCGGTCTCGATACCGACCAACAGTTCCTTGGGGATGGGCATCGCAACGGTGCCCTTCAAGATTTCGCTCAACACACCGGGAGCAATCTTGCAGCCGCAGCCGCCACCATGGGACAAGGACGTGAGCCGCGGTTCCGCGGGTCGTTCAGGGGCATTCATCGTCGGGCCTCCAGCATGCTGCGCATCAAGGTGAGCAGCGTGCCCTGCTCGTGAGCAGGGGTGAACAGCGGCGCGCGGAGTGCGCATTGCGCCGCCAGGGTGGGGAGCATAGCCGGGTCATCACGGCATCGCTGCAGCAGGGTGGCTACGGTAGTGCTGTCCCCGCAGTCGAACACGCCGCTGTAGCCTTCGCCCAGCAAGCCCAGATTGCCGTCGATGCGCGACGCCAGCACTGGCGTGCCGCTGGTCACGGCCTCGATCACCACGTGCGCGCCGCCTTCCATGCGGCTGGCGTGCACCAGCACATGGGCTTGCTGGATGCGACGGCGCGTGGCGGCATGGGGCAGGGCGCCCAGCCAGCGGTAGTTGGGGCAATCGGCCATGCAACGCCGGGCGGCGTCGCCCAGCGCCGGGTCCAGCGCGTCGCCAATGTGGTCGAGCAGGATGTCGCTGCGGTGGCGCAAGGCGCGCGCGGTGTCGAACCAGGTTTCGGGCGACTTCACGGCCCGCAGGTGGCCGACCATCAGGGCTCGCAAGTGGCGGCTTGTCTTGGGTGCGGTCTGGCGCGCCCGGCTGGACTGGATGCAGACCACGGCCTTGTGCTGCAGCCGTGTCGGCAGTACACGCACGCCCAGCGGTTGCAGCACCACCAGCCGGTCGGCCAGTTCCAGCGACTGCTGGGCCTGGGCGTCGTGCCCGATGTCGTCGTACAGGTCGGTGCCGGTCAGCACCACGGCCAGCGGGCGGTTCGGGTGGGCGGCGCGCCAGGCCTGCACCGACAGCGCCGACCGCCGGGCATGCAAGGCCAGCATGGCGGCCTGGTCGCCGGCCGACCAGGACCCGCTGATCTGCACCCGATAA
>JBJXHB010000239.1:0-7072 GCA_046160725.1 Aquabacterium sp.
GGTGGTGATGATCACCGGCGCGGCCGGTGGCATCGCCGCCGGCCTGGCGCCGGGCTTCGCCGCCGCCGGCGCGAAGCTGGTGCTGGCCGACCGCGACGAGCGCGTGCAGCGCCGTGCCGAGGAATACCGCGCCCAGGGCGCCGACGTGCTGGCGCTGACCTTCGACGTCACCGATATCGCCGCACTGGACGCGGCCTTTGCGCAGGCCGTGGCCTGGCGCGGACGTCTGGACGTGCTGGTCAACAACGCGGCGGTCATCGTGCGCAAGCATGTGCTGGAGATCACCGCCGCAGAGTGGCAGCGCGTGATCGACACCGACCTCAACGCCTGCTTCCACCTGGCGCAGCGCGCCGCACGGCACATGTCCGAGCGCGGCAGCGGCCGCATCATCAACATGAGCTCGATCATGAACCATGTGTCGCGGCCGAACCTGACGCCCTACGTCACCGCCAAGGGCGCGCTGGCGGCCCTCACCCGGGCGCTGGCGGCTGACCTCGGCGGCACCGGCGTCACCGTCAACGCCCTGGCCCCGGGCTACACGGCGACCGAGTTCAGCGAGGCCGGCAAGCCCGAGTTCCACGACTTCATCCGCGACTGGACGCCAGCCCGGCGCTGGGGCCGGCCGGAGGACCTGGTCGGCGCCGCGCTGCTGCTGGCCTCGGGCGCGGGCAGCTACATCAACGGGCAGGTGCTGTACGTGGACGGCGGCTTCCTGGCCGTCACCCGCTGAGACGCCACGACCCCGGCATGGCACCGTGTCCAGCAGCGCCCGACTCATGATGCCGCCCACCGCTGCCGCGACGCCGGGCGCCGGGACGGCGCCGCGGCGCCTGCCGCAGGCGCTGCGCCGCACGGGCGTGGTGCTGCGCAGCCTGCTGGCGTTCATCGCGTTCTGGTGGCTGATGGCGGCCTGGAACGCCAACCCGATCCAGCTGCCCGACCCGCTGCGCGTGGCCCTTGCGATGGCCCAGCTGACCCGCGATGGCGAGGTCCTGGAGCATGCCTCGGTCAGCGTCGCACGGCTGGCGATCAGCCTGGTCGTGGCCACGCTGCTGGCGGTGCCGCTGGGCTTCCTGATGGGCATGAGCCGCCGCGCCGAGGCCTACCTGGACCCGGTGGTCGAGCTGCTGCGGCCGATCTCCGGCATCGCCTGGATACCGCTGGCGCTGTTCATCTTCGGCGTCGGCAACACGCTGCCCGTGTTCATCATGGTCTACGTCGGCTTCTTTCCGCTGCTGCTCAACACCGTCGCCGGCGTCAAGGGCGTGGACCCGCGCCTGCTGGCCGCGGCACGCACCATGGGCGTCCCGCAGCCCGCCATCGTCCGCCACGTCGTGATACCCGCGGCCCTGCCCACGGTGATGGTCGGGCTGCGCCTGGCCTTTGCCGGCGCCTGGACTGCCGTGGTGGCGGCCGAGCTGATCGGCGCGCCCAGCGGGCTGGGCTTCGCCATCGAGTGGTACCGGCAGCTGCTGATGAGCCCCAAGGTGTTCGGCTTCATCGCCATCATCGGCCTGGTCGGCTTCCTGTGCGACCTGGGCCTGCGCGCGCTGCAGCGGTGGCTGACGCCCTGGGCCGAGGGGACGGGCCTGTGAGCGCCGTCGCCGCGCCGCGCCGGACCCTGGCCGTGTGGCATGCGGTGGCCTTGCCGCTGCTGCTGGTCGTGGCCTGGCAGGTTTGGTCGCTGGGCCTGCCGGCCGACACCCGGGCGCCCTATCCGTCGAAGGTGCTGTCCACCTTCCTGGCGCTCAGTGCCAGCGGCGAGTTGCCCAAGGCGTTGCTGCAAAGCGTGGGCCGGGTCTGTGCGGGCTTCGGCTTCGCATTGGTGCTGGGCGGCGTGCTGGGCGTGCTGATGGGATCCAGCCGCGCCCTGCGCGAGAACCTGGACCCGGTGGTCGAGAGCCTGCGTCCGATCGCGGCGATGGCCGTGCTGCCGATCGCCATCCTGTGGTTCGGCGCCGGCACGCCCGCGGCCCTGGCGGTGGTCGCCTATGCGGCGTTCTTCCCGCTGCTGGTGAACACCGTGCATGGCGTCAGCCATGTCAACCGCAGACTGCTGCAGGCCGCGCAGACCATGGGCATCCCCCGGCACCGCATCCTGGGCCATGTGCTGCTGCCGGCCGCGCTGCCCAGCGTGATGCTGGGCGCGCGCCTGGCCATGGGTGTGGCCTGGACGGCGATCATCGCCGCCGAGCTGGCCGTCGGTGCCAAGAGCGGCGCCGGGGCCTCCGGCGGCATCGGCCAGATGATGTTCATCTTCTACGCCTACAGCGTGGACCTGAACGCCATCGTCGTCTGCATGATCGTGGTCGGCCTGGTCGCGCTGGCGATCGACCGGCTGTTCCGCGCCGCCGAGCGGCGCCTGATGCCCTGGTCCACGGAGCGCTGACCCCATGGCGACCACCCCCAAGCTGCGCCTGGACGGTGTCGGCAAGCACTTCACCCTACGCGGCGCATCACAGCCCGTGCTGGCGGTGACCGACTTCTCGCTGGAGGTCGAGCCCGGTGAGTTCGTCTGCATCGTCGGGCCTTCCGGCTGCGGCAAGAGCACGGTGCTGAACCTGATCGCCGGGCTGGACACGCCGAGCAGCGGCCGCATCGAGCTGGACGGTCGCGCGATCAACGGCCCCGGCGCCGACCGCGGCGTGATGTTCCAGGACTACGCCCTGATGCCGTGGCAGACGGTGGTGCAGAACATCGGCTTCGGCCTGGCCCACGGCACTCCCGGCCAGGGCATGAGCCGCGAGCAGCGCGAGGCCCGGGTGCGCGAGCACGTCGCGCTGGTCGGGCTGGCCGGCGCGGAGCACAAGTACCCGCACCAGCTGTCCGGCGGCATGCGTCAGCGCGTGGCGCTGGCGCGGCTGCTGGCCAACGGGCCCGACGTCTGGCTGCTGGACGAGCCGCTGGGGGCGCTGGACGCCCAGACCCGCCTGATCCTGCAGGTCGAGCTGCTGCGCATCTGGGGCGAGACCCGCCCGCGCGACCAGCGCCGCACCGCGATCTTCATCACCCACGACATCGACGAGGCGGTGTTCCTCGGCGACCGGGTCGTCGTGATGAGCAGCCACCCCGGTCGCGTCAAGGCGGTGCTCGACATCGACCTGCCGCGGCCGAGGCGCGAGTCCCTCCGCACCCAGGCGCGCTTCGGCGAGCTGACCGAGCGCATCTGGGGCCTGATCCGGGACGAGGCCTATCGCGCCATTGGCGGCGAAGGTCCCGCACCAGCCATCCCACCCACGGCCACGACGGCCTGAACCGCGACGCCCCAAGGGCACAGGAGACATTCCCATGAGCGACTTCGACACCACGGCCCAAGACGCGCGGCGCGCGCTGCTGAAGCAGCTGGCCGCGGGCAGCGCGGCACTGGCCGCGCCGGCCATCCTGCGTGCACAGGGCGCGCGCCTGGCCCACAAGGTCTCGGTCGGGCGCATTCCCTGGGCCGCCGGCAACTCGCCGATGACCCAGTACATGATCAACAACAAGCTGTTCGAGAAGTACGCGACCCAGCTCGGATACGACCTCACGGTGGAGTGGCGCGAGTACCCGACCGCCCTGCCAATGGTCGAGGCCATCGTCGGCAACAACCTCGACATGGGCATGTGGGGCAACACGCCCATCATCCGCGCGATCTCGGCCAAGCTGCCGATCAGCCTGATGGTCGTCGGCGAGGGGCATCTGCGCTTCGTCATCTGCACCCGCAAGGGCAGCCCGATCCGCACGCTGCAGGACCTGAAGGGCAAGACCGTGGGCACGCTGCTGGGCGGCGACCCCTACAACGCCTTCAGCCAGATGCTGCGCCACGAACTGGGCAGCGCCAACCCGAAGGACCACGACATCAAGGTGGTCAACATGACCACGCTGGCGCAGGCTGCGCAGGTGCCCACCGGCGTGGACGCCACCTGCGCGATCTACCCGTCCTACCTCGCGGCCGAGCCCACGGGGACGGTCGCGATCATGAACTCCTTCGGCTACACCGAGAGCTACTACGAGGGCCCGCTCGGCAAGGGCGCCGGCATCCAGCTGCCGTCGGTGAAGAAGTCGCCCTTCTTCCCGGACGGCTACTACCTGCACCGCAGCTTCTGGCTGGCGCACAACGCGTTGACCGAGAAGCATCCCAACGTCGTGGTCGCTTTCCTGATGGCCCAGCATGAGGCCGTGGCCGCGCTGACCGCCATGAACCCGGGCGCGGTGTCGCAGCTGGTCAAGGACTACTGGAAGCTGGACGCCGAGGCGGGCGCCAAGGTGGTCAAGGACGACGTGCTGTTCGCGCGTGGCTGGAGTTGGCCGACCGAGAACGACGCCCGCGCGGTGCTGGAGACCAGCAAGTACCTGGTCGACAACAAGGTGATCGAGGCGCCGCTGGCCTGGGCCCAGGTCAAGGGTGCCTTCGCCCGCACGGCCCCGCTGGTCAAGCAGGCCTACGACCGCATGGGCGGCAAGCCGGCGGCGGCGGACTTCGTCCGCACCGACACAGCCGACCTGCGCGGCCTGCCGCTGTGGCAGATGGACAAGTGGTCCGACCGCAGCTGATGCCGGCGATGCGCCCGCCACGGGCGCTCCGGCGGCCTACCGATCAACACCACAAGGACTGGAAGCTCTCATGAATGTCGGATTCATCGGCCTGGGCGTGATGGGCAGCCCCATGGCGGCCAATGTGCTCAAGGGTGGCCACCGCCTCACGGTCTTCGACCTGGACCCGCGCGCCGTCGCGCGGCTGACAGCGCTGGGCGCGCAGGCCGCGGCCAGCGCCCGCGAGGTCGGCGCGGCCAGCGACGTGGTCATCACCATGCTGCCGGAGCCGCAGCATGTGGAGGCCGTGGTGCTGGGCCCCGGCGGCGTGGCCGAGGGCATGGCCCGCGGTGGCGTCGTGATCGACATGAGCACCATCGACCCGGTGACCTCGCAGCGGGTCGGGCGCGCGCTGCGCGAGCGCGGCCTGGCCATGGTGGACTCGCCGGTGGGCAAGACCAGCGAGCACGCGGTCAGCGGCACCCTGACGCTGATGGTCGGCGGCGAGCCGGCCGACATCGCCCGTGTCAAGCCGGTGCTGGACTGCATGGGCAGCCAGACCTTCCTGTGCGGCGGACCGGGCATGGGCCATGCCATGAAGATCACCAACAACCTGCTGGCCACGACCATCATGTGTGCCAACACCGAGGCGCTGGCCATCGGCGCCAAGGCCGGGCTGACGCTGGAGACCATGGTCGAGGTGATGAAGACCACCATGGGCTGGAACCAGCAGCTGGCGGTCGCGATGCCCAAGAAGGCCTTCATCGGCGACGACAGCCCGGGCTTCATGGTCAAGCTGGCGGCCAAGGACGTGCGGCTGGCGGTGGCACTCGCGCGGCAGCAGGGCTTCGAGCCCAGCGTCGGCGCCGCTGCCCAGGCCACGCTGGAGCGCGCCTGCGCGCTGGGCCGTGCCGACCGCGACACCGCGGCGCTGATGTTCCTGCGCGAGTCGGAACTGGGCATCCAGGTGCGTCCGGCAGGCGCCTGAGCCACCACCGACGGGGCACAGCCGCATGACCGCCTATGTCATCAACGACATGGAGATCACGGACCCCGAGCTGTTCGAGGAATACAAGCGGCTGTCGCCGGCCACGGTGGCGCAGTACGGCGGGCGCTTCATCGCCCGCGGCGGTGCCACCCAGGCGCTGGAGGGCAGCTGGACGCCGCAACGCATCGTGATCGTCGAGTTCCCGTCACTGGCGCAGGCGCGCGAGTGGCTGGACTCGCCCGAGTACGCCCCGGCGCGCCGCCTGCGGCAGCGTGCCGCGCGCTCCCGCCTGATCGTGGTCGAGGGCGTGCGGGCCACCTGAGCGGCCGGCGCCCGGCCACCGACACCCAAGGAACCCCGATGACCAAGACCCATACCAAGCGGCTGGGCCTGGTGCGCAAGCGCCCGGACCTGAGCCATGAGCAGTTCACCGCCCACTGGCTGGGCGTGCATGCGCGGCTGTGCGCCGTGCTGCCCGGCCTGCGCCGCTACTCCGTGAACCTGGTCGACCGCGCGCGCTTTCCGCACTTCACCTACGACGGCTTCTCCGAACTCTGGTTCGACGACGAGGCCGCGCTGACGGCGGCGCTGACCAGCCCCGAGGGCGTCACGCTGCTGGCCGACCTGCCCAACTTCGCCGGCCACATCGACCCGATCATCTCGGTCGAGACACCGGTGGTGTGGCCATGAGCCCGCTGCAGGCCGCAGCGGGTGCGCCAGGCCGCCTTTCCGGCAAGGTCGCCATCGTCACCGGCGCGGCGGGGGGCTTCGGCGAGGGCATCGCCCGGTTGTTCGCGGCCGAGGGCGCGCGCGTCCTGATCGCCGACCTGGACGGCACGCGCGCCTCCGAGGTGGCCGCCTCCATCGGCCCGGCCGCACACGCCGTGCGCTGCGACGTCTCCCGGGGTGCCGACGTCGACGCCGCCGTGCGGGTCTGCGTCCAGGTCCTGGGCGCGCCGGACATCGTGGTCAACAACGCCGGCATCACCCACCGCAACGGGCCGATGCTGGAGGTCGACGAGGCCCTGTTCGACCGCGTGTTCGCGGTCAACGTGAAGTCGATCTTCCACATGGCGCATGCGGTGGTGCCGCTGATGCGTGAGCGCGGCAGCGGCAGCATCATCAACATCGGCTCCACCGCCGGCATCCGGCCTCGCCCGGGCCTGACCTGGTACAACGCCTCCAAGGGTGCCGTGAACCTGTTGTCCAAGTCGATGGCGGCCGAACTCGGCCCCGACGGCATCCGCGTCAACGCCATCTGCCCGGTCATGGGCGCCACCGGCCTGATCGACCAGTTCCTCGGCACCGACACCCCCGAGGCGCGGGCGCGCGTGGTGGCCGGCATCCCGCTGGGCCGCCTGTCGACGCCGCAGGACATCGCCGAGGCCGCGCTGTACCTGGCCAGTGACGCCGGCCGCTTCATCACCGGCATCGAACTGCCGGTGGATGGCGGCCGCACCATCTGAGCGGCCGCCGGCCATGCGGCAGGCGGCGCTGGCGCTGTATGGCACCGACGAGCCCGTGCCGCCGGCGCGGCCTCTGCGCTGCGGTGCGCTGAGCCTGCACTGGTGCGGC
>JBJXHB010000240.1:0-3067 GCA_046160725.1 Aquabacterium sp.
GGCGTGGTTGCAACAGCGTGGCAGCGGCTTGTGGGTGGTCAGAGGTGAAGCCGGGGTGGGCAAGACCCGGCTGGTGGTGCACGCCGGGGCCGGCCACGGGTTGGAAGCCTGTTGGGTGCGCTGCCGCGAAGACCTGCGCAACGCGCCGTTCCAGGCGCTGATCGACCTGCTGGGCGAACTGCCGCTGCCCGACGTGGCGGCCTTGTTGCCGCTGGCAGCCGACCGGCGCGACCTGGCCCGGCTGCTGCCCGCGCTGGCCCCGGACGAAGTGCTGGGCCCCGCTGACGGCGGCGCGCAGCGCCTGGTGGACGTGCTGGCCACCGTGGTGACCGGGCTGGCGCAGACCCAGCCGCTGGTCATCGACGACCTTCAATGGGCCGATCCACAGCTGCTGGAGGTGCTGCAGCGCTGCCTGATGAAGACCGGCGCTGGCCGTGGCGTTCGCCTGTTGGCCACGCTGCGGCCGCTGCAGGCCGGCGACACGCTGCAGCGCTGGCTGGACGGACTGGACGTGATGGGTGTGCTGCAGCAACGCGCGCTCAGCCCGCTGCCGGCCCAGGCGCTGGACGCTTTGCTGGCCCGCCTGTCGGGCCAGCAGGCGCCGCGCTTTGCCGCCTGGCTGCATCAACGGTCGGGCGGCAACCCCTTCTTCGCGCTGGAAACGCTTCGCGCCCTGTTCGAGTCAGGCCAGCTCGCGCCCGGCGAGCGCGGTTGGCGCAGCGACCTGGACGCCTTGAGCGCCGACGACGCCGAACTGCAGGTGCCGCCGCGCGTGGCAGCATTGGTGCGACAGCGCCTGTCCAGCCTGTCTGAAGCCGCCCAGCGCGTGCTGATGGTGGTGGCGGTGGCCGGCGACGCCCAGGCCCTGGATGCGGTGGCCGAAGGGGCCGGGCTGAGCGCCTGGGCCACCGCCGCTGCCGTGGCCGAAGGCCAGGCTGCCGGCTTGCTGCAAGGCCGCCGCTTTGCGCATGACCTGGTGCGGGAAGCGCTGCTGGCCGGCACGCCTGAACCGCTGCGGGCGGTGCTGCATGCCGGCCTGGCCCGGCGCCTGGCCGACGTGCTGCCGCCGCACCGGCTGGCCGCGCATTGGTGGGCTGCCGGTGACGAACCGGCGGCCGTGCAGGCCACGCTGGCCGCGGCGCGGCTGGATGCCGACCGTGGGCTGCACGACGCCGCCGAAGACCGGCTGGCCCACGCCCACGGGAGAACGACCGACAGTGCCTTGCAGGCCCGCATCGACGTCGCCCGCGCGGCGGTGGCGCGCCAGTCGGGCCGCCCGGCTGACGCCTTGGCGCTGGCGCAAGCGGCACTGGCCGCGCTGCCGCTGCCCGACACCCGCCGCGACGCGCTGCTGGAGTTGTATGAGCTGCGCGTGCTGGACGGCGACCTCGACGCCGCCGAGCAGTGGCTGGGCCAGGCCCGTGCGCTGGGCGATGAGTCGCCGGCGCTGCTGATGGCCGCCGGCAAGCTGGCCCATGCGCGCGGCGACTACCCCGGTGCCACGCCGCACCTGGAACAGCTGGTGGCCCAACTGCGCCGCCAGCGTCCCGGCGCCGAACTGGCCGCGGCCTTGACCAGCCTGGCCACCACCTGGGACAGCCAGGGCGAACTGGCGCGCGGGCTGCCGCTGCACGAAGAGGCCATGGTCATTGCCCACCGGCTGGGCGCGCGCTACGTCGAGGTGGAAGCGGCCGGCAACCGCGTGTGGTCGCTGGATGAATTGAACCGGCTGGACGAAGCCATCACGGTGGGCGAACTCGCCATGGCGCTGGGCGAATACGACGCCACGCCCTATCTGCTGAGCAACCTGGCCTACGTCTACCTGCGGGTGCAGCGTCTGGACGACGCCGAGCGCGCCTACCGCCGCTTGTCGGACAGCGGTGACGCGTCCATCGCCTGCGTGGCCTGCGGCAAGCTGGCCGACGTGGCGGCGCGCCGCGGCGACGCTGCCGCGGTGCAGGCCGCCGTGCAGGCCGCGCTGGGCTGGCTGCCGCGCACGCAGATCTACACCGCCCAGGTCAGCGCCCTGATTGCCGTGCTGCGCCATGGCGACGACGCCCAGGCCCGGGCGGCGCTGCGGCACCGCAGGGACCAAGCAGTGGACCCGGGCTTGCAGCAGCGGCTGGATGACGCACTGCACGGGCGCGGGCTGGTGTAGAGCGGCGCCGTCCGTCGCCGGAGGGACGGGCCCCTCATTCCGGGGGGTCAAAGTGGGGCAAAGGGGTCTACCTGGCCCGCAGCTGAGACGGTACTGAGACGGAGCCCTCGCAGACTGCGCCGCATCACCCCACCGGAGTTCGTCATGCACCGCTTCTTGTCTTTGCCGGCGGCCGCCGCCGCCCTGTTCGTCAGCCTGGGGGCCCAGGCCGGCAGCATCACCGTGACCGACATGCGGGCCGCGGAATGGACCCAAACCGTGCTGCGCCACAACGGCAATGCCAGTGTCAGCTTCAACATCGTCGGCCGCCCCGGCATTTCGCTCAACACGATGTGGGAAACGCAGTTCTCGGTGCCGGCCAGCAGCGGCGCCAATGCCACGTCGGATGTCGTGTCCAACATGTTCAATGCGGCCAGCTGGAACCCGGCCACCGACGGTGCAGTCGACCGTTTGAACTTTGCCGTCGACGCGCTGCGCGTCTTTTCAAGCTTCGGCAGCCGGGAGGCCGGGTTCTTGCAGCCGGCGGTGGAACAGAACGGGTCGATCTTTGCCGTGCCCGGCATTTCACTGTCGACGGCCGGCTTGTCCCTCTTCAGCCTGCTGGCCTGGCAAGTTGAAGACACCGACGCCTGGACGCGGGCGTCCGGCACTGGCACGCTTGACTTTTCGGCCTCCGGCGGCCGGCTGAACTTTGGCTACCTGTGGGGCCTGGGCACCACTTGCACCATCAACACCGGCTGCCGCGCCGCGGACTCGGTGCTGGGCGTCGACAACTTTCGCGTCACGATCACCCCTCAGGCCGTCATTCCACCCGGCACCGTGCCCGAGCCCGGCGGCGTGGCGTTGTTGCTGGGGGCTGCGGCTGCGGCTGCGGCCGCGGGCCGGGGCCGTCGCCGCGCACGCTGAGCC
>JBJXHB010000241.1:0-10523 GCA_046160725.1 Aquabacterium sp.
GGATGTGGCCGCTGCCCAGACGCGACTGGGCCTGCAACATGCCGGTCTCCAGGCGCGACTGCCAATGGCCCTCCACCTTTTCCAGCCGCAGTCGGGTGAAGTGGCTGCTGCCCTGGCCGTCGTTGAGTGCGGCAAAGCGGGCCACGAGTTCGACCAGCGTCCCGTCGCCGCCGGTGCGCACCTGCACCATCTTGCCGCCTCGCCCCTGCACCAGCCGTCGCGCGTCGCGGTCGGTCCGCACGAAGGCGGCGGCAGTAGGGTCGCTCACGCCCAGGCGGCGGAACAGCGTGTCGATGCTGTCGGTATTGCGGGTCACATCGGAGCGCCACAGGTCCAGCTCATGCACCTCCAGCGCGTGGGACTGGCCGGCCAGGTCGGGCAGCGCCAACTCGATGGCCACCACCCTTTGCGGCAGCAAGGCGGCGTCCGGCGCCAGTGGGGCGATACCGAAGGCAGCCGCGGCAAAGCTGCCGAGCACGGCCAGCACCGAGCCCGTGACGCGGCGCGGATGCCGGCGCAATGCCTGGACGGCAAGGCCCGCCTTCTGGCGCAACAGGTCTGGCAGGGATCCCAACACCATCGACATCGTCCGCAGCGGCATGGCCCGGGGTCGCCGGGGCCGTTGGAGCCGGACCGCACAGCCTGGTTTCACGCAGGGACCGGTCCACTAGAATCGCGCGCCGCCGGTAAAGACTCCTGCACTGGGAGTGGCCGGCGGCGGGTGCGTCGAGTATAACGACCGCCCCCAGCAGCCTGGCTGCGGAACTGCCCCCATCCGGTCACCCATGTCAGAAGATGCAACCGCAGCGGCAGGCCCGACGCCCGCCCTGGACAACGACACGCTTCCGGTTTCCGACGCGGTGCGCCACGCCATGGCTGTCAGCCTGCGCGGCTGCGAGGAGCTGCTGCCGCAGGCCGACTGGCTACGCAAGCTGGTCCGCGCCGAGGCCACCGGTCAGCCCTTGCGCATCAAGCTGGGGCTGGACCCGACAGCGCCGGACCTGCATGTCGGGCATACCGTGGTGCTCAACAAGATGCGCCAGTTGCAGGACCTGGGCCACCAGGTCATCTTTCTGGTCGGTGACTTCACCTCCATGATCGGCGACCCGTCCGGCCGCAACAGCACCCGGCCGCCGCTGACGCGCGAGCAGATCGAGGCCAATGCCACGACCTACTACGACCAGGCCAAGCTGGTGCTGGACCCGGCGCGCACCGAGATCCGCTACAACAGCGAGTGGAGCGACCCGCTCGGCGCACGCGGCATGATCCAGCTCGCGGCCCGGTACACCGTGGCGCGGATGATGGAACGCGACGACTTCCGCAAGCGCTTCGACTCGGGCACGCCGATCAGTGTTCATGAGTTCTTGTATCCGCTGATGCAGGGCTATGACTCGGTGGCGCTGAAGAGCGACCTGGAGCTGGGCGGCACCGACCAGAAATTCAACCTGCTGGTCGGCCGCCACCTGCAGCAGGAGTACGGCCAGGAGCCGCAATGCATCCTGACCATGCCCTTGCTGGAGGGCATGGACGGCGTGGACAAGATGTCCAAGTCCAAGGGCAACACCATCGGCATCACCGAGGAGGCCAACAGCATGTTCGCCAAGGTGCTGTCGATCAGCGACACCTTGATGTGGCGCTGGTACACGCTGCTGAGCTTTCGCACCCAGGACGAGATCGCCGGTCTGCGGCGCGAGGTCGATGACGGCCGCAACCCCAAGGACGCCAAGGTGCTGCTGGCGCGCGAGCTGGTGTCCCGGTTCCATTCCCCGGCGGCGGCCGATGCCGCCGAGCAGGACTTTGCGCTGCGCGCGCGTGGTGGTGTACCCGATGACATCCCGCAGCTGCAATTGACGGGCGCGCCGCTGGCCATCGGGGCGCTGCTCAGACAGGCGGGCCTGGCGTCCTCGGGCAGCGAGGCGATGCGGCTGGTGGACCAGGGCGGCGTCCGCATCGACGGCGCCGTGGTCAGCGACAAGGGCCTGAAGGTCGGCGCTGGCACCGTGGTGGTGCAGGTCGGCAAACGCAAGTTCGCGCGGGTGACGCTGCTGGATTGAAGTCTCGCTGGTCGCCGGGCGCGCCCAGCACGCCACCTGCAGGCGGCGCCGCCCGGGTTTGCCTTGCTTGCCTGCGGCCGGCGGCGCGGTCAAGATGGCGTCGGACTTCTTGAAACTGAGGCTGCGCTTGAGCGATCAACATGACATCGGGTTCACCGTCAACGGCCGCGCCGTGACTTTGACCACATCCGCCACGACGTTGCTGCTGGACGCCCTGCGCGGACCACTGGGCCTGACCGGCACCCATGCCGGCTGCGACACGGCGCAGTGTGGCGCCTGCACGGTGGTGGTGGACGGCCTGGCCGTCAAGAGCTGTTCGGTGTTGGCGGTGCAATGCGCCGGGCGTGCGGTCACCACGGTCGAGGGTCTCGCCGCTGCCGATGGCACCCTGTCGAAGCTGCAACAGGCCTTTGTCGATTGCCACGGCCTGCAGTGCGGCTTCTGCACCCCGGGCATGCGGAGGAGCGCCGCGGCGCTGCGGGGGCGGGTGCCCCAGCCCAGCGAGCCTCAGATCCTGGACGCCCTGGAGGGCAACCTGTGCCGGTGCACCGGCTACACCAACATCGTGGCAGCGGTGCAACAGGCGGCGGCGACACGCGCTGGGAGCCCGGCATGAGCGGCACAGCCATGGAAGCCGGCCGCTTTGGCTCGGGCCGTGTGGTCAACCGGATCGAGGACGCTGCGCTGGTGCGGGGCCAGGGGCAGTTCACCGACGACCGGTCACAACCGGGCGAGCTGCATTGCGTCTTCGTCCGGTCGCCGCATGCGCATGCGCGCATCCAGGGTATCGATGTCGACGCGCTGCGGGCCATGCCTGGCGTGATGGCCGTGATCACCGGCGCCGACCTGGTCGCCGCCGGCGTCAAGCCGTTGCCGCCGGTGGCCGGCTTCAAGCGGCCGGACGGCACGCCGGCGGCCAGCGCCGCGCGCCGCGCGTTGGCCCATGAGGTGGTACGGTTCGTCGGCGAGCCGGTGCTGGCGGTGCTGGCCGACACCCTCGCGCAGGCCCGCGCTGCGGCCGATGCCGCCTGGGTGGACTACGACGAGCTGCCGTCCGTGACCGGCGTCTGCGATGCACTGGCCGCAGGCGCACCTCGGGTCATCGACGGCGCGCCCGACAACATCTCGGCGCAGCAGCGGCATGGCGATGCGCAGGCCTGCGCGGCGGCCTTTGACAGCGCGGCCCACCGCATCGTCCTGGACATCGACAACCAGCGCCTGGCACCGACGCCCATCGAGCCGCGCGCGGTACAGGCCGAGGTTGACCCCGAGACCGGCCGGCTGACGATGTGGTTGTCCAGCCAGATGCCCACCGGCATCCGCAATGCCCTCAGCGACCTGCTGCCCGACCTGCCCAAGGACAAGGTGCGGGTCCGCGTTGGCGATGTCGGCGGCGGCTTCGGCATGAAGACCGGTGCCTATCCCGAGGACATCGCGGTTGCGCATGCGGCGCGCGTGACCGGGCGGCCGGTGCGCTGGCGGGCCGAGCGGCTGGAGGAGTTCACCGCCGCGGTGCACGGCCGTGACGTCATCAGCCGGGCCGAACTGGCGCTGGACGCCCATGGCCGCGTGCTGGCCCTGCGGGTGCGCTCGTTCGCCAACACCGGTGCCTATGCCGGCGGCACCGGCGTGGCCATCCCGCTGCTGATCGGGCCCTGGGTGTCGACCAGCGTCTATGACATCCCGGTCATTGATTTCGACCTCAATGCGGTGATGACCCACACCACGGCCATGGGCGCCTACCGCGGCGCCGGCCGCCCGGAGGCGATCTACCTGATCGAGCGTCTCATGGATGCCGCCGCCCGGGAGCTGAAGCTGGACCCGGCCGAGCTGCGCCGACGCAATTTCATCGCGCCGTCTCAGATGCCGTATCGCAACCCGATGGGGCAGACCTACGACTGCGGCCAGTTTGAGCGCGTGATGGACCAGGGCTTGGCGCTGGCGGACTATGCCGGCTACGAGGCCCGCCGCGCCCAGTCGCAGCAGCGCGGCCGGTTGCGCGGTCGGGGGCTGGCCACCTTCCTGGAGTGGACCGGTGGCAATGTGTTCGAGGAGCGGGTGACGGTGGATGTCACACCGGACGGTTTCATCGAGGTCTGCTCGGCGGTGCAAGGCATGGGCCAGGGCATCGCCACCAGCCTGGCGCAGCTGGCGGTGGACGTCTTCGACGTGCCGTTGGACCGCATCCGCGTGGTCATGGGCGACACCGACCGCAACAACGGATTCGGAAGTGCCGGCTCGCGGTCGATCTTTACCGGCGGCTCTGCCGTCAAGGTGGCGGCGCAGCGTACCGTGGACCATGCGCGCGAACTGGCGTCGCAGGCGCTGGAGGCGCCCGTGGCGGACGTCGAATATGCCGCCGGCCGCTACACCATCGCCGGCACCGACCGCGGCATCGGCCTGTTCGAGCTCGCCGGCGGCCAGCCCGGGGCCCGCATCCATGTCGACGCCACCAGTGCCGTGGGAGGGCCGACCTGGCCCAACGGCTGCCATATCTGCGAGGTCGAGGTCGACCCGGACACGGGCGAGGTCGAGGTCGTGGCCTATGCGTCGGTCAACGACATCGGCCGCGTCATCAGCCCCGCCATCGCGCGCGGACAGATCGACGGCGGCGCGGTGCAGGGTATCGGGCAGGCGCTGTGCGAGAAGGTCTCGTTCGATCCTGCCAGCGGCCAGAACCTGACTGGCACGCTGATGGACTATGCGATGCCGAGGGTGGACGGGTTCCGCGCCTTCAAGACTGCTTTTGACGAGGCCACGCCGTGCACCGTCAATCCGATCGGGGTCAAGGGCGTGGGCGAGCTGGGCACCATCGGCGCCACGCCGGCGGTCGTCAATGCGGTGGTCGATGCGCTGGCGACAGCCGGGCTGGGCCGGGCCGCCGAGGCGCTGCAGATGCCGCTGACGGCGGAGCAGGTCTGGCGTGCGCTGGCCAGGCGCGAGCTGCCGGCCTCGCCGTTCAAGGTGTCCTGACATGCCGGCGTCATACCGACCCAACGCCAACCCGGTATCCGGTTTGGCGCGCCAGCGCGGCGTCAGCCGGCGCCGTGCACTGCTGGCGCTGGCCGCCCCAGGTCTGCTGGCGGGCGTCCCGGCCGCGCTCGCGGCACCCAGCGCGGCCGAGCAGGCGCGCATCGACAAGCTGATCGAGGCGGTCGGCACCAAGCAGGACATGGTGTTCATCCGCAACCGCAGCGAGTACAACCCCAAGCAGGCCGCCGAGTTCCTGCGCCGCAAGCTGCGCTCGATGGGCGGCGACGTACAGACCTGCGAGGACTTCATCGTCATGATCGCCAGCAAGTCCACCACCAGCGGCGAGCTCTACCGGGTGCGCTATGCCGACGGCCGCGTGGTGCCGTCCGAGCAGTTCATGCGCGACGAGATGGCCCGCATCGAGCGCAAGGGCGGCTATTGACGGTCGGTGCCTACCTGAGGCTGTCCATCGCGGTGGCGCTGGCCACCATCGCGATGAAGACCGGCGCCTGGTGGGTGACCGGATCGGTCAGCCTGCTGTCGGACGCCCTGGAGTCCCTGGTCAACCTGGCCGGGGCCATGTTCGCGCTTTGGATGGTGACCGTTGCCGCCCAGCCGCCGGACGCCGACCATCCTTACGGTCACCACAAGGCCGAGTACTTCTCGAGCGGATTCGAGGGTGTGCTCATCCTGGCTGCAGCACTGGCCATCGTCTGGGCCGCCGTGCAGCGCTTCTGGGCGCCCCAGCCGCTGCAGGCCATCGGTCTCGGGCTGACGCTTGCTGTGGTGTCGTCGATGCTGAACGGTGCCCTGGCATGGGCCATGCTGCGCAAGGCGCGGGCGGTGCGCAGCATGGCGCTGGAGGCCGATGCACGCCACCTGTTCACCGATGTGTGGACCTCGGCCGGCGTGGTCACCGGTCTGCTGGCGGTACAGGCCACCGGCTGGCTGTGGCTGGACCCGCTGGCGGCAATCCTGGTGGCGACCAACATCGTGCGCGAGGGCTACGGGCTGATCCGGCGCAGCGCGGACGGCCTGATGGACCGGGCGCTGGAGCCCGAGGTCCGTCAGCAGATCGAGCAGACGCTGGCGTCCTTCGCCCATGGCACGATCCGCTTCGACCATCTGGTCACGCGGCGGGCTGGCTCGCGCCGATTCGTGGACCTGCACATGCACATGCCGCCGAGCTGGTCGCTGGGCCGGGCGGCGGCGCTGCGCACGTCGGTCGAGCAGGCCCTGATGGCGGCGGTGCCGGGACTGAGGGCCTCCATCCAGTTGCTGCCGATGGACGTCGAGGCGCATTTCGACGACCAACGAGACCCGTTGTGATCGCACTCGTGCAGCGTGTGACGCAGGCGCGGGTGGAGGTGGCCGGCGCGGTCGTCGGCGCGATCGACGCCGGCCTGCTGGTGCTGGTCTGCGCCGAGCCTGCCGATACGACGCTGCAGGCCGAGCGCCTGGTGGACAAGCTGCTGAAGCTGCGCATCTTCAATGACGCGGCAGGCAAGATGAACCGCAGCCTGGTCGATGTCCGCGGTGGTCTGCTGCTGGTGTCGCAGTTCACCCTGGCCGCCGACACGTCCGGTGGCAATCGCCCCAGTTTCACCGCGGCGGCACCGCCGGTGCAGGGACGGGCGCTGTACGAGCAGGTGCTGGCCCTGGCACGCCAGCGGCATCAGCCGGTGGCCGCCGGCATCTTCGGCGCCGACATGCAGGTGCACCTGGTCAACGATGGCCCGGTGACGATTCCGCTGCGGGTGGGCTGAAAGCTGGTGTAGTGCCCGGCTCCATGAAAAAGGCCGCCTCTCGGCGGCCTGGTTCAGCGTTGGCCTGTGCGCAGGCACAGGCTCACGTCCTCAGTCAGCATACTGACCGGCGGCCTTGATGACGGGGCCCCACTTGGCGATCTCGTCGGAGACGAACTTCTTGTGGTCCGCCGGGTTCACGCGGGCATCGGTGACGACCACGGCGCCCAGGGCCTCCTGGCGCTTGATGAACTCGGGGTCCTTCAACGCATTGCGCAGCGCCGCGTTCATGGTGTCCACCACGGCCTTGGGCGTACCCTTGGGCGCGTACATGCCGTGCCAGATCGTGACGTTGAAGCCCTTCATGCCCTGGGACTCCAGGGTCGGCAGCTTGGCCAGCGCCGGTGTGGTCAGCGGCTTGACCGTGGTCACGGCATAGGCCTTGATCTTGCCGGCCTCGATCTGCGTCGTCGTATTGGTCGTCTGGTCGCACATCAGGTCGACCTGGCCGCCCAGCAGGTCGGTCATCGCCGGCGCGGTGCCCTTGTACGGCACGGTGGTCATGTCGATGCCCATCGCCTGCTGGAACAGCAGGCCGCACAGGTGCGACGCCGCGCCCAGGCCCGCATTGGCCAGATTGATCTTGCCCTTGTTGGCCTCCAGCCACTTGCGCAGCTCGGCGAAGTTGGCCGCCGGCAGCGTGGGGCGGCCGACCAGGGTCATCGGCACGTCGTTGACCATGCCGACGTATTCGAAGTCGCCCAGCGTGTCGTAGGGCATCTTGCGGTACAGCGCCGGCGACGTCGCCATGCCGATGTGGTGCAGCAGGAACGTGTAGCCGTCCGGCGCCGCCTTGGCAACCTTGGCGGCGCCGAGTGTGCCGCCGGCGCCGCCGACGTTCTCGATGATCACGGTCTGGTTGTTGAGGCTCTTGCGCAGCACCTCGCCCAGGTCACGGGCCACCTTGTCGGTCGGGCCGCCGGCCGCGAACGGCACGACCAGAGTGACGGGCTTCTCGGGGTAGGCGGCGAGAGCCGCTGCGGCGGCCAGGCCCAGTGCCAGGCTGGTGACGATCTTCTTCATGGCGGGCGTTCCTTGCTTGAGTGGGTAAGGCAGACCGGCATCGTAGAGTGCGGGCATGCCGGATCCTTCGCGGGAAACACGTACAGCGCATTGCAAGCGGCGATGTTCGGGTCGCACCGTGGCCAAGGCTTGACATGACGCAAGGTCGCGACGCCTCGGCACCACCACAGACGGCGCCGGGTGACCCGCTGGCGGCGTCAGGGCCATGGGTCCTGGGGCTGCTGCTCCTGCTGCCGCTGATACTGACTGCCCTGCTGCATGCGCTGCTGCTGCAGGTGCCCGCCTCTGCAGGCGGCGCCTTGCGGACGTTTGTCGGGGTCGAGCGGGTGGACGATGCATCGCTGCACCCGCCCGCAGGCCCAGGCCGGCCGGGCCGCCTGCCGCTGTTCGAGACTCTGCCCGCCAAGGGCCGTGCGCAGCCGTTCTGGCTGCTGGCGCGGTTCGATCTGGCCGCCGACGAAGACTCGACCTGGCTGCTGGAGATCGCCCATCGCACATCGATACTGGTGTACCTGGACGGGCGGCTGTTGGCCCACTCGGTGCCGATCGACGAGGCCGACCTGCCGCCGCGCAACCTGGTGCTGGGCAACCAGCGGCTGGTGGCCAGCGTACCGCCGGACTGGCTCGGCCGCGGCCCCCACATCCTGGCCGTGCGGGTCGGCGCGCCCGGTCCGTCGGGCACGTCGCTGGGCGGCATCCGGCTGGGACCGGCGCCCGAGATGCAGGCCGCCGATGCGGCGCGGCGGGGGTGGCTGTCCTTGCGCACGGCAACGGCGCTGGGGGCGCTGGTGGTCGGCCTGTTCCTCCTGTCGGCGTGGCTGGTGAACCGACAGGAGCGGCTGTACCTGGGCGCCGCGCTGTACCTGATGCTGCTGGCCCTGCTGCTGTCGCCGTACCTGCTGGCCGAGCCGCCGCTGCCGGTGCCCTGGTGGCGCCTGGTGCTGGACGTGGCCGACGTGGCGTCCAAGGCGCTGCTGGTGGGCATCGTCGTGGCGTCCTCCGGTTCCAGCTGGGGCTGGGCCCGCAGGCTGGCCTGGGGATATGCCGTCATCGCCATCCCGGTCGACGCGCTGGCTGCCCATGCGCGGCTGCCCTGGACCGACTTCGACCACCTCTGGCCCTGGTGGGCCCTGGGCAGCCGCCTGGCCATGCTTGGGCTGGCGGTGGCCCTGGCGGCCCGCGCATGGCTAGACCGGCCTGGCGCCCAGCGCGCCGTGACACTCGTGCTGTGCGGCCTGTCGTTGTGGGTCTGGTGCGACGTCAGCTTCTTTGCGCTGGTATGGCCGGGCCGCGTTGGCGTGCTGGATCTGAATGTGGTGGCCTATGCCGGCTGGGCGTTGTGGGTTGGTGCGCTGATGCACAGGCGCCTGCTGGACACGCGGCGGCGCGACGCCGAGCTGCGCGACGAGCTCGCATCCCGGCTGCAGCAGCGGACGGACGAGCTGCAGCACCAGTTCGCCGCGCTGCAGGCGAGCGAGAACGCGCGCATGGCGGCCCAGGAGCGCGAGCACCTGCTGCAGGAGATGCACGACGGCCTGGGTGCCCAGCTCACCGCAGCCAAGATGCTCGCTGGTGATGCGTCTCAGGGACGCGAGACGGTGGTGCGGGCGCTGGAGGATTGCATCCGCGAGCTGCGACTGGCGGTCGATGCGCTGAGCGTGACCGACGGCGACCTGGGCTTGCTGCTGGGCAGCCTGCGCCACCGGCTGGAGCCTGGCCTGGTGGCGGCCGGCGTCGCGCTGCAGTGGCGCCTGGTGGCCACGCCGCACCTGGCGGTACTGAAGGGGTCGCAGGCGCGCGAGCTGGCGCGCATCGTCCAGGAGGCGCTGGCCAACGTCATCCACCATGCCGGCGCCGGCCGGATCCGCGTCGCCACCACGCAGGACGATGCCGCCGGCGTGTTGCGCCTGAGCATCGAGGACGATGGAAGCGGCATGGACCCGGCGCGGCCACCCGGCAGGGGCCTGCGCAACATGCGCACCCGGGCCCAGCGTCTAAGTGCGGCCATCCGCTGGCTGCCCGGCGAGGACGGACGCGGCACGCGCCTGGAGGTCGACCTGCCGTTGGATGACGCCCGCCACCAGCCTTGACAGCCTGTTGCCGACCGCAAGGCTGGTTCAGGTGTCGCGCACGTCCAGGCCGGCCAGCACCAGTGACTCGATCACGCGCTGGGCAGCCGCGAAATCGGCTTCCTCCAGGGCCGGCTTGCCCAGCAACAGCGCGAACTGCGGCGCCAGGTCGGCATAGGCCTGCGTCACGGCCCACAGCACGAACATCAGGTGGGTGTAGTTCAGGCGCCGGACCTGCCCGCCGCGGGCCCAGCGCTCGAACACCCGCACGTCGGCCTTCAACACGGGCAGCACGCGCTCGACCAGGGCGTCGCCGTACAGCGGCGCACCGGCCATCACCTCGCGGCTGAACACGCGCGAGCCGTCCGGCCGCTCGCGCGCGCTGCGCAGCTTGGCACCGATGTAGCGGCGCAACGCCGCGGCCGGGTCGTCGCCGGCCGCCAGCTCGCCCATGCCCTGCAGCCATTGCGTCACCACGTCGTCCAGCACGCGACGGTACAACGCCTCCTTGCTCGGAAAATAGTAGAGCAGGTGGTGCCGGCTCAGCCCTGCCGCGGCACCGATGGCCTCCAGCGACGCCCCCTCGAAACCATAGCGGG
>JBJXHB010000242.1:0-5203 GCA_046160725.1 Aquabacterium sp.
GAGGGCAAGCGCACCCTGGTGCTGGATACCGCGGGCGAGGCGGCGCATCGGCTTTACCTGGCGCTGGGCTGGCAGGTTGGCGGCATCATCCCGGCCTATGCGCTGAACACCGCCGGCGTGCCGGAGCGCACCATCTTCATGTTCAAGGAACTGGCCGATGCGTGAGGCGAAGCTGGGCGACAATGGCGGCCCGCCGCTGGAGGATGAGGATCCCGGCGATGCCTCGTGGAAGGGCTGGATCTGGCACAAGAAATCCAGGGCGGTGTGGAAGACGCCAGGACGGGAGATCGCCCTGCGCCGGCTGGAGCGGGCCGAGGCGCTGGGCATGACCTACAAGGAATACACGCTGGAGATCCTGGAGCGCGGCAAGTACCTGTGAACCCCGCTTGTCAGGTGGCCTGGATATAGGCGTAGGTGTTCAGCCCGCCGGTGGTGCCGGTCAGGATGGTCCAGGACTGGGCGGTGGCAAGGTCGATGCCGGTGAAGGTGATCGAGGCGTCATAGTCGCCAGAGCCGCCATTGAGCCGGGCATGGATCGTCGCCCCCTGGAAGCCCGGCGCGCCGGCATCGGCGAACCAGTCGAAAGTGGTGATGCCGTCCTTCCAGCCCCAGAAGGTGACCGCGTCGCCGGCCTGGAAATTCACCACCGTGCCCCAGCTCACCCCGCCGCCGCGGCCGTCGAGGAAGAAGGTGTCGGCGTTGTCCGGGCCCGATCCCAGGCCGCCGACCAGGAAGTTGGAGCCGGTGCCGCCGTCGATGACGTTGCGGCCCGACAGCACCTGGAGCGCATTGCCGCCGCGCAGGCCGCCGCCATGCAGGAACACGTTGGGGATGTTCGCCCCCACCGCCACACTGCCGCCAGTGGGGTTGATGAACTGGCGCTGGAGATAGCCGATGGCGCCGTCGAAGAAGGTGCCGCCGGTGGCAAACGAAGTACTGGTCGTGGTGTTGGTCACCGCCAGCGCGCCGATGGTGGCGTCGATCGCCTTGATCCGCGTGCCCGCCGCACCGTCTGGCGCGACGTAGAAGCTGGTGTTGTCGTAGGTCACGCCAGGCGCCGCGGTGACCGCGGCGGTGCCCTGCGGCGCGCCGTTGCGCAGCACCTGAAGGCTGCCGGCGCTGTAGACGAAGGACAGGCCGGCGGGCGAGAACGCCATGTCACGCAGGTCGATGGCGTGGTTGACGTCGAACGCCGTGTCGATCACGCGCGCCAGATCGGCTGTGGCGGTCCGCGCCGTGGTGCCGGTCTCCGTCTTCAGAATGTACGGATCGGTGGTGAGGCCGAAGACGCCCTCCAGCGCCGCGACACGGGCTATGGTCAGGGTGAAGGTGGCGGCATTGGTGTCCAGGATGTCGAGCGTGTTGAGCTTGCCGGCCTGGTGCAGGGCCAGGAGGTAGTCGATGTCGGGGGCGATTTCGAAGCTGAAGCCGGCGACATCGAGCTTGCCGGCCAGGCGGGCCTTGACGTTGTTGTTCTCTGCCACGATCGCCGTGACCGTTCCGACCGAGACGCGCCCGTTGACCTGAAGACTCCACGGCCCGGTGATGGCATCCAAGGTTGCGTTACGGAAGAAGAAGCCGCCCAGCAGATGGGCTGGCACGGTGACGGTCGGCGTCCCCGCATCGGTCAGCTCCACGGGATAGCCGTCAATGTCCTGGGCAGCGAAGGCAGCGGCATTTGCCGACAGCGCGGCGGCACTGGTGACGATGCGCGGTGCGGCATCAGTGTAGTCGACCCGATCAAGCTTACCGGTCACCGCGACCGCCTGGATCTGCGCGATCCCCGCCAGCACATTGGCCACGCTGTCGACCACGGTGAAGCCCAGGAAACCCGTCGGCAGGGTGGCCGTGGCGAGTTGGGCCACGGTGACGATCAGGCTGCGCGTGTAGGGCGTGTTGATCAGGGCCAGCACCGGCGCATAGGTGATCGCCTCGGCCTCGGTCAGGCTGAAGATCGGCCGCCCCCCGCGCGTGTCGATGCTGCCGATCTTGCCGGCATTGGCCAGGGTCAGCAGCTGCGGCAGCGAGCCGCGCAGGGTCGCCGGGGTCTCGCGCACGGTCAGCGCCCCGGCGGCGAGATGGTTGTAGATGGTGGCACCAGCACTGACCAACGTGGCCGCCCGGTTCGGCCGGATCGATCCGTTGATGGCCAGCGTATACGGCGAGGTGATCCGCCCGAGCAGCGTCGCGATGTCGGTGCCGATCTGCCAGTTCTGCAGCGTGATCGTTGGCGTGCCGCCATCGCTCAGCGTGATGGTGTAGCCGGTGCCTGCCCGCAGCAGCGCCTGTGCATTGGCTGCGACCTGCGCTGCCGACAAGTTGATCGCGCCGGCGAGGCCGTTGATGGCGACAAGCGTGCCCTTCACCGCAAGGTTCTGCAGCGACGCAAGGTTGGCGATGATGTTGGCAGAGCTATCGGTGACCGTGAGGCTGTCGACACTGCCCGTGAGCGCGGTTGATCCTGCCGCGGCGGCGGTCACAATCTGAGACAGGGTGGTGGAGCTGACGATCGTGGACAGCAGCCCGGCATTGAGCGCGATGGCCGCAGCGTCAAGGCTGATGCGTACCGGCCCGACGTCCAGAAGCGTCGTGCTGGTCAGCTTGCCGGCGGCTTGCAGCGTTCTGAGGCCGGAGAGGTTGGACGTCCAGTTGACCAGGAAATCCACCATGGCCACGCCACCAGCCAGCTTGGCGGTCTGGCCCGAATTGCCCAGCGCGGCGGCCTGGCTGGCGCTGAGCGCGCCCGTCACACTGACGGTATATGAGCCGACACTGACAATGCTGGCGAGAACCTGGAGATTGGCATTGGTCACCTGCCACGGCGCCAGGGCGAAATTCGGCGTGCCGGGGTCCGTCAGGTTGATCTCATAGCTCAGGGTGCCGGTATCGAGTACGCCGAATGCGTCGATGTTGGCGCCCAGCGTCGCCGCGCTCAACGAGAAAATCACGTCGGACTCGACAAGTGCAATGAGATCCAGCGTGCGAGCCCGAACCTGCGCCTCCAGCGACACCAGCTGCGCCTGGAAGGCCGCCGCACTCAGCGTGACAAACGACGGCGCCGATGTGCCGAGCACGACCGGCGTTGTGATCAGCGCCAGGGCCGCGCTGTTCGCGCTGATCTGTCCTGCGGACAGCCCCATCTGCTGGACGCCGCTGCTCAACACGTCGATGCCGGTCAGCTTGCCGCTGTTGGTCAGGCTGGTCAGGGTCGCGAGGTTGGTGGTGGTGTTGAGATTGCCGACGAAATCGCCGATCCGCACCGAGGTCAGGCTGGCCAGCACCTTGGTGTTTTCGGTGAGGATCGTGCCTGCCCGACCCACGCTGATGTTGCCGCTGACCACCAGGTTATAGTTGCCGACGACCTGGGTGAGCACGTTCGCCCGCACATTGCTGACCGACAACACGTTGCCGGCAATTGTCACGGTCGGCGTGCCGGCATCGCTGAGGTGAATGACCAGGGTGTTCTCGCTCGCCTGGCTGAGGATCAAAGCGGCCCGGCCAAGCTGGTCCGCGGTCATCGTCAGGTTGGGCGTTGCCTCGGTGAAGCGCAGCCGGCCAAGCCGGCCTTGGCGCATCAGCGCATCGATGGCATCCACATTGGCCAGAATGTTGGCGACGCTATCGGCCACGGTGAAATTGGCAAAGCGCCCATCCAGGGTCGGCGCCGCGGCCTGTGCCGCTGATATCACCTGAGAGAGCTGGAAATTCGGCGAGAATAGGGGCAAGGCGGCTGTGTTGCTGGTCACTTCGGCAGGGGTCAAGCTGAGCACCTGCAGCCCGCCATCGCGCATCGTGATGCTGGCGATCTTGCCGGCCAGGGCGGCCAGTTGCAGGGTTTCGAGATAACCGGACAGGCGTGACTGAAGGTCAAGAATCTTGAGCCCGCTTGGCAGCTGTGTGGTGTTGAGGGTGCCCAGCGGGGCGATCGGATTGGCCGCCACCGGGTTGTCGCCAAGGGTCGACCGCTCAGCGTTCGCGACGATGGTGGCAAGTGAGTTGGCACGCAGGGGGCCAGCCAAGGTCAGGTTGAACGGCGTGGTGATGCTCTTGAGCACCTCGTTGTAGGCGTCCGCGCTGGTTGTCCATACCGGCAGGGTGATGGTGGGTGTGCCGCCATCGGTCAGGACAATGGTGAACGGCGAGCCGATGCTGCGCAGGACGTCGATATTGGCAGCAACCTGGGCGGCGCTGAGCGAGAACACCGGATTGCTGTCGGTCAGGCGCACCAGGCCGAGCGTGCCGGCGCGCCACAGCGCCTGGATCGCCGGCAGGTTGGCAGCGATATTGGCCCCGGTATCCCAGACGCCCAGCGCCTGAAACCCGGTCGCCAAGGTCGCGCCGGACGCCGCCGCCGCGGTGATGCGCTGTTGCAGCGTAAACGGCGTGGTGATCAGGGCCAGGACCGTGGCATCTGCCGTGCGCTGGGCCGAGGTCACCACGATCGACGGCCGGCCACCATTGGTCAGCTCGATGCCGGCGATCTTGCCGGCCGTGACCAACGGCAACAGGGCGTCGATGTTCTCTGCGACCAGGCGCCCGGTATCGGCGATGATGGTGCCATTGGGCAAAGTGTCGCTGGCAAAGGCCGCCAGTGCCTGGGAAACCGTGAGTGCCATCGAATTTTTCCTGTCCTGAAACGTGATAGGCCGTCAGTCGGAAGCCATTTCGCTACAGCCACAGCCTGGTCCGATCGCGGGGGGTGTCATCCCCCCGCATGCCGGCACGCGGTCAGGCCGCCTTGACCGCCGCGCCGATCGCATGGACCGCCTCGTCGATCATCGCCGCGGTGATGTCCAGATGGGTGCAGGCACGGACACGGTACTTGCCGTTGGTCGAGACTGCCACGCCGTGCTTGCGCGCATGGTCGGACAACTGCGCCGCGGTCATGCCGGTGCCTTCGGTGTTGAAGAACACCAGGTTGGTCTCCGGCTCCTCCGGAATGATGCCCGGCACCTGGCCCAAGCCGCGGGCGAGGCGCTTGGCATTGGCGTGGTCGTCGGCCAGCCGGTCAATGTGGTGATCCAGCGCATGGATGCAGCCAGCGGCCAGCATGCCCGATTGACGCATCGACCCGCCCAGCCGCTGCTTCCAGCGCCAGGCCGCGCCAATGAACTCCTTGCTGCCGACCAGCACCGCGCCAACGCCGGTGCCGAGCCCCTTGGTGAAGTCGAGCCACAGGCTGTCCATGCCGGCCACCATGTCC